>NZ_JBFUGG010000026.1:0-63412 GCF_056403035.1 Flavobacterium sp. P3_A6 | reverse complement strand
GCCGGGGTTCGGCACACAAGATTGAAACGGATAGCAGGAAATAGCTCCTAATCAATCGAATTACTCTTTTGCAATAATTCGCGATTTGATTTTGTACTTATATATATAACAAACCTTATAGACCTATTGTATGTGTTTTGTTAATACTTTATATTTGCAATCTTAAAATATAAAAAACAATGATTAAGATTACTTTGCCCGACGGGTCAGTTAGAGAGTTTGCTCCAGAAGTAACTCCGATGGATGTTGCAAAAAGCATCAGTGAAGGATTTGCCAGAAATGTGATTTCAGCATCTTTTAATGGTACAACTATTGAAACATCAACTCCACTGACGACCGACGGCAGTCTTACATTATATACTTGGAATGATGCGGATGGCAAAAAAGCTTTTTGGCATTCAACTTCACATGTTATGGCTCAAGTTCTTGAAGAAATGTACCCTGGAGTTAAACTAACTCTGGGACCTGCTATTTCTAATGGTTTTTACTATGATGTTGATTTTGAAGACCAAAAGATTACTGAGGCCGACTTTAAGAAAATCGAAGACCGTGTGCTTGAAATTTCAAGAGAAAAACATGAATTTAAAATGCGTCCTGTTACTAAAGCGGAAGCATTGGAGATGTACAAAGACAATGTTTACAAAACAGAACTGATTTCTAATCTTGAAGACGGAACTATCACTTTTTGCGATCATTCTACCTTTACAGACTTATGTCGTGGAGGACATATTCCCAATACAGGGATTATCAAAGCAATGAAAATAATGAGTGTTGCCGGAGCTTACTGGAGAGGTGATGAGAAAAACAAGCAATTGACTCGCGTTTACGGAACTTCGTTCCCGAAACAAAAAGACTTAACTGAATACCTTGAATTACTGGAAGAAGCGAAACGCCGCGACCATAGAAAATTAGGAAAAGAGTTGGAATTGTTTGCTTTTTCTCAAAAAGTTGGCCAAGGCTTGCCGTTATGGCTGCCAAAAGGAGCTGCTCTGAGAGATCGATTAGAGCAATTTTTGAAAAAAGCTCAGAAAAAAGCAGGTTACGAGCAAGTTGTTACGCCACATATTGGTCAAAAAGAATTATATGTAACTTCTGGTCATTATGCAAAATACGGAGCAGACAGTTTCCAGCCTATCAATACTCCTGCTGAAGGAGAAGAGTTTTTACTAAAACCGATGAACTGTCCTCATCACTGTGAAATCTACAATGTAAGACCTTGGTCATACAAAGATTTACCAAAGCGTTATGCTGAATTTGGAACCGTTTACAGATACGAACAAAGCGGTGAATTACACGGTTTAACTCGTGTTCGCGGATTTACTCAGGATGATGCGCATATTTTTTGTACTCCAGAACAATTGGATGAAGAGTTTAAAAAAGTAATCGACTTGGTACTATATGTATTTGGTTCATTAGGATTCGAAAACTTTACTGCTCAAATTTCCTTGAGAGATCAAGTAAACAGAGACAAGTATATTGGTTCTGATGAAAATTGGGAAAAAGCTGAAAACGCAATCATCAATGCTGCTGCAGATAAAGGATTGAATACCGTTGTTGAATACGGAGAAGCTGCTTTCTATGGTCCAAAACTGGATTTTATGGTAAAAGATGCTTTAGGCAGACAATGGCAACTGGGAACGATTCAGGTAGATTACAATTTACCAGAGCGTTTTGAACTTACCTACAAAGGATCTGATAATGAATTACATAGACCCGTAATGATTCACAGAGCTCCATTTGGATCCATGGAAAGATTCATTGCTATTTTGCTAGAACATACCGCAGGAAATTTCCCACTTTGGCTAATGCCAGAGCAGGCAATTATACTGTCTTTGAGCGAGAAATATGAAAATTATGCTAAAAAAGTTTTAAATCTCCTAGAAAATCACGAAATTCGCGCCCTAATTGACAATAGAAGCGAGACGATTGGGAAGAAAATCAGAGATGCAGAGATGCAAAAAATCCCGTTTATGCTGATTGTTGGTGAGGAAGAAGAGAAAAACGGAACCATTTCAATTCGCCGTCATGGCCAAGAAGGAAAAGGCAATATCAGCGTTACAATAGAAGAATTTGCTTCAATTGTTGACGAGGAAATCAAAAAAACATTAAAAGTATTTACAGTTTAACTTAAATTATAAAGTCATAGCAATAAGAAGCAACAGAGGTTACCAACCTCGCGTAGAAAAAAAGGATGCACACAGAATAAATAATTTTATTCGCGGTGTACAAGAAGTAAGACTTGTGGGTGAAAACATAGAGCCTGGAGTTTTTAAACTTGCAGAAGCTTTGAGATTAGCTGATCAATTTGAATTGGATCTAGTTGAGATTTCACCAAATGCAGAGCCACCAGTTTGTAAAATAATGGATTACAAGAAATTTGTTTACGAACAAAAGAAACGTGATAAGGCACTGAAAGCTAAATCTACTCAAGTAGTAGTTAAAGAAATACGTTTTGGTCCTCAAACTGATGAGCATGATTACGAATTTAAGAGAAAGAATGCTGAAAAATTCTTGAAAGAAGGAGCTAAATTAAAAGCTTTCGTATTCTTTAAAGGCCGTTCTATTATTTATAAAGATCAAGGGCAAATTTTATTATTAAGATTAGCAACTGATTTAGAAGAACACGGAAAAGTTGAAGCAATGCCTGTTCTTGAAGGAAAGAGAATGATTATGTTTATTGCTCCTAAGAAGAAAAAATAGTTATTTGCTGCAAGCAGTAAGCTTTAAGCTTTAAGCAAAAAGTTTCTTAAACATTTGCCTAAAGCTTATAGCCTAAAGCCTAAAGCTTTTGAAAATATAAGTAAGTAATAATAAATTAAAACACTAGGAAAAAATGCCTAAAATGAAAACCAAATCTAGCGCCAAGAAACGTTTCAAAGTTACTGGTTCTGGAAAGATTAAAAGAAAGCATGCTTTCAAAAGTCATATCTTGACTAAAAAATCTAAAAAACGTAAATTAGCTTTGACTCACTCAGCGCTAGTTCACTCTACAGATATGAAAAGCATCAAACAACAATTAAGAATTATCTAATATAAAAGTATCAAGTCTTGAGAATTAAGCATTAAGACTAAAGCTTATAGATTTCTTTAGGTTAAAACAAATTTAATAACCTTGGAGTATGGCCATAAGTTCCTTTGATTAAATTCAGGACGCCTGCTACAAAAAAACAATAAAATTATGCCAAGATCGGTAAATTCAGTTGCTAAAAGAGCAAGAAGAAAAAAAATAATGAAGCAAGCCAAAGGTTTCTTTGGCAGACGTAAAAACGTTTGGACAGTTGCTAAGAACGCGGTAGAGAAAGCAATGTGCTACGCTTACCGTGACAGAAAAGTGAATAAAAGAAATTTCCGTGCATTATGGATTCAACGTATCAACGCTGGAGCTAGATTGGAAGGAATGTCTTATTCTCAATTCATGGGTAAAGTAAAAGCTAACGGAATCGAATTGAACCGTAAAGTTCTTGCTGATTTAGCTATGAATCACCCAGAAGCTTTCAAAGCAGTACTTAATAAAGTAAAATAAACGTTATATAAACTCAATTTAGAATTACTTACTTATATAGAAAAGCCCAATCTTACGATTGGGCTTTTTTTGTTTTTGCTAATGTGATCAGAAATAATGATAGATACAAATTAAATCGCTTGAACACTTTTCCTTTTTAAGAAGTAATAAATTTTGGATTGATTAAGTTATCTAATGAATAAATTTCATCCCATTTATCCTGAGTGATTAATTTGCGCTCGATAACTGCAATCTGGTGAACGCTCTTTCCTGTTTTCAAAGCTTCTCCAGCAATACTGGCGCTTTCTTCGTATCCTAAAATCGGATTTAACTGAGTAACAATACCAATACTATTCATCACCATAGTATAGCAATGCTGTTCATTGGCAGTAATTCCAATGATACATTTATCGATTAATGTTTGAATGGCGTTTGACAAATAATCCAATGATGTAAACATTGCAAAAGCAATTACGGGCTCCATCACGTTCAGCTGTAATTGACCAGCTTCGGCGGCCATGGTAACCGTTAAATCTTGTCCTATCACATAAAAACAGGTTTGATTGACCACTTCTGGAATTACAGGATTTACTTTTCCGGGCATAATTGATGAACCCGGCTGACGCGCTGGCAGATTAATTTCATTGAATCCTGTCCGCGGACCCGAACTCAGTAGTCTTAAGTCATTACATATTTTTGATATTTTAACCGCAGTCCTTTTCATTGTTCCCATAATTTGAACATAAGCACCAGTATCTACTGTTGCTTCAATCAAATCTGGAGATAAGGTTAACGGGATTCCTGTTTCTTTAGCCAAATAATTGACACAAATCTCTGGATAGCCTTCGGGTGCATTTACTTTAGTTCCGATAGCTGTTGCTCCCATATTAATATCCAATACCAAACTTTGAGCATCTTTTAGCCTTACCACATCCTCTCCTATTGTAGTTGCGTAGGAATGGAATTCTTGTCCCAAAGTCATCGGTACTGCATCCTGCAGCTGAGTTCTCCCCATTTTTAAAACATCCTTGAATTCTGTACCTTTTACTGCAAAAGCTTTTTCAAGATTTTCAACTGTTTTTATAAAATGATCCATTTTTAAATACAATGCTATTCTAAAAGCTGATGGATATGCGTCGTTTGTAGATTGAGAACAATTCACATGATTATTTGGATGCAGGAAATTATACTCCCCTTTTTTATGCCCCAAATATTCCAATCCAATATTGGCAATAACCTCATTGGCATTCATATTTACAGATGTCCCAGCTCCACCCTGTATCAAATCGCTGACAAATTCCTTATTATATTTGCCCGTAATTACTTGATCACTGCCGTAACAAATGGCTTCAACAATTTTAGCATCCAAAGCGCCACAATCCAGATTAGCCATTGCTGCTGCTTTTTTTACATATCCCAATGCTTTTATAAACAATGGCTCTTTTGAAATTGGAATGCCGGTAATATTAAAATTCTCGACGGCTCTAAAAGTTTGAATCCCATAATACAAATGATCTGGAATTTCCAATTCACCCAGAAAATCATGCTCTTTTCTCGTTGTTTTCATATGTAGCAATTTATTGTTTTTTTATTGTCATATGTAATTGCTTCGCCTGTTCGCTATCGCTCGGGTCGCACATCTTTATTGGATTAGACACCAATATCAATCATACCTGTTACATATACAGATGTATTAAGCTTCTAAATTAGCATTAAAGTTAATACATAAATAAATTACGATAAAAGAATTTTTGTTCGATTAAAAAAAACTTCGAACCTCAAATTGATAGAATACACCTCTTAAGAATGTTCGGGTGTTTTATGTTTTAGAGTGGTGTTAAGATAAAAAAACAATCGGATCGTATGATTCATATCGTACTGATAGCCTGAATATTTTTGTTGGTAAACGTTCATATAACCCAAATCATAACTTAATTTTGGAGTGATATTTTGTTTAATGCCAATAAACAATCTGTTTTGGTCAAATGTATTATAGACCGCCTCCTTACCAAAATGAATTAACAGCTCATCGGATAAAACCAATGAAGGCATTTTTTTATCAGTGAATATCGGAATGGTAAAACTGGCCAAATAACGTATTCTGTCCGTAAAACGAAGTTCGCCTGTAGGTTGGTCATTCGCCATTTTTTCCTGCCATCTCTGCTCGTTTCGCAATCTTTGAAGAATGCTTACTTTTCCAACTTTGGCAGCTAACTGTACTTGTTCATATACTCTGTTTTCATCGGCATAAGTTGACCATCCTTCTTTCGTTGGCGCCAGCCACATGTGTGCGTAACCACCGGTAATCGAAACAGACGCATTTGGAATATAAGAAACTCCTCCTCTTAGAAAATAAAAATTATTGCTTTCAAAAAACTCGTTCTCACGAATATGCACATCTGCAACGACTCCCCAATGCTCGGCAAATTTTGTTACAGTGTTCAAAGAAACCCACGTTTGAACCTGCTGATTAACTTCTTTTTTGGCTGTCCCTTGACCGAAGATTAAAAAGGGAAATAATAGAACTAGAACTTTAGATAAATTTTTCAAAACAATATGTGATTTAGATCAAAAAGTAACTGCTGAACAAAATACAATTTCAGATTTTGCTCAGTAAAAATACTTTACATTTTATAATTCTAATATGACATTTATCATTTTGGAGAATAAAAACTAACGTGAAAGTTATAATTTCATACTCTTACTCTTTGCACTTCAATTTGTATTTCTGAATAATATAATTTGTAATAGGTTTTAATGGTTTAGCAGTTTCAGGATAAAATCCAGGCTGATTAAATAATTCAATTTCTCCATCCTTTTTATAGTACCAAACTATAGGCTTGTCATTTTTAAAAAACTCTAATCCAGCCTTTGGATCCAACTTTTCCAACTTCATTATTTTCTCATCAATAGGAACAATTAAAGTCAATTGACCAATTCCTAGTTTATCATTGGAACAATCAACTGCTTCATAATGATTTTCTTTCCACTGCATACATTCTTTGGGTGGAAAGATTATATCTTTTACTGAATATGTCATAAAAGATAAAGAAATCAAAATCATTATAATGAAACCAACTCTTTTGATACTTTTCCAATTCTTAGTGATTACATCATTTTTTATTAAACCTTCCAAATCAATTTTATCAATAATAATCTCTTTCTGTTCTACCCTTTGAGAAATCCCAACTCCTATTTCTTTAGTATCTCCAATTTGCAAATACCTTTTATAAGGTCTTGGATTATAATCTACAATAATAGCCGCCATTTCAATCCTCGTTCTATCTTCTGAATTTTTTTCACCTAACAGAAAAGAGCGTATCGGTCTAAATCTGCTTATTTCGCATTTTTCAATGGACTTCCTCAAACTCCCTTCCTCTTTTACATTGAAAAACAGTTTCATTGTTGTTTCATCATTCTTGGAAAGAGATTCATCAAAAAAAATCAAACACAAATTACGCAGTTGTGCAGGACTTGGATTCATCAAAATCCCAGTGATATCTTCTATTTTCTTCTTTTCATATTGAGTTCTAATAGCCGTCTTGTATTCATTCAAAGTAATTTTACTCATATCATTTACTGGAATTAATTAACATTAAATGGAAACCATCGGAAATACTGGAATTACCGGAATTCCATTGAAATCATTCAACATAAACGGCATTCCTTTGCTTCAGAATTAGTTCTTGTTCTATTTCGCGATAAGAACAAATGTACAAAACTAGTTCCAAAAAAGTGTTGCTATACAGCGTAGTACGTTTATTCGGGAAGTATAAATAATACTATACTGCTTTAGCACACTTCACTTCCCACGAGCAAAAAAACAAACAGTTTTTAGTGGCTTGCCTATTCAGGTAATGATCCGATTTCAATATCGGACAGCCCAATCTATGTCTAATTTTTAATACTTAAAAAAATGAAAAGAATATTTTTAGTATCGTGTTATGTTATTGCAGCAGTAGCAATGGCTTCTTGTACCAATGATGATGTGGAGACAACTCCAAAAACAAATAAGCAACAAATCAGTGCTGATGAGCCAGGAGATGGGCAAAGTGGACAAACACCAACCACACCTCCGAAACCTTAATTCTAGAATATTAATTCTAAATCATAAAAGATTTTAATTAATTTGAGTATTTTCGGGAAATGATAGCGAAAAAGTTACATTTCCCGAATTTTTCTTTATTACTTATACTCATACTATTAGTTCTATTTGGTTGTAATAAAAAGACATATATTCCTAAAGTAAAAAAAAATAATACAGCATATCAAGTTTATATTGATTATGCTGAAAAATATTTTGCAAATTCAAAATATAACAGCGCATTCATTTACTATAATAAATCAAAATTAACTTGCGACCCAATTCAAGATAGTACAAAAATCATTTATTCATTACTTAAAATTTCTATTATTCAACAAATACAAGGTGATTATGCTAGTAGTGAAACTAGTGCGACTGAAGCAATCTCCTTTTTTAATAAAACAACAGAAAATCAATACAAAACAGCAATCTATAATATTCTAGGCATTAATTATGAAAATTTATTCGATTATGATTCTGCTATTAATTATTATAATCAAGCGTATAATTTTGCTGAAAGCGAAATACAGAAAGTTATACTTAAAAATAACATTGCAGTTGTTTATTTAGATCAAAATAAATACCAGCAGGCCATAACCATTTTATTGCCATTAACAAAAGAAAGCGCAGTTCAGGGAAACAAAGAAAATTATGCCCGAATCTTAGATAATTTAGGCTACTCCTATTTTCGATTAAAAGATACCCACAGTTTATCATATCTCAATCAATCATTAAAAATAAGAGAACTCATCAGAGATGATTTTGGATTGACCAAAAGTTATATTCATTTATCTGAATTTTATAAAAATCTTGATGCAAAACTATCTTACAGCTACTCTAAACAAGCTTATGCTACAGCTACTAAAATAAATAATGTTGACGATCGCTTAAAATCATTGACTTTATTAATGCAAAACAATATTAAAAATGATTCTAAAAAAAATTCAGAAATCTACCTTCGCATCAGCGACAGTCTTAATAAAGCTAGGCAAAAAGCAAAAAATCAATTTGCAAAAATCAAATACGATTCAACCAAAGAAAAAAATGAAAACCTAGTTCTTAAAGCCCAAAAAGCTGAAAATGCATTAGAACTGGAACGGCAAAGAACTAGAAATTATATCGCTTATTTTTTCATATTTACAGGGATTCTATCTTCTGTTTTTTTATACTATTATTTAAAAAACAAAAATAAGAAGGAACAACAAGACGCCGTTTATAAAAGCGAAACCCGAATAGCCAAAAAACTTCATGACGAGTTAGCCAATGATGTTTACCAAACAATGGCTTTTGCAGAAACCCAGGATTTACAAAATCCAATAAAAAAAGAAACGCTACTCGGCAGTCTGGATAAAATATACGCTCTAACACGAAACATTTCAAGAGAAAACAGTAAAATAGAAACGGGTGCCAAGTTTGAAGAAGAACTAAAAGAAATGCTGTCGGGTTACAACAATGATCAAGTAAAAATAATTATTAAGGATAATGGCGATATCAATTGGTTAAAAATCCAGCCTGAAACAAAAATTGCCCTCCACAGAGTATTGCAGGAACTGATGGTCAATATGAGAAAACACAGTCAGTGTTCATTTGCTGTCATTAGTTTTGAATCGAATGAAAAACACATTGAAGTCAATTATTCTGACAATGGAGTTGGAATAAAAGATTCCTTAATTTTAAAAAACGGACTCTCCAATGTGGAAAACCGTATTCATACCATCAATGGAACTATTATTTTTGACTCAGAAACCACTAAAGGTTTTAAGGCTAAAATAGCAATCCCTAAATAATTACTGATTATGTTCAAAAAAGTTTTGATAGTAGATGACATCGATTTTAATGATATTGCTGCAGTACAGGTTCTTGAAGAACTTGAAGTTCCCGAAATTGCTTTTGCAAAATATTGTGATGACGCTTTGCTAAAAATCAAAAAAGCCTACAAAGACGACGAACCCTATGAATTATTGATCTCCGATTTGTCATTTAAAACCGATTACAGAGAAAATACCCTCAACTCTGGCGAGGAATTAATAACTGCAGTAAAACAATTGTTTCCCGAAATAAAAATCATTGCCTTTTCTATCGAAGACAAATCCTATCGCATAAAATCATTATTTGACAAATACAATATTGATGGTTTTGTCATGAAAGGCCGAAACAGTATCCCAGAACTCAAAAAAGCCATTGACATTGTTTACAAAGACACTCAAAAATATTTATCTCCAGAATTGAACTATATTCTTCAGGACAAGACCGTCAATGAAATAGACAATTATGATATCCAACTCATTAAATATCTTTCTATAGGCGTGACTCAGGAAAATATGGAATCCACTTTTAAGGAAGCTGGTATTGTGCCAAATAGCAAAAGCACGATCGAAAAACGCCTCAATAAACTCAAAATATACTTCAAGGCAAACAATCCAACTCATCTTGTGGCTATTGCCAAAGATTTAGGATTGATTTAAGCAAAACTCCTTTATTATTGACCTAACAGATTTTACGAAATCTGTTAGGTCTTTTTATTTTATTCACAATCAGTTTTTAAAAGTAAAATATTTYTCCTCTTTACGGATTCCCGTAAGGAATTGATTTTTAATGGGTTTAAGTTTGAATAATTATTAATCAAATAAAAAACCAAATTCATGAAGTTTCCAAAATTTATAATTAAAAAAAGCACTAACGATCAATTCTATTTTAATCTATGGTCAAAAGATGTGTCCATTATTTTAAAAAGTGAAATGTACACTACAAAACAAAATTGCAAAAACGGAATTGAATCCGTGAAAACAAATGCGCCATTGGATAAAAATTACGACAGAAAAACATCCGACAACTCCAAATATTATTTTGTTTTAAAATCTCAAAATAATGGTCAAGTAATTGGAACCAGTAATATGTACCCGAACGCATCCGAAAGAGACTCCGCCATTGAAAGAGTCAAAAATGATGCTCCAATAGCCGAAACTGAAGATTTATCTTAACTCATAAAACCTATGGAACTTTCTACCCAACTTAAATCTTTGGCCGATAAAATCAATCAGCTGAAAGATAAAATTGAAACCGAAGAATCAACAAAACATGCTTTTGTGCTTCCTTTTATCAACATCTTAGGCTACGACACTTTCAACCCAACCGAGGTAGTACCGGAATTCACAGCCGATATTGGTCTCAAAAAAGGCGAAAAAGTTGATTATGCCATTATTCAAGATGGAGCTCCAATCCTGATTATCGAATGCAAGAATTGGAAAGAGAAATTATCCGTTCATAATTCGCAATTGTTCCGCTATTTCCATGTAACCAAAACTCGTTTTGCTCTTTTAACAAATGGAATTACCTATCAGTTTTTCACAGATTTGGACGAAAAAAACAAAATGGATGCAAAACCATTTCTGGAGTTCGACATTACTTCATTAAAAGACAATGTGATTAATGAAATAGCAAAATTCCACAAATCCAGTTTTGATGTCAATCACATTGTAAGCAATGCGAGTTCCTTAAAATACATACAAGAAATCAGAAAACAAATTAATGATGAATTGTCTAATCCATCCAATGAATTTGTAAAACTGTTTGCCAATAAGGTCTATTCGGGACGATTAACCGAAAAAGTGGTGGATGAATTTAAAGACCTGGTTCAAAAAGGATTCAATCAATTTATTAGTGACAAAATAAATGACCGTCTTAAAGCTGCACTCACTAAAGAATCACAGCAACAGGAAGAACAAATTGAACCTGTAACAGAAGAAAGCAAAATTTGCACCAGCGAAGAAGAGCTCGAAGCTTATAGAATTGTAGTGGCTATTTTGAGGCGAAAACTTCCAACCAACAGAATTGTTTCCCGCGACACCCAATCCTATTTTGGAGTTTTATTGGACAACAACAATCGAAAACCTTTATGCCGATTACACCTTAACGGCGGCAAAAAATACATCGGGCTTTTCAATACTGATAAAAACGAAATTCGCCAATTCATTCAAACCATTGATGATATTTATTTGTTTGAGAAAGAGTTGCTGGAGACGGTTGGAGGATATGAAATTGAAAATTAAATATTTAAAAAAATATGAAGAATATTTATCTATTACTAATATGCATCGTATTCCATTCTTGTTCATCAAGTTATACCTGTGAATCAAATTATGAAACTCCAATATATTCAGAAAAATCAGAAAAAAGCAGTATTGTTTTTATGATTCCAAAAAACACTAAAGTTATTGTGATTGGAAAATCAAGAAAATTCAAAAAAATAAAAATTGACCAATATGAGGGTTGGACTAATAGTACTAATTTAAATTTTATATCAAAAAGCAATAAAGCTCAAAAAAATAGCACTACTTCATATAATAAATATTGTTCAAGTTCATCTGGAGGAACTGTTAATGTTAAAGGTTATTATAGAAAAAATGGAACTTATGTTAGCCCTCACACGAGAAGTTCTCCAAAATCATATAAAAGAAAATAATCATGGGATTCAAATTTCAAAAAAGAATAAATCTGGGAAGCGGATTCGGCTTTAATATAAGTAAATCAGACATATCTCCAAGTTTACGAACTCAATTTGGTTCAATAAGCAATAAAAAAATATCAGCTAAAACAGGAATTCCTGGCGTTTCATATAACAACACATTCAAGTCCCGTAAAAGTGGTTGCACAGGGATTCTTTTAATTGGAGTTATAACATTTTTAATTTATATAATAAAACATTAATAATCATGGGGTATAGAAAAGGATATTATAAAAAAGACGGGACTTATGTTCAAGGGCACTATACTAGCACTAAATCCAAATCTTATTCAAATAATAAAGGGTGTGCAGGAATATTTTTAGCACTAACAATCTTTGGTTTAGCAATTTCTTGCTCTGAACAATCTAATAAAACAGATTGTCCAAGTAAAAATTGTTCTGATTTTTCAACGCAAGCTCAAGCGCAATCAACTTATAATAGCAACAAAGATTGCTATAAAAATTTAGATGCTGATAATGATGGAACCGCATGCGAAAATTTACCTAACTAAATATTTAAAAAAATGATAACACTAGAACTAAAAAGTCATTTTCTTCGATTATATCAAATGGCTTTAGCAGATGACAACTTTGATGTTTTGGAACTTCAAATGTTATATCAATTTGCTGATGAAAGAGGAATCCCAAAAGAAGAATTAGACAAATTATTCTTAAATCCAATAAATAGTGATTTAAGTACACCAAGTAATTTAAATACAAGAGTTGAGTATTTATATGACTTGACTAGAATTATTTGGGCAGATGGTCAAATCACTATTGATGAAATGAACACTCTAAAAAAATATTGCAAAAAATTTGAATTTCTAGAAGAAAACATAGATGACTTAGCAAATTACCTGATTGATTGCGTCCAAAAAGGAATTGGCAAACAGGAAATTATTAATCAATTAAATTCTTAATTTATGAAATCACTGCAACAAATATTTAGTTTAAAAAAAGTTGAAGAACCGCAGTCAAACTCTTTTGAAGAAAACGAAGAAAACAGAGAACAAATCCGAATAACTTACTACCAAAGTGGTTTTGCAGCTTCAGTTAGAGCAACTGGTAGACCTATTGTTTTAAGAGCATGTCTGCAAAATTTATTCAGCAGTTTTGAAGATCAATGCCGAAAACAAATTTTAGAACAAGAAAGATTAAAACAACCCTACAAAGAAGAACAAGAGAAGAACAAAACTGAGCTTAGAAAGAGTGAAACGGCAATCGCTATTTATGAACAAAAAGAATCTGAATTTAACAGCATAATAGACAATATCCAGCAGGAAATTGTTGATGTAAAAGTCAATCCAAAAAAATATATCGATGATGGTAAAAGGCAAAAAGCACAATTCTACGTTGGTTTAATTCTAATACTTCCGATTACACTTTACTTATTAGTCTTTTATATCTCTGCATCTTATTCGGCATTCTTCAAAGAATTTTCAGACGATAGCTTAACCGCTGCTATTTTTGATGCCGATGCTCTCACAAATTCATTTAAAGCAAGCTGGCTAGAAGGCGTTTTAGTTATTACTATTCCGTTTGTATTTATGGGATTGGGATATATAATCCACATGGTTCAAAAAGGCAAAGGAATAAAAAACACTTTTAGAATGATTGCTCTATTTACTATTACTTTCCTATTTGATGGATTATTAGCTTATATAATTGAGAAAAAAATATATGATTTCAATAAAACACCAGATTCTCCAGCTTATAATTTAAGAATTGCATTAGAACAAGCTGAATTTTGGATGATAATTTTTGCCGGTTTTGTAGTGTATATTATTTGGGGGTTGGTATTTGACTTTGTAATGAAAGAACATGAGAATATGGATAAAATCAGAGTATTTATTCGCGGAAAAAAAGAAGAATTAACCAATCTAGGAAAAGTCAAATTAGAGAACTCAAATAAACTAAATGATTTCAAACAAAAAGTTGTAAGCATTAATGGCACAATCAGAGAATTACAATCTAAAATAGATGGATTTGTTTTTCCTGTCAAAGAATACCTTAATTATCATCATCAATACAAAGAAGGATGGTATCAAGCAATTGGAACTGAAATTGCATTACCGCACAGAGAAAAAGAAGAATTATTAGTGAGTTGTGAATCTACTTCGGTAGAACATCTGAAACAGCTAAACCTTATTGATCCTGATTTCCAACACTTAGTATATTCTAAAAACTAGACATTATGAAACTAAATATTAAACTAACAATCATATTATTTTTTACCACTTTTGCTTTTTCTTGTAAAAATGAAGAAAAAGAGGCTGATAACAATGTAACTAAAACAAAAGACATTTCTGAAAATTTAAATATCAGTTTGCTGCTTGATTTATCAGATAGAATCAGTCCAACGAAATATCCCAATCCAACAATGGAATATTACCTAAGAGATGTTGGATATATTAATTCAGTTTCTGAAGCATTTACAGAACATGTTCGCAGCAAAAAAGTAATAAGAGCACATGATAAAATTCAATTGTTTTTTGATCCGACTCCGCTTAATCCAGAGATAAACAAAATCTCAAAAGACTTAAAAATTGAAATCAATAAAGGAAATGTTTCAAAAGAACGAATAAGTAATATCAAAACAATCTATGCAAATAACCCTTTAGAAATATACAAACTTGCTATTAAAGATGAAAACTATATTGGTTCAGACATATGGCGCTTCTTTAAAACCAAAATTAATGATTACTGCCTCGAAAAAGAGTATCGAAATATTCTAGTAATATTAACTGATGGTTATATCTATTACAAAGATACTCAAATGAGAGAAGGGAATCTAACAACTTATCTCACTCCCGAATTAGTAAAAATCAGCAACCTTAATTCTTTTGATTGGAATAAAAAAATGATGGGTCAGAAATTTGGTTTTTTAAAAGCTAACAATAATTTATCAAAACTCGAAATACTCGTATTAGGGATTAACCCAAACCAGAAAAATCCTTATGAAGAAGATGTGATAAAAGCCTATTGGACAAATTGGTTTCAATCCATGAAAGTAAAGAGATTCGAAATAAGAAATGCTGATTTACCATCCAATATGGATAAAATTATAAAGGATTTTATATCTAAAAAAGATTAATTTATGAAAATATAAAGCCTTTTATATCTATCATTTACGGTTTCCAACATCGAACTAATACATTATCCCTTTAGATTTGAAACAAAATTACTATGATTAAAAAACTACTTTTTATATTATTTTCATTTTGGCTTATAACTTCCTGTAAAAAAGAACCTCAAAAACTAAAACCGCAATCATTCTATAAAAAAGTTATCGCTCCAGATGACATCAAAACCATTACTCCTGAAGAGGCTAAAACCTATCATAAAGACATTCATTATCATTATGAATACCGCACTGGGACCTCTGGCAATTATAAATACAACTATGTGGTAAATGGTTTGGATCAAGAGGGAGACTCTGTATCGGGTGTTATCAATGTAAAAGGCAAACATGGCGCAGGAATAATCATCAACAGAGATAAAGAAACAATCGATATTTATGTAGAATGGATTGATTATGGCAAACTAAAAGGCACAGACGAAGAGGGCAACATTTATAAACTGGAAGTAAATTAAAAAGAATTCTTTGTGACTGGGAAGACTTATAATTCCTTTTGCAATCTTTATATTTGGGAAATAATTCCAATCCATGAACAAAATATTCTGTTTTCTCTTTTTACTTTTTTTCACCTCCTTTTATTCCCAAACCAAACTCCTTTCCTGGAATCTTGAAAACTTTGGAAAATCTAAATCCAATCAAGAAATTGCATTTATTGCCAATACTATAAAAGACTATGATATTGTCACCATCCAAGAAGTGGTAGCGGGAAACGGAGGAACACAGGCTGTTGCAAAACTTGCCGATGAACTCAATCGAAAAGGAACTAAATGGGATTATCGAATAAGTGACCCTACCTCCAGCACTGCTTATAAAACCGAACGCTATGCTTTTCTCTGGAAAACGAGTGCCATAAAACTAAAAGGCAAACCATGGCTGGAACAACAATACCATTTGGAAATAGACCGCGAACCTTATTTTGCCACTTTTGAAATAAAAGGAAAAACTATTACTATTGCTTCCTTTCACGCCATAACCAAAAACAAACAGCCCGAAACCGAGATCAAATATTTCAAGCTTCTGCCACAAGTCTATCCCAATTTAAATTTACTGTTTGCTGGAGATTTCAATTGCCCGCAGTCGCATTCGGTTTTTACGCCTTTAAAGAAAATGGGCTTTGCCCCTATTTTGAAAAATCAAAAAACATCATTAAAAATGAAATGCAAAGGTTCCAATTGTTTGGCTTCCGAGTATGACAATATCTTTTATAAAACCAGTTCCATAAACTATATAAAATCGGATGCGGTCTTGTTTTATGAGAAATTCATTTCCTTAAAAGAAGCCCGAAAAATATCCGATCATCTTCCTGTTTGGTTTGAATTCTCTTTGAATTAATGAAATACGCATAAAAAATAGGCCACAGATTACACGGATTAAGCAGCTAAAAACTAATGACTAAGAACTAATGGCTAATCACTTTTTTACGTTTTCTGTTTTTTCTTTCTTGCCGCTGGGAACAGCACATTATTTAAAATCAGGCGATAACCCGGAGAATTGGGATGCAAATCCAAGACTGTCGCAGGATCGCCCACCTGATGCTGATAATCTTCCGGATCGTGGCCTCCATAAAAAGTAAACATTCCTTTTCCTTTTTCTCCATGTATATAACGAGCTTCACCATCCAGTTCGCAGGTTCCCATTACTAAAACATTCGATTTTACAAATTCGGAATCAAAAGCTGTGGTTTGCCCCATAAATCCTTTGATTAACTGTGTGTGGTTTTGGCATAACATGCTTGGAATAAAATCCCATTTGGCCGAATACTCCATCAAAGTAAAATAATCTTTGTCCATCGGAATTCTTCTTTTCGAAGTCATGTCGATGTTCGAAAATTCATATTCTTCTGGTTTTCGTTCCAAAGTAAAATTTTTGAACGCAAAAGTGTTGCTGAAATTCAGTTTAGACTGATAATTGGCTTCGCTGGGATCTCCGTCAAACATAGATTCGCAAATATCGACTCCATCTGCAGCCAAAGCAATATCAAAACTGTCTGTTGCAGAACACATAGCAAATAAAAACCCTCCACCAATTACAAAATCTCTAATTTTCTTGGCGACAGCTCCTTTCTCCTGAGATACTTTTTCATACCCTAACTTTTTGGCCAAAGCTTCAGCATCTCTTTTTTGATCAATATACCAAGGAATATTTTTATAAGCTCCATAAAATTTTCCGTACTGACCAGTGTAATCTTCGTGATGCAGATGCAGCCAATCATACATTACTAATTGGTCACTTAGTACTTCTTCATCATAAATAGGCGTAAAAGGAATTTCGGCATAAGTCAAAACCAAGGTTACAGCATCGTCCCACGGCTGTTTCCCTTTTGGGGTATAAACGGCAACTTTTGGGGCTTTTTCCAGAATAACGGTCTCCATATTTTGAGACGGACTGGAAATTTCATTCAGTATTGCAGTTTCTTCTGCATCTGAAAGCACTTCAAAACTTACGCCCCTAATTTGGCATTCTTTTCTAATTTCTTCGGCATCGGGCAATAAAAAAGAGCCTCCGCGGTAATTAAGCAGCCAGCTTGCTTTATACTCTTTAGCTAAACACCAATAGGTAATTCCGTATGCTTTAAGATGATTTTGCTGCGTAGTCTCATCCATTGGCAGCAAAATAAAAGATGCTCTGGAAGAAATCGAAACAAGAAAAATAAATGTAAAAAAAAGTATTTTGCGTATCATTTTAAAACTATTTTAAAACAAAGATAATGGTAAGCAATTAAAGAACTTATTTTATCTTTTATAATAATGCAAAATAAAACTTTTTCATACACTTCTATTATTATAGATCCAAAGAAACTAATTCATGCTGTATGGCAAAAACAACCAATCCGGCAATGTTTTTGGACTCCGTTTTCAGCAGCAGGTTATTTCTATGCCCTTCGACTGTTCTTGGGCTTATGAATAATTTTTCGCCAATTTCTATGGTGCTTTTTTGTTTGCAGATGAGCTGTAAAACTTCCAGTTCCCGAGAAGTGATAAAATTAGTATCAAAACTGCATTTGATTTTTTTATTGGTAACAATATCTTTCTGAATAATATTCAAAACATAATCTGAATAATAAAACCCTTTTCCAGCAACTTCGTTGATAGTTGCAAACAGTTCTTGCGGTGTTGCATTCTTTACCAAATATGAAACAGCTCCCACATCAATCATGTTTGCTATAAATGATTTTGAATCATAGCTGGTTAATGCGATAATTTTTATATCCGGATAATCTTTGCGGATGATCTTTGTCGCTTCAATTCCATTAAGGAACGGCATTTTCAAATCCATGATTATAATGTCTGGCTTGGGATTGTCTCCTTTTAAAAACTCCATCAATTCCAATCCGTTTGAAGCTTCAAAAAGAACCTCAATATTTTTTTCTCTAGTCAATAAAAAAGAAATCCCTTTTCGAAAAAGCATTTCATCATCAACTAAAATCATTCTTATTGTTTTGTCCATAATTTAAAAATTAAAAAAAACCGAAATTCCTTCATTCATTTGTGATTCAATCGTGAGCTTTCCACCAAGAATTGCTACTCTGCCTGACACATTTTTCATTCCTAACCCTTCGTGGCCTTTCAGCTGATTCAAATCAAAACCAATCCCATTGTCCGAATAATTACAGGTTTTTACCCCATCAATTTCATTAAACGAAACCGATATTGAAGTTGCTTTTCCATGTTGAATTGAATTAGCAAACAATTCCTGTAAAATTCTAAAAACATGAATGTGTTTTTCATTGTCTTTAAAATCAAACTTTATATTATTTACATATTGAATATCTATGGTTGTGGCATCAATTAATTCAGAACATAACTCTTCAATTCCTGCATGAAGCCCAAATTTTTCTAAAACCGGAGGAAGCAGGCTATGGGTCAGTCTTTTAGAACTTATCAATGCCTTCGAAGTATATTCTATAATATTTTTGGTAATTTCTTCAATATCCTTTTTAGGTAAATTTGGAATTTTTAACAAATGACAATTTAGAGAAATCACATTTAACTTGGAGCCCAGATCATCATGCAAATCTTGGGCAACTCGTTTTCTATCCATTTCTAGCGTACGAACTGCTGCTAATAATTGATTTTGGCATTGGGAAATATTAAACCCTTGAAGCACCATTCTTTTCCCCATATTTGTTTAGATTTAACTAATAAATAATTACTCACTTTAAAACGGTTTGGCTCAATAAATAAAAATCATACTATTTACATATCTGATTAAAAAAATCTAACTTGTAATTTACAATAACAAATATATATCATAGTTAGTAATTTTCCTAATAAAAAAATACGAAAATAACATTTATTCAACGCTAAATTTATTTATATATAAATAATTAAAATAATAATTCTCATAAAAATTAAATCCCATTTAGGCTTTGGAGCAATTAAAACCGTCAGGCAAAAAAACATTTTTTATAATGATTTATTAGTCCAATAGTCCAAAGTGTGCTTCCAAATGTTTTATTAAAGATTCACAAGTCAAAAAAAAAAAAAAAACAGCAGCAAAATTAATTTTGCTGCTGTTTAATCTAAATTTACTTATCAAATAATAATTGAGAATGTTTCGTTTTCAAAAATCAGGTTCTCATTACATTTTAAAAAGGAACATCGCCATCATCATCGTCATCATTATTAAAATTACTCCCAAAAGCTTCATTAGCCGAAGGAAGGTTTTTGGTAATAAATGAATTTTCATCATGATTCATGCTCGAAGGCAAGTCATCATATCCGCTGCCATAGTCTTCTAAATTATCAAAGCGTCCTAAATGCCCAATAAATTTCAAACGAACGTTTTCGATACCACCATTTCTGTGTTTGGCAATCATGATTTCAGCCTGACCAGCGGTTGGAGATGCCTCTTCATCATCCCATTCGTCAATTTTATAATATTCAGGACGGTATAAAAAAGAAACAATATCCGCATCCTGCTCAATCGCTCCAGATTCACGAAGATCCGACAGCAAAGGCCTTTTGCTCGAACCACGCGTCTCAACAGCACGCGATAACTGTGACAGTGCAATTACAGGAACATTTAATTCCTTTGCCAGTGCTTTTAAATTTCGGGAGATAGTCGAGATTTCCTGCTCTCTGTTTCCTCCGCCTTTTCCATTTCCTCCAGCAGTCATCAGCTGTAAATAATCGATAATAATAATTTTGATGCCATGTTGTGACACCAAACGTCTTGCTTTTGCTCTTAAGTCAAAAATCGATAACGATGGAGTATCATCAATAAAAAGTGGTGCTTTTTCTAAATTCTTTACTTTGGTACTCAGTTGTTCCCACTCGTGTTTCTCTAGTTTTCCTGTACGCAATTTTTCCGACGACAATCCTGTTTCAGATGAAATTAACCTTGTTATCAGCTGTACTGATGCCATCTCCAACGAAAACAAAGCTACAGGATGCCCAAAATCGATAGCTATGTTTCTGGCCATAGATAAAATAAAGGCCGTTTTACCCATCGCAGGTCTTGCCGCAATAATAATTAAATCACTTGGCTGCCAGCCAGAAGTAAGCTTATCTAATTTGTCAAAACCAGTGGCTACACCGCTAAGTCCTTCCTGACCTGCAATTTCTTCAATACGCTTTTTTGCCTGGAGCACTAAACTTTGAGCCGTTTCAGAACTACGTTTGATGTTTCCTTGAGTAACCTCGTAAAGTTTAGATTCGGCCTTATCTAATAAATCAAAAACATCGGTAGTTTCATCATAGGAATCTTCTATAATTTCAGACGAAATTCGAATCAAGCTTCGCTGGATAAACTTTTGAAGAATAATTCTGGAGTGAAATTCGATATGCGCAGATGATGAAATCTTTTGCGTAAGCTGAATAAGATAAAAATCACCGCCGGCAAGATCTAATTTTGCATTTTTTCTAAGCTGCGCCGAAACGGTTAATAAATCGATCGGCTGTGTATCGTTGAATAATTGTATAATGGCTTCAAAAATATATTTGTGAGCGTCTTTATAAAATGCATCAGGCTGCAGGATATCAATTACCTCATCTACACCTTTTTTATCAATCATCATTGCCCCAAGAACAGCTTCTTCTAAATCTAATGCCTGTGGGGGTAATTTTCCTTTTTCTAGATTTATAATAGTTGTTTTGTCCACTTTAATCGGACTCATATTTTTGAAATTTTCCATATAGCGAAAGTAACTAAAATTAAAAAAAAATCACAATTGAGTTATTACGATTTATTGTTTATAAATACTTCTTTTTTGTTTATAACCAAAAAAAAATCCGAAACTGTAAGGCTTCGGATTAAGATCTTAAAATTGGCGGTTTACTCTTTAAACTCCCCCATTTTACAGTATTTATCCATTCTCTGAGCGATTAAATCCTCTGTTGATAAGTCTTTCAATTCGTTATATCCTTTCAAGATGTATTGCTCTACTGTAGTAAAAGTAGTCTCTCTGTCATAATGAGCTCCTCCTAAAGGTTCTGGTATAATGTCGTCGACTAATTTTTGTTTTTTCATATCAGCTGAAGTCAATTTTAAGGCTTCGGCAGCTTGTTCTTTATAGTCCCAGCTTTTCCATAAAATAGACGAACAGGATTCTGGCGATATAACGGAATACCAAGTATTTTCCAACATATACACACGGTCTCCAACACCAATTCCTAACGCCCCTCCAGAAGCACCCTCACCCACAATAATAGTTATCACAGGCACTTTTAACAGAACCATTTCAAAAATATTTCTTGCAATGGCTTCTCCCTGTCCGCGCTCTTCAGCTTCCAAACCTGGATATGCACCAGGTGTATCAATCAATGTAACTACTGGAATATTAAATTTCTCAGCCATTTTCATCAAACGTAAGGCTTTTCTATATCCTTCAGGATTTGCCATCCCAAAATTTCTATATTGTCGTGTCTTAGTATTGGTTCCTTTTTGCTGTCCAATAATCATAAACGACTGCCCGCCTATCTTGCCTAAACCGCCAATCATGGCTTTGTCATCTTTAAAACCTCTGTCGCCGTGAAGCTCTAAAAAAGTGTCTCCGCAAAGTCCTTTAATATGATCTAGGGTATAAGGCCGGCTTGGGTGTCTTGACAATTGTACACGTTGCCAAGCGGTTAAGTTTTTGTAAATCTGTTTTTTGGTTTCCTCTAATTTTTTGTTGATTTGCTTGCACGTATTGGTAACATCAACATCCGATTCTAAACCAATAACAACACATTTATCTAATTGCTCTTCAAGTTCTTTTATAGGAAGCTCAAAATCTAAATATTCCATAGGATTTGCGCGTATTTATTATTGTTCTTATTTTTTTGATTTGGAACTGCAAATATAAAATTTAATATCGTTATACACTTATTTTTTTGTTCAAGTAAAAAAAATAGGTTTTTCAACAACAAAAAATCTTACAATTAATCTTCTTTTCTATAATGTTTTATGACACCGTTTAAAAGCACTGTAATTACAATTACAACAGCGCCAATATAAAATTCTGTACTCATTTTTTCTTTTCCGCCAATGATAAAATAAGCTAGCACAATACCGTAAACAGGCTCTAAATTAGTAGTTAGCATCACCGTATATGGAGATAATCGGCGCATTACTTTTACCGATTCCGTAAAGGCATAAGCAGTGCAGACAGATGCTAAAATTAAAATCAAAACCCAATTCTTAACAGACAGCTTAAAAAAATCGGCTGTGAAAGAACCTTGAAATAAAAAATAAACTGAAATGAAAATAAAACCGGCCAAAAACTCATAAAACGAAATTAGGGAAGGATCGTGATTCGCAATTAATTTTCCGTTCATTAAAGTAAACAATACCCCTAACAGAATAGAAATCAATGCCAATACCATTCCGTTCCAGTAATTAATCTCCACTTGCATAATCAGCCCTAAACCTGCAATAATGATTAGCCCAAAAAATACTTCGTACCAAAGCACTTTTCGTCCATAAAACAAGGGTTCTAATAAGGATGCAAAAAATGCTCCTAATGAAAAAACCGACAAGGTGATGGATACCGTAGAGACTTTTATAGCTTCAAAAAAGAAAATCCAGTGCAAAGCAATTAAAAGTCCCACAAACAGGAACTTCATTAAAACTTTGGGAGCAACTTTAAATGTTTTTTTCTTTAAGCCAAGAAAAAGAGCCAGAAAAAGGGCTGCAAAAAACATTCTGTACCAAACTAAAAATTCAGATTGTATCGTAATTAAAGCTCCTAAAATTGCTGTAAACCCCCAAATAAAAACAATTAGATGTAAATTAAGGTAACTCTTTAAATTATCGTTTTGCATTTCGTAGTAAATAAACAGCTAATATTCCAAAAACTATATTAGGCAGCCAAACTGCCAAAAGAGGCGAAAAACTAGATTTTTCGGCTAATACGCCAAATATTTTATCAAAAAAGACAAATGAAAATGCTACTGCGATTCCAATAGCCAAGTTGACCCCCATCCCTCCTCTTCGTTTCATTGAAGACACCGAAACAGCTATAATAGTCAATATAAATGCTGAAACCGGCACACTGTATTTTTTGTACAAAACAACCAAATAAACATTGATATTAGAAGATCCCCGTTTTTTTTCTTTATCAATAAAAGCGTTCAAATCCCCTAAACTCAGTGTTTCAGCGATATAAACTACGGGAGCCAAATCTTCCAGATCAAAACTGAATTTCATCTTCTTTTCCGGTGCTTTTTCGATCACATCATTTTCAGGACCAACAGTTCTTTTTGTAAAATCATACAGCGTATAGTTCTTTTCCTTAGGATTCCATTTAATTCTGCTGGCCGTAATCTTGTATTCTAATTTTTCTTTTTTAAACCGTTCTAAAGAAAAATTAAAAGCCATTTGAGACTCATTATTAAAGCTGTTTACATAGATAAACTCATTATCGCTTATTTGTCTGTACACATCGGTATTATCCCCCCGCATGAGCTGTTTTCCATCATTCCGCAAATAAGTATACCTGAAATTATTATAGCCTTCACTGGAAACAGGAATAACCCAAAAACCCATCAGCAAAACAATAACTGATACAATAGAAGCCCCTATAATATAAGGTCTCATAAACCGAGTAAACGAAATTCCAGAACTTAAAATGGCAATAATTTCAGTATCATTTGCCAACTTGGAAGTAAACCAAATAACAGATATAAACAAAAATATCGGAAAGAGGTTATTCATAAAGTAAATCGTAAAATGATAATAATAAATGGCGATTTTTAAAACCGGCACCTGATTCTCAATCATTTTATTAATTTTCTCCGATACGTCTATAATCATTCCAATAGGAGCAAATAGCAAAAGCATCACCGCAAAAGTGGCTAAATATCTTTTTAAAATATATCTGTCAATTATTGTCAGCATAGTAAAATTGAATTGTTTAAACGATTAACTGTTGAATTGTTTAAACGATTAAACAAATAAACGATTAAACCGCATTATAATCTTTGGCTCATATTTTTCACCATCATTTCCTTCCATGGCTTGAAATCTCCGGCTAAGATATGTTTTCTGGCCTCACGTACCAGCCACATATAAAAACCCAGATTGTGAATCGTCGCAATCTGTTTCCCCAAATATTCATTGGCTGCAAACAAATGACGTAAATACGCTTTAGAATATTCCGTATCCACAAAAGTATAGCCCATTTCATCTATTGGAGAAAAATCAGCTTCCCACTTTTTGTTCTTAATATTAATCGTTCCGTTTGCTGTAAATAACATTCCGTTTCTCGCGTTGCGCGTAGGCATTACGCAGTCGAACATATCGATCCCAAGAGCAATATTCTCCAAAATATTGATCGGAGTTCCTACTCCCATCAGGTAACGAGGCTTGTCTTCTGGAAGAATTTCACAAACCACTTCGGTCATGGCATACATTTCTTCCGCAGGCTCCCCTACTGAAAGTCCGCCAATCGCATTTCCCTGTTGGTTGGAATTAGCAATATATTCTGCCGATTGTCTTCTCAAATCTTTATAAGTACTTCCCTGTATAATTGGGAAAAAAGTCTGCTCATAACCATATTTAAAGGGCAATTTATCCAAATGATTGATACAACGATCCAACCAGCGGTGCGTCATGTGCATCGAGCGCTGTGCATAACGGTAATCACAAGGATAAGGCGTACATTCATCAAAAGCCATAATGATATCGGCTCCAATGGTACGCTGAATTTCCATCACATTTTCGGGTGTAAAAAAATGATAAGAGCCATCTATATGCGATTTAAATTTTACCCCTTCTTCCTTAATTTTACGGTTGGCCGAAAGAGAATATACTTGATACCCTCCAGAATCTGTCAAAATATTGCGGTCCCAATTCATGAATTTATGCAGTCCGCCTGCTTTTTCAAGAACCTCCGTTTGCGGACGCAAGTATAAATGATACGTATTTCCAAGTATAATATCGGGGTTTATTTCTTCTTTCAATTCCCTTTGGTGCACCCCTTTTACCGAAGCAGCAGTCCCAACAGGCATAAAAATAGGCGTTTCAATAACACCGTGATCAGTAGTAATACTTCCCGCACGAGCTTTCGACTGCGGATCTGTTTTTAGTAAATCAAACTTCATATATGCTTTTTATCAGTCGGCAAAGATAGTCTAATTTAAAACCCGCATCAAAAAAAATATTTCCCTTCTAGTTGAATGCAAAGTGAATTCATGACCACAAAAATTTAAATACTTCTAAGAATAAAATCAGATACTTACTAAATCCTAAAATGTTTACGAATGTAAAATCCAAAACTAAGTTCTAAAATCATTTAGGCGTGATCACAATAGAAAATGGGCCCAATTTACGTTGCGTTTATTCGGCCCATTCTCTATTGCGGTCGGGCTATCTGCGTTACTTCGATAACTTGCCTCTATCCCACGCAACTCGTAAGAACATTGAGAATTTAATCAAGAAAATCAGTCTTCATAAGATATAAAACAACCTATGCACACAAAAATGACCATAAGTTAATTTATTACTAATATTCCTTATATTTGAAAAGCACAACTGATCATTATAAGACCTAATAAACAATACTATAAACTCAATATAGCCAAACCATGAGAAAATATTTATTTTTAATAACATTGATATCCATAGCGACCTTTAACACAATCTTTGGACAATCAAAAATCAAAGCCATCAAAGCAGGCATGCTCATAGATGTTGTGGCCGGTACGGTTCTTAAAAATCAGGTAATCTT
The DNA here is from genome assembly GCF_056403035.1 of Flavobacterium sp. P3_A6. Taxonomy (NCBI): domain Bacteria; kingdom Pseudomonadati; phylum Bacteroidota; class Flavobacteriia; order Flavobacteriales; family Flavobacteriaceae; genus Flavobacterium; species Flavobacterium sp. P3_A6. The sequence continues at coordinate 37,032 of NZ_JBFUGG010000026.1, read as the reverse complement.
GATTGAAAATAATTTAATAACTGAAATTGGAAATAACATATCTATTCCAAAAGATGCCGAGATCATTGATTTAAGCAATTCTACCGTAATACCTGGATTAATAGATTGTCACACTCACATGTCAGCTGAACCAAGCGATGATTATTACGGAGATGTTTTTCGTAAGACATCCATAGACTACGCAGTACGTGCTCCTATTTATGCTAAACGTACGCTCCAAGCTGGCTTTACAACATGCCGTGATATGGGGTCATCGGATTTGGTTGACATCTCGCTTCGTAATGCAATCAATGAAGGAGTAATCGAAGGACCGAGAATGTTTGTAGCAACATTTGCACTTGGCGCAACTGGAGGACACAGTGATTTAACAGGTTTCAATCCAGATATTTCCTGGAAAGGAAATCCAGATTTCACAGGCGTGGCAGATGGCGTTGATGAAATAAGAAAACGAGTTCGCAACAATGTAAAATGGGGAGCTGACGTAATAAAAGTTTGCGCAACAGCCGGTGTTTTGAGCGAAGAAGAAAGCGTGGGAGCTCCACAGTATTCTCTGGAAGAAATGAAAGCACTCGTAGATGAAGCACACATGTGGGGAAAGAAAGTGGCCGCTCATGCACACGGAACCGAAGGAATTAACCGTGCAGTGCTTGCGGGAGTAAATTCTGTAGAACATTGCAGTATTATCGATGATCAAACCATCAAATTAATGAAAGAAAAAGGCACTTACATGGTTCCGACTTTATATGCGCTGGATTACATCATTGAAACCTATTCGCAAAAAGGTTTTCCTGAAAAAATAATCAACAAAGCAAAGAGCATTAAAATAGAAAAAGAAAAAAGTTTTGAGCGTGCAGTAAAAGCAGGAATTAAAATTGTCTATGGAACAGATGCCGCTGTAATGCCACACGGATGGAACGCAAAAGATTTTTCATACATGGTAAAAGCTGGCATGACTCCAATGCAGGCAATACAATCGGCAACAATAAATGCAGCTGACTTACTTGATATAAAAAACAAAACTGGTTCAATCACCAAAGGCAAATATGCCGATATCATTGCCGTAGAAAACAATCCCCTCGATGATGTCACTATTCTTGAACATGTAAAATTTGTAATGAAAGACGGAACAGTTTATAAAAATGAATTCAAATAATATTTAGGAATCAAAATGGAAACAAAAACTTTTAGAGTTGTTACCTCCATATCAATGGTTCTAAGCCTTACGGCGGCAATACTCAGCATTATTGGTATTGCAATCACTGGTTTTTACCCGGGAATTATTGCACTATCGTTAGTGGCTCTGATTCCAATTGCTTCTAAGTTTTATGCTAAAAAAATCATTAGCAAGTCCGATGCTTTTCAGAGAAAGTATCACACAACACTCACAATTATTAATTTGCTGTCGATCCTAGTCGTGTTATGGATGACATTTGTAATCGTGCATGACCGTGTTCTTAATGACTGCTGTTAATTTTTATCAGACACACTTTAGCAATTGAAAATCACAAACATCTTCAAACCCCTTGTCTATAACAATGTTCATAATAATGATGATAACATGGAGAAACCAACAAAGTAAAATTACTTTTCAATTCACTAAATATCTGGTTTTAACGATAGCGTGAGGGATAATAGCTTGGCTACCGAAGTAGCGCGGATAGCCCGACAGCATAAGGAAAAGGGGAGACTAAGCAGCAACAATTAGTCAGCCCCTTTTTCTTATGGTGGCACGCCCACATAATTTGAAAAACTTAATGCATTAGAGTTTTAAATTTTACTTGATTTTAAAATTTGTTGTTGAAATTCTCTTCACTATTGAAATTGCCTCTTAAATCATTTGTCTTACGGTAAAAAAAAATTACTTTTGCAGCAGTTTAACTTTTACACACAAAATGAAGCCTAACACACAACAATTAAACGATTTAACTATCCAAGTAAGAAGAGATATTCTTCGTATGGTTCACGCTGTTAATTCAGGTCATCCAGGAGGATCCCTTGGATGTACCGAATTTCTAGTAGCCTTGTACCAAAATCTTATGGACCGCAAGGAAGGATTTGACATGAATGGAATTGGAGAAGACTTGTTCTTCCTTTCAAACGGACATATTTCACCTGTATTTTACAGCGTTTTGGCAAGAAGCGGCTACTTTCCGGTAAAGGAATTAGCAAGTTTCCGTTTGATCAACTCAAGATTGCAAGGGCACCCAACGACTCATGACAATTTGCCTGGAATACGTATTGCTTCTGGTTCATTAGGACAAGGATTATCTGTAGCAATTGGTGCGGCTCAGGCTAAAAAACTGAATAATGACAGCCATATCGTTTATACTCTTCATGGTGACGGTGAGTTACAGGAAGGTCAAAACTGGGAAGCAATTATGTATGCATCTGCAAAAAAAGTAGATAACCTTATTGCTACTGTTGACCTTAACGGAAAACAAATTGACGGTACTACCGACGAAGTTTTGGCAATGGGAAGCATTCGTGCTAAATTCGAAGCTTTTGACTGGGAGGTTATTGAAATTACCAAAGGAAATGACATTGATGCTATCATTGGAGGAATGAATGAAGCAAAAGCAAGAACCGGAAAAGGAAAACCTGTTTGCGTACTGCTTCATACTGAAATGGGTAACGGTGTAGATTATATGATGTACAGTCATGCTTGGCATGGTAAAGCACCAAATGATGCACAACTTGCAAATGCTTTAGAACAAAATTATAATACTGGAGGTAATACAGATTATTAATCCCCACCTAGCCTCCCTAAAAGGGAGGAACAGCTACAGATTGATAAAATATAAAATATAAAAACCTATTCACCCTAATAGGAATTCCCCTCCTTCGGAGGGGTTAGGGGAGGAAAATGAAAAAATATATAAACACAGGAAGTAAAGATACCCGCTCGGGTTTTGGAGTGGGAATGACTGAATTAGGTCAAAAGAATGAAAACGTAGTGGCACTTTGTGCTGATTTGATTGGATCATTGAAATTTGATGATTTCAAGAAAAATCACCCAGAGCGTTTTTTCCAAATCGGAATTGCAGAAGCAAACATGATCGGAATTGCAGCAGGATTAACCATTGGAGGAAAAATTCCTTTTACGGGAACTTTTGCTAACTTTTCTACAGGAAGAGTTTATGACCAAATTCGTCAATCTGTTGCTTATTCAGATAAAAACGTGAAAATTTGCGCTTCTCACGCTGGATTAACTCTTGGAGAAGACGGAGCAACACATCAAATATTGGAGGACATTGGATTAATGAAAATGTTGCCTGGAATGACTGTAATCAATACTTGTGATCACAACCAAACCAAAGCAGCTACATTAGCACTTGCTGACCACCATGGTCCAGCTTACTTGCGTTTTGGACGTCCGGTAGTACCTAACTTTACTCCAGCTGACGAACCATTCATCATTGGAAAAGCTATTATGCTTAACGAAGGTACTGATGTAACAATTATTGCTACTGGACATTTAGTTTGGGAAGCTTTGGTAGCAGCTGAGAAATTAGAAGAAAAAGGAATCTCTGCCGAAGTAATCAACATCCACACRATTAAACCATTGGATGAAGAAGCTATTCTGAAATCATTAGCCAAAACGAAATGTGTCGTTACTGCCGAAGAACACAACATCCTTGGAGGTCTCGGCGAAAGCGTTTCTAGAGTATTAGCTTTACACCAGCCAGCTCCACAAGAGTTTGTTGCCGTTAATGACAGTTTTGGAGAGTCTGGAACACCAGAGCAATTAATGGAGAAATACAAATTGAACAATCAGGCTATTGTTGAAGCTGTAGAAAGAGTGATCAAAAGAAAATAATTTTTCTATATATTTTATTAAACAGCTGATTTACTTATCAAAAAGTGGATCAGCTTTTTTTTCAGCATAAAACTAAAAATACAATTATTAGAAGCAAAAAGATCCCATTTCGTTGACCGAAATGGGATCTTTTTGCTTCTAAAATTACCATACTTAACGACAGATTTTATCTATTTTTTTGATTCTAAGATAAAAAGCTAAATAAAAAAAGAAAGAAAATGGCTAAAAAAAAATGTACGTATTGGTTTATTTATTTTAAAAAACACCGTATAATTGCATAATATTAATCTTAATAAATAATAACAAAAAAATGAAACATTTAATTAAATTATTTGCAATTACATTATTACTTTCTCTAGGAGCATGCTCAGAAAACGATCAAGAAAATTCAGATCAAATTGCCAAAAAAGAAACAGACGTAATTTCCATTGATGGAACAAAGTATTCTATTACTTTTACTGAAGACAAAGAAGGAAATATTACATTAGAAAAAGGTCAAGAGGAAAAAGAAAAAACAATAACCGATTATTTAAAAACAAATCTTACAGCAAGTTCTTTCTATAATGAAACCGACAAAGTCCTTTATTTATTTAAAGACAGTGAAACTATGATAAATTTTATGACAAATAAAACTAATCAATCGTTAACTTCAAAAAAATCAAATAAATTAGCAACTACATCTCTCCCTAGTGTAAAAATCGAACTAGAATTATATGCTGACGCTAACTTCGTTAATTTACTTAATCCAGATGATGCTAATGAAGATTCTTTTTATTATCCTATAAATGGTTCAGTAACAACAAGAGGATTTGAAGTCCCTAATTTATCCCAATTTAGACAATCTAAAAGTTACCCAAATCAGTACCGAAACATAGAAGACATGATGTCTTCCATAAAACTTAAAGTAGGACCAGATGCTCCAATTCCCTCAATGCCATATAATTTTCATCAAGTTACAGTTGTTTTTTATGAAGAGAGAAACTTTGGAGGCTACTCATTTGGTATGACTTTAAACACCTATAATTCTGAAACTAGTCACAATAACTTAGCCACATTAAGAATGTACAAAAGTTGGATAAATGGAACTAAATACTTTAACGATAGAATTAGCTCATACATAATAAACCAAAATTAAATATTTCCATCATTTATAAAAAAAAGGTAGTAAATTATAAAATTTACTACCTTTTTTTTATAACAAATCATAATTTAATTCTCGTTGAATACTAATAATATAACTAAAATATAATAATCAATTTTATTTATTGACTCATTTTGATACAAGTTGGATCTAAATGTCTTTTTAATCTTTCTCCAGTCTGCTTTCCTGAACAATCCGGAATTAAATCAAATGGATAATAATTCCCATTAGCATCTTTAACTTCTCCTCTTGTAGCATATCCATCACCATCATCGTCGAAATCACCAAAATTTGGGATTCCATCACCATCAGTATCATCTGGATTTGCTACCCCTGTTCCCAAATAATACATATATCTATCTCCATTTAAATCTTCTTGAAAAGAAGGAATACCATCTGCATCATGATCGGCTCTTTTTAACGCATACAATTTTACACTAAAAACCAAAGGAGAATATGCTGGAATTGAACCTTGAGCATTATTATAATACCCCATAGCAGAAGGCAGAAACATTACCCCTACTCCAAAATCATTATATCTTATTGTTCCGTCGGTATTAGAAGAAACCCAACCTGTTTTGAACTGAGGAAAACCCTCAGACCACCCGCGAATTATTCCTGGATCATCTAAATTCCACTGTATTTGACCATTATTTGAAGAATCAAATACAGTTCCATCTAATAAAGTCCCTTTATAACCAGCAAAAACCGCATCAACATTACAAGGATATTCTCCTCCAGATGGATTTGCACCACCTTGAATACCTTCTCTTATTAATAACGTATATATCTTATAAGTCACATCACCTCTTAAAATATCTCTACTTGACAATCGCGGAAGAGTCGGGCTATTTAAATAAGACCATAATGAAGAATGATTTTCTCCATCAGGAATTTTTTTAATAGTAACATCTTGATCATCTGGGAAACCAGGATGATTTACGATTTCACTGATATAATTTGTTTTTAAATAGTCTTCTATAGCACTAATATCTAAAGGATACTGTTCAGCATAAGGTTTGGCTGGAGTTACTGCTACATCATCATTATTATCTTTATTACAAGAATTTATTGCAATAACCGACATCAAAACAACAAAAGAAAACTTAATTTTGCTCATTATTAGGTATAGTTTAAGTCGCAAATATACATTAATGATTTACTTTTGTAAAGTATTTAACTCCGATTTTAGAAAATTCATGAGAATAGACAAATATTTATGGTGCGTAAGGTATTACAAAACCAGAAACATGGTCACAGAGGCATGCAAAAAAAACCATATTACCGTAAATGGTATTGTTGCCAAGCCATCAAAAGAAGTTTTCCCTACCGACAAAATCACTTTTAGAAAAGATCAGATTACACAAATCATAACCGTACTTGACATTCCCGAGAACCGTGTAGGCGCCAAACTTGTTGATATGTATCGAAAAAATGAAACTCCAGCCGAAGCTTACGCCCACTTAGAATTATTAAAATTATCGAAAGAGCATTATAGAAAAACCGGAACCGGAAGACCTACCAAAAAAGACCGAAGAGATATTGATGATTTTGGAAACGATATTCCTGATGAAGGTGAAACAGATTAAAAATTCTCTTTTAAGTTTCCGATTTAGTCCTTGAATTAATGACATCAGTTTCGTCTAACTTTTTTATCTTTGAAAAAACAAAAATAATAATACACCATGAGCAAAAACATAATTCTTACCAATCAGCAAATAGAGCACACTACTAAAAGAATAGCTTACCAAATCTATGAAACTTTTGTTGAGGAAGAAGAAATTGTGATTGCTGGAATTACTGATAATGGCTTTGTTTTTGCCAAAAAAATTGCTCAGGCATTAAGCACTATTTCATCCATCAAAATTTCGCTTTGCGAAGTTCATACTGATAAACAAAATCCCGAAATGCCTATAACCACATCTTTAACCAAAGAAGAATACAGCAACAAAGGCCTAGTACTTGTAGATGATGTATTGAGTTCGGGAACTACATTAATATATGCCGTAAAACATTTTTTAGATGTTCCCTTAAAAAAGTTCAAAACCGTTGTTCTTGTCGACAGAAACCACAAAAAATTTCCAATTAAAGCCGATTTCAAAGGAATATCGCTTTCTACTTCCTTATTAGAACACGTTGACGTTGTTTTTGACAGCGATGGCAACAGTTATGCCAGCCTAAGCTAATACCCCTGACCTCAATATTGTTTTTTTTTTGGGAGCAGAATGAATTGGCTTTTTTGCCAATACCGTCCCGTTTTCTGTTACACCTTCTGTGCCTCTCGTTTTTTGGGACGAGACGACACAAAAGGGTTTCCCTCTTCAACCGAGGCTAAGAGCCTGTATTCTGTCTTTTTTCCATTGTCAAAAAAAACAGCAGTCCGCACTCAGCTTAACAGATTCAAAATATCGTTTACCGTTTCCTCAATAGTTTTACCATCAACATTCACTTTATGCTGTGCGTGATTGTAATAAAAACTTCTGTCAAAAAGATGCTTGGCAATAAACTCCTTCATTTCCTCATCGTTTTTATCCGCAATAAGCGGTCTTTTGCTCTTATTAGCCACCAATCTGTTAAATAGTGTATCAATAGATGCTTTTAAATAAATAGAGACTACACCATCCCCTATTAACAATTCATGATTATTGGCATAACACGGTGTTCCTCCTCCTAAACCGATAATAATTTCATCCGGCAAATTTAATAATTCAAGAAAATAAGTATGTTCTAATTTCCGAAAATGGATTTCTCCTTGACTTTCAAAAATCTCTTTTATGGACATTTCTGCTTTTTTTTCGATGTATTCATCCAAATCAATATACGGAATTGATACTATTCCCGAAACTTTATGGGCAATTGTAGACTTACCACAACCCATATAACCTAATAATATAATTTTTTTCATTTGAATAAGACCTTACATACTAAGGCGTTAAGAGTTTTAATTAAAAAAAGACAAATTTATAATAAAATTACTTGGAAACTTCGAAAAAAAGTCCCTATATTTGCACCCGCATTCAAGAAACGAAATGACTCGATAGCTCAGTCGGTAGAGCACATCACTTTTAATGATGGGGTCCTGGGTTCGAGCCCCAGTCGGGTCACAAATTATGTGATCAAAGCATAAGTTTCTTGAAGCAATGACTCGATAGCTCAGTCGGTAGAGCACATCACTTTTAATGATGGGGTCCTGGGTTCGAGCCCCAGTCGGGTCACAAAAGGTCGAGTAATTATTTACTTGACCTTTTCTTTTTTCAGGCCACGTGGAGAAACGGTAGACTTGCCATCTTGAGGGGGTGGTGCTCGTAAGGGCGTGTGGGTTCAAATCCCACCGTGGTCACTATAAAATTAAAAAGTCTGCAAAATTAATATTTTGCAGACTTTTTAAGATTTGATAAAACCCCTTGTAATTTTGACGGATTAGGATCAATGATTATTTGAATGTTGGTAATTTGCGCAACATTATTTAATGCTGCTTCTAGAACTTCTGCGTTTTTTAATTTTGAACCCATTTTAATTAAATTTTAAATTTTTTCCTACTCATTTTTTCAGTTTTTCGGCTTCCGCTGATGTTATATTGGAAGACTAAAATTAAAATAGTTCAATAAATTTAAACAGCATACATATGATTAATTATCAGATAATTAGATATGTATATACTTGGCAATTCTACCGCTAACTGTGTGGAAAAAAAATAGGTTCCCTTTAATTCTGAGTTAAACTTACATTGCCTTTATCCTTCAAAACAATCACCTAAAAGTTTCAACTCTTCAAATTAAAGATTCGAATTTTGCATCAACAGATTCACAATAAAATTAAAAACCTGTAACGTTTTAATTTTACAGGCTTTTTTTTTCGACAAAATATTTGCTGTTTTTGATTGATTAATAAGAATCTGTGTTATACATTTCTGTTTTTTAATATAAAATTAAATTTATAAAAGTTTAATTTTGTTTGATAACTCTTTTGAAATCTCTATGGAAAATCATTTGAAAAAAACAATAAAAATACTGATAGTTTTTTTGTTTATAAGCTCTTCTTTACTAGCACAATCGTCTATTTTAAAAAAAAGAGATGAGTACCAGACTCTTTCACAGATTTGGGAATTAGATCCTGAGACTAATCGGGAAACCTTTATTTTGACTACCTATAAACCCGTTTATGTTTTACCATTTCGGTTTTCAAGCCATAGGCGTGATGTTCCTTTTGAAGTTCCAGCTGATGAAGTTCCCGTTGACAAACCAATCGAATTAGATAATGTTGAAGCTACTATACAACTTAGTTTGAAGACCAAAATAGCTCAGAATCTTTTTGGCAAAGGGTCGATATGGATAGCTTACACCCAAAAATCTTTTTGGCAGGTTTATAATGCCGAATTTTCAAGACCATTTAGAGAAACCAATTACGAACCTGAACTGATCTTTAACTTTCCCGTAAAATCTAATTTTTTAGGGTTAAAAACTAAAATGCTTGGATTTTCATTAAATCATCAGTCTAATGGAAGAGAAGGAAAAGAGTTTTCCCGCAGTTGGAACCGATTTATTGTGCACGCAGGCTTTGAGGACAAGGATTGGAGTCTAATTTTTAGAACATGGGTGACCGCTGAAATTAATGAAAATTCAGATATTAAAAACTATATGGGTAGAGCAGATGCTGCCTTTAATTATAGGCTAAACAAACATTTATTGACATTACGCGGGCAGCATTCTTTAAGAGGCGGTTCTAATAATCACGGTAGTATTGAACTAGACTGGGCTTTTCCTATATACGGGAACTTAACGGGTTATGGACAGTTTTTTCACGGATACGGGGATGCAATGATTGATTATAATCAGATACATACTATTGCAGGAATTGGGATAGTGTTTTCGGGAACATTATAACAGTTAATAAAAGATTTTTTTCAAGTATCTTCATTATTCAAAACAATTAGATAAGAGTTTCAAATCTTCCAGTAAAAGATCCAAATTCTGTGCCAAAAGGGTCACCTGCATTAAGCATTTAGAAAAAGGTTTAAGCAAGTTTTTTCTAATGCTTTTATATTTTAAAATAAAATTTTATTAAAATAAGTATGTATTTCCAGTTTTTTTTATACCTTCCCTCCAAAAAGATAAAAAATCACACCAATAAACTCATTTACAGTATTTTAAAAATAATTTTCTGTCAAAAATAGTATAATTTATGAGAAAAATTTTAACATCCTTAAAAAACAATTCAGCCATTCTTTTTAGCATTGTTTTTATATTTTTAGTTTCATTAAATGCTAAATCTCAAACCGTTAAATATGATTCTGTAAACAAACAGAAATACATACTCGTAGATGTGCAAAAAACCTATGAACGAATTGTAGACAAAGGCTATGAGTCTGCCGAAATATTTGAATCTCTAGGGAATTATTATTACGAAAATAATAATCTTAAAAAATCAAAACTATATTTTGACAAGTTATTTGGCAAATACAGTATTTCCCAAATTTCATTAAAAAGCAGAGAACGATATCAATTAATGAAAAAATAACACCTTTCAGATTTATTACCAATTAGTATTTTTATAAAGTCTCTAAAAACAGCAGCTAAGTCTTAACTAATTAGCTGCTGTTTTTTTATACCCTACTCCCTATTAATCTTGCCAAAAATTAAATTACTATTTATAAAAAAAATCATAACTTTCAACTTCTTAATTGTAAAATTGAATTCCAAATGACTACACTGCTCATAAACAAAAAGAAATACACTATTGATGTTGACCCCGAAATGCCTTTACTTTGGGCTATTAGGGACATCATTGGCCTTACTGGCACCAAATTTGGATGTGGTATTGGCGCTTGTGGCGCATGCAAAGTACTTGTAGACAATGTAGCAGCTTATTCCTGCCTGACTCCTGTCGAAATGGCTGTTGGCAAAAACATCACAACTATTGAGGGAACTTCAGAAAATTTACAATTATTGCAAAAATCCTGGGAAGAATTTAATGTGCCGCAATGCGGCTATTGTCAGCCAGGACAATTAATTACTGCAACTTCTCTGCTCAATTCTAACAAAAATCCTTCTGATACTGATATTGATGACGCTATGAGTGGTAATATTTGCCGTTGCGGCACTTACCAGCGCATCAAAAATGCCATAAAACATACTGTAGAACTTAAAAAACAACGCTAGTCATGAGTGAAATTCAAAATTTAAGCCGCCGAATTTTTATCAGAAACGTAGGATTAGCATCAGGGGGTTTAATCTTAGGCTGTAATTACAATTTGTTTTCTAAAGCTATTGAAGAGGGAAATCTCACTGAGTTTAATCCCAATCTATTTGTACAGTTAAATTCAGATGGCAGCCTTATTATTGTTGCCGCCCGTTCCGAAATGGGTAATGGCGTAAGGACTTCCTTAACTTCGGTCGTTGCAGATGAAATGGAAGCCGATTGGAAAAAAGTTGTGGTAAAACAAGCTGTTGGTGATGCAAAATATGGAGACCAAAATACAGACGGTTCCCGAAGTGTAGCTAATTTTTATGATACGATGCGAAAAATGGGGGCTATGGCGAGAATAATGCTCATTGCCGCTGCCGCAAAAAAATGGCAGGTTCCTGAAAGCGAATGCATCGCTCAAAATCACTTTATTGTTCATTCCAGCGGTAAAAAAATAGGCTTTGGAGAATTAGTTGATATAGTAACAACATTGCCAGTTCCAACGAATATCACTTATAAAGACCCAAAAGATTTTAAATATATAGGCAAAAATCTAAAAAGTATTGACGTAAAAGATTTTACAAACGGAAGCGCCATTTTTGGAATTGACAAACGCTTACCCAATATGAAAATTGTTGCCATAGCCCGATGTCCAGTTACTTTTGGTACAGTTAAATCTTTCGACAAAACAGCTGCAATAAAAATTAAAGGCGTCGAAGATGTAATTGAAATTCCAAGAATCGAAAAACCATTTGGTCCTTTAGGAGGAGTTGCCGTGATTGCTTCCAATACCTGGGCTGCTTTTAAAGGTAGAGAAGCATTAGAAATTCAATGGAATTATGGCAAAAACGAAGGCTATGATTCAGAAAAATATATGATTGAATTAACTGAAAGAGTTCATAAAACGGGAAAAACAGAAAAAGAAATTGGCGATGTCAATAAAGCTTTTGGCGAAGCTGCAAAAATTATCGAAAGCACTTTTCAATTACCGCATTTAGCACATGCTCCCATGGAAGTTCCAAATGCTGTTGCATGGGTTCAAGGTGACCGTTGCGAAGTTTGGGCTCCAACACAATCGCCACAAAGTGCACAAGAAGAAGTTGCAGCCTACCTAGGCACAACCGCTGATAAAGTTACCGTAAACGTTACTTTTTTAGGAGGCGGTTTTGGCCGAAAATCAAAACCCGATTACATTGTAGAGGCCGCAATGGTTTCAAAAACCATTAAAGCTCCTGTACAGGTAGTTTGGTCTCGGGAAGACGACATTAAGCATGGCTATTATCATACTGTGAGTTCCCAATACATGAAAGCATCACTCGATACACAAGGAAATGTTACAGGTTGGCTTCATCGTTCTGCTTTTCCTTCTATCATGTCAACTTTTAAACCCGGAACTGAATATCCAGCTGGATGGGAAGCTTCTAGCGCTGCCGATGTCCCTTTTGATATAAAAAATTTAAAAATCGAATCAGGACAGGCTCCTGCCATGGTACGAATTGGCTGGATGCGGTCTGTAATCAATATCCTTCACGGTTTTTCTATCAATGTATTTGCCGATGAATTGGCTCATGCCGCTAAACAAGATCCATTAGAATTCCGACTCAAATTAATAGGCAATGATCGTATGGAAGATACCAAAGATCCTATAAAATACAGTACAGCACGTCTAAAAAATGTTTTAAAACTGGCCGCAAAAAATGCTAATTGGACAACACCATTACCTAAAGGCCACGCATATGGCTTGGCAGTTCATTATAGTTTTAATTCTTATGTTGCTTCAGTAGTTGAAGTATCAATGGTAGATGAGAAGATAAAAGTTCATAATGTTTATACTGTTATTGATTGCGGCACAGCTGTCAATAAAAACACCATAAAAGCGCAGCTGGAAGGCGCTGCTGTTTTTGGAATGTCAATAGCCTATTATGGAAAAATAACAGCCAAGGATGGCGCCATTGAACAAAACAGCTATAGCGACTACCGAATGATCCGTATGAATGAAATTCCAAAGGTTCACGTAGAAATTGTTGAAAGCGCCGAAAGACCAACAGGAGTAGGAGAACCTGGAGTTCCAGTAATTGCTCCAGCCATAATCAATGCAGTATTTAAGCTGACAGGAAAACGATATTACAATTTGCCTCTCAGCGATTATGATCTGGTATAATTGATTAGCGAATCAAAAATCTCAAAACGAATATTATTTTAATGAACAACTGGATTGAACTATTACAGGAATTTAAAAGTAAAAAAAAGCTAGTAGCATTAGTTACCATTACTAAAATTCTAGGTTCGGCGCCATGCAGATTAGGATCTAAAATGATTGTTACGCCACAAAAAGAAATATTTGGAACTATTGGAGGAGGCAAATTAGAATTTGAAGTAATCGATGAAGCTGTTCGAGCCATCAGAGAAAATAAAATTTTAGAATGCTCTTATACGCTAGGACCCGAATTCGAACAATGCTGTGGCGGAAAAGTAGAATTAATTATTGAACCCATGAATCAATGCCCGGAATTATACATCTTTGGAGCTGGACATATTGGTGTTGCTATTTGTCAGGTTCTGAAAGACACCCCTTTTGCAATTACACTTCTTGATATCAGAGAGAATTGGAAAGAAACTTTTGAAATTGATTCAACAGTTAATTATAGTTCCATTCCTTTTGATCTTTACAAACAAAATATAAACTGGGGTTCAAACTGTTATGTAGTTATATTGACTCACGATCACAAACTTGATTTTGAAATTACCGCTTTGGCATTGCATGAGCAAACAAAATATATTGGACTGATAGGCAGTAAAACCAAGAAAAACAAATTCAATAATTTATTAATAAATGAATTGAACTTTAAAGCTGGAATTACTCCTGTGCATTGTCCGATTGGATTGGATTTAGGTGGTAATTCGCCTAAAGAAATTGCCATAAGCATTGCCTCTGAATTACTGAAAGCATATTATGAAAAATGATACTGTATTTGTGTTATTGGCTGGAGGCAAATCCGAAAGGATGGGGATTGCAAAAGGATTGCTTCCGTATAAAAACAGCTATTGGATTTTGGAACAAATTGACCGAATTGCAACAGCAACACTCCCCGAAGTTTATATTGGATTAGGGTATCATTCCCAAGAATACCTTAATCGAATACCTTTATTAAAGCAAGCGCAATCAGGGTTTGTCTCTTACAAAAAAATCAAGCTCCGAGTAATTATTAACAATAATCCGGAACTGGGATCATTCTCTACCCTGCAAACCATATTACAGCAAATACCCAAAGGCAAATCAGTATTAATCAATCCTATTGATGTTCCTATATTGAAAACAGTCGAATTACAAACTATTATTAAAACTCAAAACCAAATTGTAATTCCTAATTTTGAAGGCAAAAATGGTCACCCTATAAAATTGCATGCAGATTTTTGGCAATCGCTGCTTTTGCTTAATCCTACAGACGAGAACAGCCGATTGGATTTAGAAATCAAGAAAATGAATCCTTCAGCAATCACAAGAATTGCTGTAACCGATTCCTCTATCCTAAAAAACTTAAATACTTCAAACGATTGGATGGAGTTTTCAAAAGCATAAAAAAACGTCCCGAAAAACTTTCGAAACGCTTTTTAACTTAATTCGTTTTTGATTGTTGATGATGGAAAACAAGCAAAAACTACTTCTTGATTAATTCCTGCAATGGCTTTAATTGTTCCAAGTCGATTTTGGATTCTTTCAAAACCGAGATCATATTCATAATATTGGTAGGATTCATGTCTTTTCCTAAAACTCTTACTACTGCAAAACCGGCATCATTTTTATTGGCAAAAAATACAAATTCATTGATATGGTCATCGGTTCCAACGTAGCTTACAGATGCGCCTTGTTTTCCAGAACCAAACTTCATCAACTGTTGATACTTTGGATTTTTCAGAATCAAACCCACTTTAGCCCTTTCTGTTTCAAACTTTGGTTTGTTCTTATCGTTCAATTTGAAAGCTAAAACATTGATCTTCTCAAAGGAATGCAATGCTTCGCTTTGGGCAACTGTCAATTTGGTTTTATCAACATCTAAGATATTTGATGAGATGTCTACAGCAATAAAGTCTTTGTTTTCGGTATTTTCAACAAAGTATTTTTGCAGAGTAGGTTCTGAATTACAGCTCCCAAAAAACAAACTGCCCAACAGTGCGGTTAAAAACAATACTGCTTTCATCTTACTTTTTACCTTTAGTTGCTTTTTTCAAGTCGTCTCCTCCAGGGATTCTCATTTTATCAGTCAAGACCGAAATTTCATTCAGGTCAAAATCGCCTGTCAGCGACATCAGTACAGTATCTTCGTCTTTACCCCCTTCAACAAACATCAGCAGTTCTTTTATCTGAGTATCTTTTGCTCCAGATTTAACCATAATTTTGACATTTTTGCCTTTATCATTTATACGCATTAATTCTTCCAAGCCAGCAGTTTTAATATATTTATCGGCTGTCGATTTCATTTCACCTTCTACCTTTGAATTTTGGGTAGTAAACACTTTTAAATTATCCAATTTTTTAATCAGGTTCATATATTGCTGCGCCTCTTTATCAGAAGTATCAACTTTTACTTTACTCATCAATTCGAACATTTTCTTGTTTACGACTATTGAGGTTACTTCCTCCTGCCCGTCGAACTTATCGAATGCCGATTGGGCAAAAAACGGACTTGATACCAATACTGCTGCTAATGTGATTATTAACTTCTTCATTTTATTTGATTTAATGATTATTTTTAAATTTAAATGTGCAATTGGGCTTGAATGCTCTAGAATCACTCTCGCTTTATTTTTAATGTTTTTATTTATTTTAATATTTTTTAAAATCTTTTGGGCGTGTCCCACAAAAAACCGATTCATTGAGGCATTTAGCCATTTTATTCAACAAATACTTTATTCTTGGTTACTTCATACACTTGAATATACTGCATTCCTTCGACACCGGCATTTACATTGTTAGATAACATTGCTAATGCTTTTTGGGTCGCTTCCAAAGCTTCTTTAGGATTTTCATAAGTTCCCAATTCATTATTTTCTTTTACTTCATTAGCATTGAAATAAGCATAAGTTCCTATTCCTAACAAGACTGCAATAGATGCCGCTATAGATAGCCATGCTACTTTTTGTTTTTTTGGAATTAACGATATAATTTTCTCAAAATTTTCTTTTTTTGCTTCAGCAAAATACCCAAATAAAGGTTTGTATTGTTCTAAATGCGGTGCAACATCTGATGAAGAAAAATAGTTTTTCAACTCATTTTCTTCGGCAATACTTGTCTCTCCTTCAAAGTATTTTTCTAAAAGTGCTTCCATTTTATTGAACTCCATAACTGTGTGTTTTTAACATATATTCTCTAATTGTTTTCCTTGCTCTTGAAAGTGCTACCCGTACAGCAGTTTCATTCATCTCCGTTATTTTTGCAATTTCCGAAAATTCGCACTGCTCAATATCCCTTAACTGGATAATTAACCGCTGTTGATCTGGCAATTGACTGATGATTTTTTCAACCCATTTTAAACTGTCGTTATCTTCAACCTTTTTATATAAGCTCGGTTCTTTATCTGTAAAATTGCTATGCTCAATTTTGAGATTACCGGCTCTTTTCGATTTCAGCTGATCTAAACAATAATTTTTAGTCATTGTCATCGCCATTGCTTCGACACTATTATACGTATCTAAATTTTCATTTTTATTCCATAATTTTACCAAAATTTCTTGGGTCGCATCTTCTGCTTCCTCTGTGCTCACAAGCAATCTCTTAGCCAACCGAAAAAGCTTATCTTTGAATGGATTGATTAAAAGCACAAAATCCTTTTGGTTCATAAATATGGTTATATTAATTTGGTTATATAATCAAGACGAATCACTATAATTTTTGTTACAAAAAAATTTAAATTAAACTAAAGTTAGTATTTTTACGTTGTAGATTTATAACAAAACTATATGAAGACATCTTTCAAAGTTACATTATTATTATTCTTAGCTTTTTTTATTTTTCAGAGTTGTGAAGACAACGATGATGTCGCTCCTCCAACTAATCTGGAAGTCAATGACTTTATCTGGAAAGGACTTAACTTGTATTATTTGTGGCAAGCCGATGTTCCTAATTTGGCCGACGACAGATTTGCCAATCAAGCCGAATTAAATAATTTTTTGAAAGGATATTCAAAACCCGAAGATTTATTTGATGCTCTTAGAGTTGACAAATCCATTGATCGTTTTAGCTGGATTGTAAGCGATTATTTGGAATTGGAAGGTCAGCTTCAGGGAACTACAAAAAATGACGGTGTTGATTTTGGCCTTTACCTTAAATCTTCCGGCTCTACTGAAATATTTGGCTGGGTTCATTATATAATACCCAATTCTGATGCTTCTACAAAAGACATCAAACGAGGTGCTATTTTTTATGGTGTCAATGGAACACAACTCACCGTGAGCAATTATCAGTCTTTATTAAACTCCGAAAATTACACACTCAATTTAGCTGATTATAACAATGGAGCTATTACTCCCAACGGAAAATCAGTAAACCTGACAAAAACAGTTCTTGCTGAAAATCCAATTTTAATCAATAATGTCATTGAAACTGGCGGACACAAAATAGGATATTTAATGTATAATGGTTTTTATCCAAACTATGACACACAATTGAATAATGCTTTTGCCTCACTAAAAACACAAGGTGTTACTGATTTGGTTTTAGATTTAAGATACAACAGTGGAGGTTCTATTCAATCATCTACGCGCCTGGCCAGTATGATAACAGGTCAATTTACAGGCAAAGTGTTTTCTAAACAAAGATGGAATGACAAAATCAATTCTTATTTTGAATCGGAAGATCCGGATGCCTTAAAAAATTTATTTACAAGTACAGTGGGAACTGCACCAATGAATAGTTTAAACCTTACCAAAGTTTATATTTTAACCACAAAAAGCACTGCTTCGGCTAGCGAATTAATTATCAACGGATTAAAACCTTACATTAGTGTAGTTCAAATTGGTGATATTACAACTGGGAAAAACGTTGGATCCATAACAATTTATGACTCYCCAACTTTTGGGAAAGAAAACAGAAATCCAAATCATCGTTACGCAATGCAGCCTATTGTTTTAAAGATAGTCAATGCAGATGATTTTGGCGACTATTTTAATGGTTTGACACCAACTTATGCTTTAAAAGAAAATTTAGCCAATTTAGGTGTACTGGGAACAAGTTCAGAACCTTTGCTAAGCACTGCCATAGGAAAAATTACTGGAACTGCAAAAATGTTGAAAACGACTCAAGGAAAAACATTCCCATATTTTCAAGATGCAAAATCTATTACTGGACAAAACCAAATGTATACTGAAAAAGTTCCAGCAGGACTTTTAAAATCTTTGGAATAAGCAAAAAAGTAAAAGTATATTAGAACTGATAACTCATTATCATTTCCATTCAAATTAAAACAAACAATCAAAAAAGGCTTTCATCACTGAAAGCCTTTTTTTTTCAAAAACAAAATTACAAATACGTTAATTAATCCAATAGAATACCACAACTATTAAACCAACAACTGTATTATACTTTATTACAAAAAAACATGATTAATCATTAAAATAAAACCCGTTCGGCCCTACTCCAACAGTTAATTCTTTTTGCAAGGTTCCAGTTAAATCGTAAATATAAGCCTTACTGTCTGCTTTATAATCACCGCTGTCAGCCAAATAAATACGATTATTATTAACCGCAAATCCATATAAATTAGCAACTGAAGAAGCCGTTACAATTGGTGTAGCTGAAGCGCCTGTCGCATTCGTGTTTATGCTGTAAACTGAATTCAAAACGGTGTAGTAGATTTTATCATTATAAATATCCATATATCCTGCTCCATCTAAAGCTGCAGGAAATGTAATTTTGGAGATTGTTTTGTCTGATAATTTCACTTTTACTATTTCGCTTCTGCTGCCATAAGGCCCCCTTAAAACATATAGAATTCCATCTTTTTCTTCCATTGCATCTGAGCTAGATCCAATCGTAATTGGTGTTTCAGCCGCTTTTGTGGCAATATTTATAACCGATAATTTGTCAGTATTATAAGGCTCGGTAATATATAATTTACCATTCTTTTCTATAATTCTGTTGGCTGTTGCGTTTACATTAATTTTTGACTCATATTTATTAGTTGCCAAATCAATAACAGCAACATAATCATCTGTGTTACCTGTAATTACAGCTGCATCATCGGCAGGTTTTCCATATGGTGCATAAGTATTCGCATTGGTCACATATGCTTTACCGTCTTTTATCACACCGTATCTTGGATTCTTAAGTCCTGTGTCAATTTTTGCTATCAATTTAAATGTATATCTATTAACAACGTTTATAACATTCGAACCGCCGGCAATAATATAAGCATTATCTCCACTAAAGAAGATATTTTGAGCATATTTCCCAAGCAGATCACTTCCGTTTGCAGTTGTGTACGTATCTTTTGCAAAAACACTAAAATCATCACTTGAAAATGATACTGTTCCCTGACCTGCACTTCCTTCATTTAGGATAAAAAATCCATTGTCATAAACTCCTTTTGGAGTATTGTCGTTGTTATCATCGTCATTCGAACAAGAGACAAATAACGAAATACCAAACGCTATTAAAAGTAATTTACTGATTTTCATAATATTAAAATTTTAAAGTTAAATACATATTGAAATTTCGACCCGGCATAGGTCTGTTTTCCAGACTTTCATAATTTTCATTGAAAACATTCAAAACCTGAAAGCCCAGTTTAAAAGAATCTAAGAATTTAAAATCATAGTCGATTCCCAGATTTGAAACTGTATAATCGTTTATGATTTCATCCGGATTATTATCAGCTCTGGTATAAACAAAACCATTATATAAAAACTGATAATAAGCAGTTATTCTATTTCTCGAATAAGAAACTGAAGCGGTTATTTTATCATAAGGAACAAAGAAAAGCTGGTTTCCGGTTGCTGAATCTTCAGATACCGTGTGAGCATAGGAAGCATTGGCATTGAAATTATTTTTGTCAAACTGTTTTTTCCAGCTCAATAAAGTTTCAGAACCATAGCTGTTCACTCTATCTTTATTTTGAGGAGTCCAAATACCATTTTTGCCAGGAACCCACTGCAATAAATCTTTAATTTTAATATAATAAAAAGTCTGGGTAAGCGAAATGTTTTTGAAAGTAAACACATTCCCTATTTCGGCCTGATAAGAACTCTCCGGCTTTAAATCAGGATTTCCGCCCTGTTCCCAATACAAATCATTAAAGGTTGGTATCCTAAAATTTCGGGATAGATTCAATTTCAAATTGTACAGTTTACTAAATTGACAGGAAGAACCTAAAGAGAATAAAACAGGCGATTTGTAATTCTTTGTAAATTCTTTTCGAATGCCAAACTCATTTTTCCAATGCCCTAAAAGGTCTTGTTTTATTAATAATGAGGCTGAACTAATTTCGCGTACGTGATCGCCAAAGCCACTTCCATAACCATTCGTTTTATTGTAATCTAAAATTCCGTTTACTTGAGTTGATTTAAATAATGTGTATCCAAAATCAGCTTTAGTTATCAAACTTTCTGTTTTTCCATAAGTATATTGATTAGTTGAATTATCAGCAAAATATTGATAATTTTCAAAAATATAAGCTGTTTTTAAATTCGTAGTGAACCTGCCAAAATTCCCGTCATATTCTAATAAATTACGGTTAAAACCATTAACGTATTTACTTTTCATTTCAGATTCCGTCACTAAAGAAGTATTTCTGTCTGTGTTTGACGTTTGGCTGTATAATTTAAAAATGTTTTTATCATTAAGCTTATACCCTAAATTAGCACTCATTGTAATCACATCGTATTGGCCATTTTGATTCCAGCGCTGCTCTCCTTTCCAAGTGTATTTATTCAGGTATTTGTAATCATTAGTAGAACTGTTTTTTGAAAATCCAATTTGAGCACTCCATTTTTTAGCAGCAATATTGCTTTTATAATTAATTCCAATAGTATTAAAACTGCCATAATCCAGTTTTAAATTATTGTCAAATCGATTATAAAAACCCAAATCGTTGTTCAAATGAACCGTTCCGCCTATTGCTCCACTACCATAAAGTATGCTTCCGCCACCAGCTTTTATGCTTATCGAATTATAATCAGAGCCTGAAATTGTATTAAAATCAGTACTTCCATTCATTTGAGAATTAATATTGATTCCGTTCCAAATTACAGCAGTCTGAGAAGAAGTTGTCCCTCTAAAGGAAACAGTCGAAAGCATTCCACGCCCATATTCCTTGAAATAAATTGTGGAATTAAAGTTTAATAAATCCGTCAGTAAAGCTTCATTTTTATTGATAATGGAATCATTAAGTTTTAGAACCGACTGAGAATTGGAATATTTTTTGAGATTTGCATCAGAAATAACAACTTCTTTTAAATTGTTTATAGAGTCATTCTGCGCCGAAATAAATTGGCATAGCAAAACAAAAAAGCTAAAAAGTAATTTTCTTAAAGTCATAATTCTTGAACCTTTTTTCCCGAAAGTTCGATATTTGTTAAGAAAAAAGGCAGGTCTCCTGGCTTGCGTCTTGTTGTTCACCTTCCCATTACAATTTTAGATTTCTGAGTTTAGATTTTAGATTAAGTCTAAAATCTGAATTCTAAAATCTACAATTTAAAACAGTGGCTTTGTAGATAACAACAAGCTTGATAGCTTACAGTTGCGGGAACAGCTTAGGTTTTGAACCTAATTCCCTTTTAATGTGTTTTCGTAAAAAAGTAAAACACAACCTCAATTCGGGTGCAAATATAAAGTTAAAAATATCGAAAAGTAAAATTAATAAACACTTTTAATTTATTTCGAAATACAACAACTTATTAATCAATGCTATAAATGAAAATTTTAAAAATTTTAAATTTCCACTTTAATCACAGCTCCAAAATCCAATTGTGTTTTAAAAGCTTCCTGCAAAGGAATATTATTAATTTTGCACAAAACACTTCGAATCACTCCTGAGTGGGCAACAATGATAATTGGCTTTGTATGTGTTTTATACAATTCAACATCCATGAACCCCCGAACCCTGTTGTCCAAATCCACAAATGATTCTCCATTTGGCACTGCTACAGTGACAAAATCTTCCATCCACGGATCTAGAAATTCCCTGGGAATAGCATCCCATTTTTGTAATTCCCAATCGCCAAAATGCATTTCCATCAATCTTGAATCTTCAATAATCGAATCGATTTTGGTATTTTCGCTAATATGTTTTGCCAAAATGACACAGCGCTGCAATGGACTTGAGTATAAAACAGCCTCTTGTGGCAATTGGTTTAAAATGGATTCAAAAACAGCATCATAAGGCTCTCGAATTTCCACATCACTCTGACCGTAGCAAATTCCTTTTTCACAGACAGTTTCGGTATGACGCACTAAATAAACTTCCATATTCCAATAATTGACAGATAAAAAATCACTTCACATACTTGTTGTGTTGCACCTAAACAATCTCCTGTATAGCCGTTAATCCATTTCTGAAAATATCGGGCAAGGAAAAAACGAGCGATAAAAACAGGTACCAAAGCCAACAGCAGCTGCCATTGAAAAAAAGATAAAACAACAAGAGGCAGCAACCCAAAAAACAAAGCTCCAATTACTTCTTTCCAAGTAAAATTTTTAGCAATTGGCTTGCTTTTGCTCGATGCATCTTCTCTCGAATATTGATGTGTAAAAACTATTGAAATAGCAGACAAACGGCTTATCGAATGAGCAGAGATAAAAAGAAGAGAAATAGTGATTAGTAAATAGTGATAAGTAAATGGCAAATCTTTATTTAGAATAATCGCACTATGAACCAATTCGGACAAAGCTATGAATTTTAGCAAAAACAATAAAACCACACCAATTGCTCCATAGGCGCCAATAGCGCTGTCTTTCATTATCAGAAGGATTTTTTCTTTGGTCCAGCCACCACCAAAACCATCACAAACATCGGCAAAACCGTCTTCGTGGAAAGCTCCAGTAGTGAGAATCCCTGCAATGATTGCAAGAATTACAGCTATTTCATTTGTAAATAAAACAGCAGAAAGATAATAAACTATAAAAGAAATTCCCCCAACAATCCAGCCAATCAGCGGAAAATATCGGGATGTTTTATTTAAATAATCAGGATTGTGGTCAATGTTTTTTGGACACGGAATTCGGGTGTAAAACATCAAGGCTGTAAAAAATATATGTAATTGTTTTTTCATTATTTATTTTTTATATTCATTGTAATAGAGAAGCACTGCAGTGCCTCTCTATGTGATGTGCAATCAATTTACGCACCGCTAATTCCTGCCGATTCAAAACTGGCCATTTCATTCAGGAAAGAAACGGCCGATTGTATAATTGGAAATGCTACAGCACAGCCTGTTCCTTCTCCCAATCTCAAATCGAGCTGCAACAAGGCTCGAACATTCAAATAATCCAATATTTTTTTATGCCCTTGCTCTGCCGATGAATGACAGAAAATTGCGCTTTCTTTTACCGATGGATTCATTTTATAGGCTATTAAAAAAGCAACTGTACAAATAAAGCCATCTACCAAAATAAGAATATTGTTTTCTTTCGCCTGAAGCATACCTCCAGCCATTTGCATAATTTCGAATCCTCCAAAATAAGCTAACTTGCTTTCTAAATCATTTGGACCACTATAATTTTCTAAGGCTTTTTTAAGAATATTTTGTTTCTGAATTAACTTTTCGTCAACTACACCTGTTCCATTGCCTACACAATCATCTATAGGCAATTCCAAAAGAATACTCATCAAAATCGAAGCTGTGGAAGTATTCCCAATTCCCATTTCGCCAAAACCAATGCAATTACAGCCCGTTTCAAAAATGGTATTTACAATTGCTGCTCCTTTTACAAAACACAAATCCAATTCGGTTCGACTCATTGCCGGAGTATGTAAAAAAGATTGTGTTCCCTTCCCAATTTTAGCCGAAACCAAATTGGCATTTGTTGGAAAATCATAATTTACTCCAGCATCTACAATAGTTAACGCAATATTGTTTTGTTTACAAAACACATTAATCGCAGCTCCGCCTTCGAGAAAATTAGTCACCATTTGTCGGGTAACATCCTGCGGATAGGCACTTACACCGTGATCGGCAATTCCATGATCAGCGGCGAAAACGATTATGTTGGGTTTAGCAATTTTGGGTTCCAAGGTCTGAAAAACTGTTCCAATTTGTTTTGCCAAACTTTCCAAAATACCTAGTGATCCTGTTGGTTTGGTTTTATTATCTATTTTTTGTTTCAATTCCTCACTTACTTCGAAATTACTGGAGTGTGATTGCTTCGTTCTTCGCAATGACTTTGACTCAGAAACCGGAACTGAAACTAATATCTCTTCTACAAAAGGTTTTTCTGCTTTCTGTTTCCAATTCAATTGTTGCAGCATCGGCTGGTTGTTATAATCAGTTGCAGGTTTGCCAACACAAAAATAGCCCAAAGGTTCAATGTTTTCGGGCAATCCCAAAAGCTGTTTGAACTGATAATAATTTAAGATTGAAACCCAGCCCATCGAATAGCCTTGTTCTGTCAGTGACAGCCAAATGTTTTGGGCTGCACAAACCGCACTGAATTTTATCGCTTCATTACTTCCTACAGTTCCAATGGTAAAATTATTCAACACCGAACGGTCATAACAAATCACCAATCCAAGGGGTGCTTCTTCAATGGCTTCGAGCTTTAAAGCTTGGTATTGTTTTTTTTGCAGTTCATCATCTGTTAAGTTTGCTGCTTTTTGGTCGTAATCTAAAAACAACTCTTTTACTGCTTTTTTGATTAATGCCGACTTGATTAAATAATATCTTGTAGCATCAGTCAGGCCGACAGATGGAGCGCAATGACCCGCTTGGAGTGCTTTTTGGATCACATCATCTGGTACAGCATCAGTTGTAAAATGACGGGTATCCCGGCGGGATTGTATGATTTCATCTAAGTTGAACATCTTACTATTTTATATTTTTTTCAATAGCAATAGCAAAAATCAATTTCAATTTTATTTTTTTGATATTGCCATTGATATTGCCATTGTTTTCTATTTTTTAATCACAACTGGTATTCCAGAAACCATCAGTACTACCGTATCGGCATTTTTGGCGATGTATTGATTCATCCATCCCTGCAGTTCTGTGAATTTTCTGCCGATGTGAGTTTCGGCGTGAACACCCATTCCTATTTCGTTTGTCACAATAATTATTGTAGTATTTTCTTGTTTTGCAATAGCGTCCAATTCAGCTTTGGCCTGTTCCAAACTTAAAGCAACGTCATTTTTGGTATCTACAAAAAAATTAGTGAGCCACAATGTGACACAATCAATAATCGCTACTTTACCTGAAAAATCAATTTCACTCAGAAATTTTTCTTTCTCGATGTTTATCCATCGTTCGTCTCTATCTTTTTGGTGTCTGTCAACCCGCTTCTGGAAATCTTCATCCCATTTTCTAGCTGTTGCCACATACATTGGATTTTCGGCTAATTCTTTGGCTAAATTTTCGGCATAACTGCTCTTTCCCGAGCGTTCTCCACCTGTAATTAAATAAATCATTTTTGTTTTTCTTTCTTTAAAACTTTCTTGGTATTCTCAATATATTTTATAAAATCGTTTTAAACCTAAATTCGATTATTATGTTTTTCTTTTTTAAAATGATTGCAAAAAAGCAAAATATCTCCCTTTAGCCCCGATAGCAGTGAAAATCCTTTTTATTTTTCCTTTAAAAATAAAAAGATTACTTCACTTAATATTTATTTTCATAGGAGTTCAGTGAACTTCGTTTGTAACGGATAGCGGGACAATGTTTCCTAAAAATACCTAATCTTTCTGCTCCTAAAATTAATGATTGAACTCCGCTCTCTTAAATCAATATGGACAATGCGTGCAATCGCTTTTACAGCAATATCCCCGTTTGAGATGAAACCAAGGTTTAAAAACATAGTTGCCGTCTTCAAAATAATAATCAATTCCTTCAATTATTTTTGTGGTTTCGGGCAATAACGAGGCTTTGTTTCCTATCGCATTTTCAGGAGTTATTGTAGCTACAAACTCATCAATTTTATCAGAACATGCTTTTGCAAAACAACTAGGACAAAGACAATCTGATATATCAAAAGGATTGAAAATGGGAGGGAAATTATTGCACCAGCATATTTCCCCTTCTGGAATATCTCCGCAATCAAAAGGTTTTTGACAGACCGAACAATGCTTCTCTTTTATAACATTCATTTTGTAAAGATAACGTTTGTCTTATTTTTTACTGCAAAAATTAAACAAGAAATTTATAATTTACTATACCTTTGCGATTATTGAAAAAAATATAATATGCGATTTTCATTCTACAAAGTTCTTTTAGTCAGTGTTCTCATTTCTTTCATTGGATGTAAAAAAAATGAAACAAAAGATATTATAAATACTGTTAGCACTACAAACAGTATTCAATATTCCAAAAGTTTAGGAATCCATAAACAGAATGGTTATACGGTAGTAACGGTTTCAAATCCTTGGCCAGATGCGGTTAAAAACTTCACTTATATTCTAAAAGAAAAAAACGGAATTATTCCGGACAGCCTAAAAAAATATACTCAAATCAATGTTCCGCTGCAATCTATTGTAGTGACTTCGACAACTAATATTCCATTTCTTGAAATGCTGGGTGTAGAAAAATCATTGATTGGATTTCCTCATACTGATTATGTTTCATCCGAAAAAACCAGAGCTTTAATTGATGCTGGTTCAGTTAAAAATGTGGGACAAAATGAGAAACTCAATATTGAACAGCTAATTGAATTAGCACCAGAACTTATTGTAACTTTTGGCATTGACAATAACAATCCTAGTATTGAAAATTTACAAAAAAGCGGCTTAAAAGTATTAATTCAAGCCGATTGGATGGAGCAATCACCCCTTGGAAAAGCCGAATGGCTAAAATTGTATGGCGTTTTGTTTGGCAAAGAGAAAGAAGCAAATCAATTATTTGATAATATCGTGAAAGAATACAGCGATGCCGTAAAATTGGTTGCCAGCCAAAAGCCAGCTTCAACGGTATTATACGGTTCTATGTATCAAGATCAATGGTTTGTAGCAAGAGGCAGCAGCTGGGTTGCCCAA
The DNA here is from genome assembly GCF_056403035.1 of Flavobacterium sp. P3_A6. Taxonomy (NCBI): domain Bacteria; kingdom Pseudomonadati; phylum Bacteroidota; class Flavobacteriia; order Flavobacteriales; family Flavobacteriaceae; genus Flavobacterium; species Flavobacterium sp. P3_A6. The sequence goes on along the minus strand of NZ_JBFUGG010000026.1, from coordinate 9,722 downwards.
TTTATGAAAGATGCAAAAGCAGATTATCTTTGGAAAAATCTTGAAGGAACTGGAAGTCTTGGATTGTCTTTTGAAAACATATTAGACAAAGCCAAAACGGCTAATTTTTGGATTGCGACTGGTTCATTCAAATCATTGTCGGAACTGGAAAAAGCCAATCCGCATTATAGCCAATTTGATGCTTTTGCAAATAAAAACATTTATAGTTTTGAAGGAAAAACAGGAGCTACCGGAGGTACTATATTTTATGAATTATCTCCTGCCCGACCTGATTTGGTATTGAAAGATTACATTAAAATTTTCCATCCTGAATTGCTTCCAAACTATACTTTTACTTTTGCTCAAAAACTGAATTAAACACAAATTATGAGGCCTAACAGATTTTGAAAACCTGTTAGGCCTTTCCTAAAAAAAGTGAATTGAACAATCCAAAACGAAATACAATCTTATTCTCATTCCTTTTTTTAGGGCTTATTGTTCTGTTCTTTGTAAACATCAGTTTAGGTTCGATTACCATACCTTTCAAGGAAGTTTACACCAGCCTAACAGGAGGCCAATCGAGTAAATCAACCTGGGAATACATCATCATCAATTACCGTTTGCCCAAAGCAATTACTGCGGTTTTGGTCGGAATGGGATTGTCCATAAGCGGATTGTTAATGCAGACTTTATTTAGAAATCCGCTTGCTGGCCCTTATGTTTTGGGGTTAAGTTCGGGGGCTAGTTTGGGTGTTGCTTTTGTAATATTGGGAGCGAGTGTATTGCCTTCCTTTTTAAGTGGCATTTTATTGTCACCCTACGGAATCGTTTTGGCTTCGACACTGGGCAGTACCTCTGTTTTATTATTGGTTTTACTGGTTTCACAACGCTTGCGGGACACTATGGCAATTTTGATAGTTGGGCTTATGTTTGGGAGTTTCACCAGTGCCGTTGTGGGTGTTCTTACCTATTTCAGCTCGGCAGAACAATTGCAGAAATTCACTTTTTGGTCAATGGGAAATCTTGGCAATTTATCATGGACATCCATCCTCATCTTAACGATTTGTGTGACGTTTGGCTTATTGCTCAGCTTACTAAGCATCAAACCTCTGAATGCCTTGCTATTGGGTGAAAATTACGCCAAAAGTATGGGATTGAATTTCAATAAAGCCCGACTTATTATTATATTAGCTACGAGTATTTTAGCAGGAAGCATAACGGCTTATGCTGGTCCTATCGCTTTTGTAGGGCTGGCAGTTCCTCATATTGCTAAATTAGTTTTTCAGACCAGTAATCATACAGTTCTATTCTGGAGCACTTTACTTTTTGGAGCGGGAATTATGTTAGTTTGTGATGTGGTTTCCCAAATGCCGGGAATGGAAATTACGTTGCCAATTAATGCGATTACTTCGATATTGGGTGCACCTGTAGTTATCTGGCTGTTGGTTCGAAAGAGGAATTTTAAGTGATATAACTTTTTTTAAACACATAGAAACATAGATTTACAGTATAAATAAAACCAAATGATTACTCAGAAATATTTAGACGAACTAACATATGAAATCATTGGTTCAGCCATTGAGGTTCACAAAATTATTGGTAAAGGATTACTTGAGAGTGTATATCATCAATGTATGATGGAAGAACTATCTCAGAGGAAAATAAATTTTCACACAGAGCTCAATGTCCCAATAATTTATAAAACAAAAGAATTAACGACTAATTTTAGATGTGATTTATTCATTGAAAATTGTATTGTCGTTGAATTAAAATCTGTATTAGAAATGAATTCTATATTTGAAGCGCAGCTTCTAAGCTATATGCAACTCTTAAAAGCACCCAAAGGACTAATCGTAAATTTCAATTGTTATAATATTTTCAAAGAAGGACAAAAAACATTCGTAAATGATTTTTTTAAACTTCTACCCAAACATTAAATTTCTACATCTATGTGTGTTTTATTTTTTACCAAAATTCTTTAAATAAACACAAAGAAACATAGAATTGATAATGTAAATTAGATTGTTTTAGAAAATACATTTTTACACATAGCACTATGAAAACTATCTTGAGCAAAGCGTCTTTTATTTTCTATTTTGACCTATGTTTCTATGTGTTTAATTCCATTTCCATAAAATTAGTAATCGATTAATATGGCAAACAACATCCTCACCACTTCTAATTTAAGCATTGGATACACTTCCAAAAAAGAAACCGTGACCATTGCCGAAAACCTCAATCTGAACTTACAGACTGGAAAACTGATTGCTTTGATTGGGGCAAATGGCATAGGAAAATCCACATTGTTGCGCACCATTACCGGAATTCAAAAACCTTTGCAGGGAACTGTTTTGTTGAACGATAAAAAAATAAGTAACTATGAACCTTTGGAACTCGCTCAAAATTTAAGCATGGTTTTGACTGAAAAATTGCCTCCAAGTAATTTAACTGTTTTTGAATTGGTGGCATTGGGACGTCAACCTTATACCAACTGGATAGGGACTTTATCGGATGCAGATATTCAGATTGTTCAAGATGCAATTGATCTGACGCAAATTAGTCATTTATCTCAAAAAAAGCATTACGAAATAAGCGATGGCCAATTGCAAAAAGTTTTGATTGCAAGAGCATTGGCACAGGATACTCCCTTGATTATTTTGGATGAACCCACAACCCATTTGGACTTATTACATAAAGTTTCATTACTTAAGCTCTTAAAAAAACTGACACACGAAACTGGAAAATGCATTTTGTTTTCGACCCACGATATTGATATGGCGATACAATTAAGTGATGAAATGATTATCATGACTCCTGAAACTGTAATGCAAGATGAACCTTGCAATTTAATTACCAAAGGAAGTTTTAACACTTTATTCGAAGACGAACACATTATTTTTGACAGCGAAAAAGGGAAGTTTGTTATTACTTAATGAGTTATGAGTTTTTTATCCAATACAACGCTGAATACTAAAAACTGTAAACTGAACACTTTTTTCAAACTCCTTTCAATAAATTAATACTAACTGTAGCAATCTCTGAATCAGGGAATTTTTTGAAATAGTTGGGATCAGGAAAAAGTCCTGCTTCGGCAGCAATTTTATGCAGGACATCAATCTCCACAATATATTGATCCGAAAAACCGTGAGTGGCATCATAAGCCGTTGCAGCGGTTTTGCCTAAATTCATAGCGGTTAAATGTGGCGCTATCGTATGCAATTCGATAATTAACAATCCAAATTTATGGACATACGGAGACCATTTTTGAAAATGTTCCAATAAATTATCTTCAACTAAATTATTGTTTATCCTAACGCCTCTATGAGCAAATGCACCTGTTGAACTGCTTTTTCTATCCTTAGAAATTTGCTTTGGTATTTCCCAAATTCGGTTGTGATCCAGAAAAGTTCTCACGTTCAGCAAATCTTTCAAATCAATTGAATAATTCTCCCGTAAATCTTCGGCAAGCAAATCGGGCCGGCCAATGTCCCCCCAAATAACTTTCGCCCAAATATCGGCTTTAATCAAATTGGCTCGCGTTACTTTGAGAGCAGCTTGATTATAATCGGCACCTACTAAAAATAAAGGGTGGGTGTCAAGCATTTTTCCTCTTAATGTTTGACGTTCAATCACATCAAAAATGTGTTCCAGAAAAGCACCGTTTCCACAACCCATATCAAGGATTCCTCTGGGTTGCTGAGCAATTGGCAGATTAAACAATTTGATGATAATTTCGTCAACCACTTTAAAATAAGCATCATGCGCACCACCGCTTCCCCACACATTCATTTCACGATCCACATGAATTTCATCTTCTCCATCACCAACAATTCTTAAAATGGAGGGATCTCCAAAAATTAATTCTTCTATTTTTCTGAAAGTTGGCAAATACGAAACCGTAACTCCATAAGCCGAAGCTCTTTTGGCAAAAAACAAACCTGTTTCGGTAAACTGATAATTGCCTTTCTTTTGGGTAAACCAACCTAAATAAGTTAAAAAATTAAGTACGGTTTTGAAATTTTCGGGGAATTTATGAAACTCTTCAGGGCGAAAAGATATTTCCATAAAATATTTATGAAACATCCCGCTCATTCCCAAATGAACCGTTATTTGCCCAACAAGAAAACCTTCAATATGCATCAGTATTTGATGCTGAATTTCATTCGTTAAACTATCCTCAGAAAATGAAATGCCATAATTATTTTGGCATTTTTCGAATATCATTTTCGTTCGATTGAAAATCTCACCTTCAAATAATTTGGGACGCAAATCACTGGAACACTGCAATAGCTCCACAGCATCTTTATACAATGGAAACAACGAAAAAGCAATTTCACTTTTTTCATTAATGCGAAAAGCAATCAGATCAGTATTTGTGTTCCTGTAATAATCGAGAAAACCTTGTGATGCCAAAACACGCAAAGCAACGTTTAGATAACCATCATTGACTTTGAACTTTGAAGAAAGTTCAGAAAGGCATATTTCTTTTTTGTCCAAAATATGGGCTAGCACTCCTTTTTTATACAAACAAAAAGCAACAGGTGCAGTTACCAAACCATCAAGATGCCGAAAAATAGTACTTCTTAAGGAAACATTATCTATCATAAAAAGAAATTTAAGACCTAAAAATGTCTATCTCAAATATATGAAATTTCCTTTGAAAAAACAGTCTAATTACTTATGAAATAGATTGCAGCAATCTGATTCTAAACACTTAAACCAATCTGCCTCTTTGCTTCTCCGACAACAAAAGCAACTGAATTGGCGATATTAAAACTTCTGATTAATGGGGACATCGGTATAGTTAAGTGATTTTCGAACAATGCTAAAACTTCGGCGTTCAAGCCAACGCTTTCCTTACCAAAAACCAGCCAGTCCCCGTCTTGGAATTGATTCTCCAAATAAGACTTTTTGGCATGGGAACTCATCAGGAAAACTCGGGATTGATCTGGAATTTGAAACATCCATTCGGCTACATTTTGATATTCGGTGACATCAAGATGCACCCAATAATCGAGTCCTGAACGTTTCAGGTTTTTGTCATTAATAACAAATCCAAAAGGATGAATTAAGTGCAAACGGCTTTCAGTGCCTACGCACAAACGTCCAATATTTCCAGTATTATTTGGTATTTCCGGTTCTACTAATACGATGTTTAACATTTCTTAATGGTTAATCGGTTATTTGTTTATTTGAAAATCATCTACTTCCAAAACTTGCCCAGCCTGCAAGTCCTTTAAATGCACATTTCCAATTCGGATCCGTACCAATCTTAAGGTAGGAAACCCAACTGCCGCAGTCATTTTGCGCACTTGGCGAAACTTTCCTTCATTGACTGTAATCGAAGCCCAAGAAGTTGGTCCATGACGCTCGTCACGTATTTTCTTGCCTCGAGGTCCAAAATCAGGAATTTCAGTAATGAGCCGGGCATCACATTTTTTAGTTTTATATTTCCCTCCGTCAAAACCAATTTCAACACCTTCTTTCAATAAATCTATTGCGGCCTGAGTAATTACTCCATCAACTTGAACATAATACTCTTTATCGACCTTTTTTGATCGAATCTGTTCACTTACTTTTCCATCTGTAGTCAATAAAAGCAATCCTTCTGAATCTTCGTCAAGACGGCCAATCGCCATTGTGCCTTCTGGAAAATCGTATAATTCACCCAAGAGTTTTTTCTTGCGTTTCAATTCGTAAATAAATTGGCTTAAATATCCGTAAGGCTTGTGGATGATGAAATGATGGTGGGACATTCTAACTTTTTTTTAAAAGCAAAGATAGCGTTGTTTTTAAAGTTTTTTTTAAAACATTTATTTGCTTCCATATTTATATTTCATGACATGAAATTCCCCTCTTATGTCATTTTTTCTTCTGTTATTTCATTCCTTAAACTATTTTTGAAGAACTTAAAATAATCTATTAACTACTTAAACAATAAACAATTATGGAAGAAATAATGGGAACCATCAAACTTTTTGCAGGAAATTTTGCTCCAAGAGGATTTTATACTTGTGAAGGACAAATTTTATCTATAAGCCAAAACACAGCTTTATTTTCTATATTAGGGACAACCTATGGCGGAGATGGAATATCTACATTTAAACTTCCTGATTTACGCGGAGCATTTCCGACACAATGTTCAAATATTTCTGGTTCACATCCTGGTGGAACATACTCATTAGGTGAAATTGGCGGTACTCAATCAGTAATAGTTACCGCAAACAATATGCCTCCTCACACTCACTCAATTGTAAAAGGAGCTGGAACAAATCTTTCAGGTTCTGTAACAGTAAATACTGTTTTGCAAGCGAGTACCGCAGATGGAGCATCTCCATCGCCATCAGCAACAAACAATGCTTTGGGAACAACAGGAGATGTTGGAGGAGCTGGCCAACCCAATCTTTATACTAATACTGCACCAACCATCCCTTTAGCTGGAGGCAGTTCAACAGTAAACAACACCTTGAATTTTGATCCAACAGGATTGACTTTGACTCCTTGGGGAACTGGAGCTCAACCTCTTCCAACTGTACCGCCTTTTGTGGCTATGCAATATATAATTTGCTACGAAGGCATCTATCCTTCCAGACCATAAATTATCAAAATTAAAAGGACTGTTCTTACAACAGTCCTTTTTTTATATACTTTAAAAAAAATTATATGTTTAAAAAATTACTTTTCTTAGGATGTTTTCTGTATATGATAGCATCCTCAAACGCTCAAACTTTATCTCCAGGTGACATCGCAATTATTGGAGTCAACTACGATACTTCTCCAAATTACGAAATTACTATCGTTACACTAGCTCCGATTCTAGCTAACACTCAAATCCGTATTAGTGACTATTGGTACAACGAAAGCACTCCAAACACTTTAACAAATGTTCAGGCTAGCACCAGTACTGCTTTGGATACCGAAGGGGGTATTTTATGGCAGCCAACCTCGGACATAAGTGCTGGAACTATATTCAAAATCGGAATTACCAAGGGAGGAAATACCGTTACAGGATTACCAGGAACTGTTACCGTTACAGGATGGACAAATGTAGCTACAACTACTTCCCCTGGAAACGCCGGTGGAGATAATTGGTTTATTTATCAAGGCAGCAGTATAACTAACGTAAGTAATTTTATTTTTCTTTGGGGAAATGCTTTTACAAGCACTATAAACAGTGTCGCAATTACAGCTGGTACATTTGTAACAACAGGAAGTGGAAATTTAAGCAGCAATAGTGTTACTTACTTACCTCCTTCACTAACATTAGGCACAAACGCCATTGCTCTTACAACTGTAACTTATCACGGAGACAACAATGTTTATACTGGGATAACAACAGGTACAAAAGCAACAATACTAGCAGAAATATGCAATAAAAGTAAATGGAATCATGATGAAGCAACAACCTACGACATATCTCCTGGGGGAACCAGCTTTCCAGGTTCAAATCCTATATTTAGTCTCTCAACTCCTAATACTGCGCCGACGGATATTGCCCTTTCGGCCAATACCGTCAACGAAAACGCAAGCGCCAATTCGGCAGTGGGAACTTTGTCCTCCACCGATCCCGATGCCGCCAACACTTTTACCTATACTCTGGTATCTGGTACGGGAAGCACCGATAACAGCGCTTTCACCATTACGGGAAACAGCCTGACGATCAACGCAAGCCCGGATTTTGAAACCAAATCTTCGTACTCCATCCGCGTGAGAACAACAGATCAGGGAAGCCTCACTTTTGAAAAAGTGTTTGCAGTTACCGTAAATAATGTCAACGAAACGCCGACGGACATTGCTCTTTCCAATACAGCAGTAAACGAAAATGTAAGCGCCGGCTCGGCTGTGGGGACGCTGTCTTCTACTGATCCCGATGCTTCAAACACTTTTACCTATTCTTTAGTAGCTGGTACGGGAAGCACTGATAACAGCGCATTCACCATCACAGGGAACAGCCTGACGATAAACGCCAGCCCGGATTTTGAAACAAAATCATCCTACTCTATCCGCGTGAGAACAACCGATCAAGGGAGTCTGACTTTTGAGAAACAATTTACCATCACAATCAATGATCTTGCAGAAGGAGTTTTACTGAGCACCTCTCCCACATTGACATTTACCAGCAATCCCGCATCCATTACCAGCGATGATATTGCAAGCGATGGAGAAGGGGGGTCTCAGACCATATCCGATATTGATATCCAGGTATATAATATTTCAAATATCAATGGAACTTTACTACCCGCATTATCTTGGCAAAACAATTCTTTTATGTCAAGTTCAAGTCCCTCTTATTCAGGGCTAACCAATGAAAATAATGTGGGTTCAAAAGGGATGGCAATTAAATCGTTAACGGGTAGCGAATTTCGTCTCAATCAATTTGTCTATTACAACTGGGGAGAAAGCGCGTCATTTACAAATACAGTAAAGGGATATAGAGATGGTAATGAAGTAGCTTCCACAACTTTTGATGGCTTTGATTCAGGTTACATCCCAAAAACGATAACCTTAACCTCAGCCTTTCAAAATGTTGACGAGGTACGATTTTATATAAGCGCTGGAGGATATCTAGGTGACCAATCTACTACCAATCATAGTATAAACTCTATTTCAGTTACATCGCCTGCCGTAAATAGCTCCCCAACTGATATTGCTCTTTCGGCTACTTCCATTAACGAAAATATAAGCGCCAACTCGGCTGTGGGAACTTTGTCTTCTACCGATGCTGATGCGTCAAATACTTTTACTTATACTTTAGTTGCCGGTACAGGAAGCACCGATAATACGGCGTTCTCCATCACAGGAAACAGCCTGACCATCAATGCAAGTCCGGATTTTGAAACCAAATCTTCGTATTCGGTTCGTATTCGTACAACGGATCAGGGCGGATTATCTTTTGAAAAAGTATTTGCTGTTACTGTAAATAATCTATGTGATATTGTTTTAACTTCAGCATCTCAAACAAACATCGCTTGTAATGGTGGTTCAACAGGAGCTGCAACAGTAAATGCTGCTACTGGAGGAACAGGACCATATACTTACAACTGGACACCAAGCAACCCAACAGGTGATGGAACAGTTTCTGTTACTGGTTTGACTCCTGGAGTCTGGACTTGTACTGTAACGGATGCAAATTCTTGTACCGCAACTCAAAGTTTCACTATTACACAGCCAACGGCTATCAGTACGGCAACTGCTGCGCAAACAAACGTATCCTGTAACGGTGGATCTAACGGTTCCGCTTCGGTGACTCCTTCCGGAGGTGCTGGTGGATATACTTACTCTTGGTCGCCTTCGGGTGGAACGGCTGCTACTGCAACTGGACTTGCAGCTGGAAGTTATACCGTAACGGTAACCGATGCAAATTCTTGTACCGCTACTCGAAACTTTACAATTACACAGCCAACGGCTATCAGTACGGCAACTGCTGCGCAAACAAACGTATCCTGTAACGGTGGATCTAACGGTTCCGCTTCGGTGACTCCTTCCGGAGGTGCTGGTGGATATACCTACTCTTGGTCGCCTTCGGGTGGAACGGCTGCTACTGCAACTGGACTTGCAGCTGGAAGTTATACCGTAACGGTAACAGATGCTAATTCTTGTACGGCTACTCGAAACTTTACAATTACACAGCCARCGGCTATCAGTACGGCAACTGCTGCGCAAACAAACGTATCCTGTAACGGTGGATCTAACGGTTCCGCTTCGGTGACTCCTTCCGGAGGTGCTGGTGGATATACCTACTC
>NZ_JBFUGG010000025.1:0-65581 GCF_056403035.1 Flavobacterium sp. P3_A6 | reverse complement strand
GCAGTAGCGCTTTCTACATGATTACAAGAATAACAATGATAATTAAAACCCGATTTTTCGCATCCTTTTTCTGAGTTGCATTTAGTGCATTTAAAACCATCCATCCATTTAATTTTACTCAAATAAGCTTTACAAGCATCATCATTCGGGAATTCTTTTACTAGATTCAGTATGTTTTGCCCTTTAAATTTATCCATAAGTCAGTATTTAAAGGTACTAATTTACAGAAATTAAATTGATAACTCAATTACTTAATTTATACTAATTTTGTTGGCTTGCACTTGCTCGCGTGAGGGATTGCAGTGGAGCTCTTTTTTATTTGGTTTTTTTGCCAAATAAAAAAAGCGGGAACGGAAAGCCCGACCTGTAGTTTTTACGGAGGGTCACGCCCATGTGAACTAAGTGATTTTTAATCTAATTTCCGAATTTTATCCCAACAATTACACCCTCATTTTGGAATCCGTTTTGATAGGAACGGACATAGTCGATTCGGAACATTTTTAATTTCCCAAAACCGAGATTGTCCAAGCCTACACTGTACTCTGAATAGGGATTGGTATTTGGTACTGCCAGTAAATGATAACCTATAACTAAGTTTGATTTAAGCAGGTTTAACAAAGGGATTTTGTTCATTATAAATCCTCTGTCATTGTGCTCAGTATGGAATTCAAAATAGCTGTCATTGGTGCTGTTTGCGTAATAAGGCATTAAATTAAATACATTCAAATAATTTCCGGATAGCCCAACATAAGTTTGATTTCCGTTGAAATGCTGGTAATCTATAAAAGAGATATTTTCGGCATTAAAGAATTTTCCAGCTTTTAGATTCAGTCCAAAATCTCCTTTGTTTCCAAAAGTATGGCTGTATTTTATTTGTGCATTGATATTAGTAAAATCGTATTTCTTTTCGGTTCCGGCAAATCCTTTTTCAAGTCCTAAGTATAATGTGGGGTAATTATTGTTTCTAATATTGTATTTTCCGTCTGGTCGTGAAGCATATTTATTGCCGAAATTTATTTTGGCAGTCAAATTCAATTTAACCAAACTGTGTTTTTCGAACCCAGGATTAGTAAAGTCATTCGGATCTAAGGGATTATTGGAAGAATATATATCCTCTTTATTGAAAAATGAAAAATCTGTAGTGTTGAATAATGGTTTTCGCTGTTCATAATCAATTTTCCCTTTAAGATTAACGCCGTTTACAAGATCTTGGCCATACTCAATTTCGGCAAATTCCAAATTATATAACTTCATGTAATTGTCCTTAAAAAACAAAGTACTGATAGAGTTTATAAAAGGGCTGATTGGTTCATTCCTGTTGAATTGCTCCACAGTGTTTCCTCCAGCAATTTTTATATTCGCATAATTTTGATTGTTGAATTGGTGCCAATATTTTCCGCTAACTCGAAGGCGATCATCAGAAAAACCATAATTGATTTTCAAATCTATGTTGGTTCGTCGTCCTTTTTCTTCTTGCTTCCAGTTGGAATAAGAGAAACCGGTATTAAAGTTCCATCCCTGCACGGTATTGAAACTAAGAGAGCTGAGGTCAAGCAAGCCTTTGTACCCCAAGGAATATTTTTTTGAACTGCTTTTGTAGGTATAGCCAGTGATTGGATCAAAGAATTTAAACTTGTTTCCTTTTTTATCAATTGAATCTAAATATTTTTTAGAGTTACGGACTTTGTGAATGCTGTCTTTCCTTACATAATCGGTGATTTCTTCGCTTGTTAGCGGGATGGGTCTGTTCGCGTTCCAGAAAATAGTATCTTTTTTATTCGAATTTATATCGACGGCAGTAATCTCGTTGGTGAATGTTTTTTTGTCAAAAGAATCAACAAATTCATAATTACTGTAAACGTAAGTGTATTTACCATTGAATTTGATTCCAAATATTCCCGCATTGAATTCAAGACTTTGTGTGTTTTTTGCCCAAATTTTATTGTTTTTATTGTAACTGAAGTTTTGTTTTAATGTCATTACATCGATAACATCTTCTTTCATTCGGTAGCCTTTTATGTCTAAATCTATGGCATAAATAGCCCAAGAATTTTCTAAAATATAAATATAGCCTTCAAAAACCGGTTCTTTATCTCTTTTGGCGGTGACTTTTATCTTGTTGATTGTCTGATTGTTTTCGTCTGTAAAAGTGCTTTCCAATTTATATTTATAATAGCTGAATGCATTATCAGCAATAGGTGAAATCATGTTAATGCCAAAATTTATTGTATTGTCATAAAAGTCATAAAAGGAAGATCTTGCAGTATTGTAGGCATATCCTTTGTTGTCCCCGCTTACTTTTGAAGCCGTAACAACTTCTTTCAAATTGTTTGGCTTTTCATAAACAATTTTAGAAAATGTTTCAGACAAAGATATAATGCCAGTTCCAGTAGAATCTAAAGCGCCATTCATATCGCCTATTTTCTGGCCAAATATTTTTTTAGGAGCATTTTTTAGTTTGAAAATTCCTTTCGAATAAAAATCAGCTTTAAAACGTGACGTTTTTTTCGTGTTTTCTTTTTTGCTGGCAATGGCATTTTTTATGATCGCATTTGCAGGATTGTTTTTTGTATTAATTACTACTTCATTAAGTGAATAGCTTTCTTCAATCATTTTTACATCCAAATAAGAAGCAGATTTATCAGTTGGAATTTCTATTTTTTGAGTTTTGAAACCCAAATATTGGAAAACAATTTTATTCTTGCCAGCAGATTTTAAATGGAGCTGATACTTTCCCTGCTCGTTTGTGGTTGTTCCGTTATAAGTGTTTTCTTCAAAAACATTAATAAGCGGCAGCAGATTCCCTTTTTCGTCGGTAACGGTACCTTTTATTTGGGCAGAAACATGGAAAGACAGTATTAGTAAAAAGTACAAAAAAGCGTTTTTCATAAAATTTGAATTTTTATGTTTGACGCTTTTTTGTAAGTATGTTACGCGAATATTGAGGTGATTCTGTTAAAGTTTATACAAAAATATTACAAAAAAGACTGAATGGCCAAATCATAGCTTTTTAAGCCAAAGCCTAAAATTACTCCTTTGGCATTTCCGGAAATATAAGACTGATGTCTGAAACTTTCACGAGCATACGTGTTTGAGATATGAACTTCAATTACTGGAGTTGTCACTGCTTTTATAGCATCGCCAATACCCACAGAAGTGTGAGTATAAGCTCCTGCATTAAGAATTATCCCGTCATAGCTAAATCCTAATTCCTGTATTTTACCTATTAATTCTCCTTCAATATTGCTTTGATAATAGATTAATTCTAATTGAGGAAATTTGCTTTTTAAAATTTCAAAATAATCTTCAAATGTTTGAGAACCGTAAATTTCGGGTTCTCTTTTTCCAAGTAAATTTAAGTTTGGACCATTAAGGATGGCAATTTTCATAATTTTAGTTTTTGTAAAAATAAATAATCCTCACTGAATTTGAATGCTATTTGAAAAAAATCTATAGTTCTTGAAAATTCAGCGGCTTGATATATTTTTGTTACACAAAATTTTCTTTTGTTTTTAAATAATTGATTTTTTTAAAAGATTGATTTTTAGAGAATATGAGTTATTGTTAAATGATGGTTTTGTTAATATAATAGTTGTTGTCTTTTCGTACATTTATCATCGTATTAACAAACAAAACAAAACAAATGAAAAAGATTCTTTTATTAGTAATAGTATTTGCAATTAATTTTGCAGATGCTCAAGAGACAGCAATGCCTAAAGCTACTTTTTCTAAAGGCGATATGTGGATAGAAGGCGGTATTAGTTTAACAACAGGAGACAGTAGTGATGATTATTTTGCAGTGACTCCAAAAGGGGGGTATTTTTTGGATAAAAAATGGGCTATAGGTGCAGATATTAATTACGCCTCAGTGTCTTATTTGCCAAACAGCAATAATCTTGACAAATCGGATTCGTTTGGGATTGGAGGATTTGTAAGATATTATTTCTTGAGTTTAGGAAATTTTAAGGCTTATGGTGAAGCTGGATTAGGTTATAACCATACAAAATTGAATTATTTAAACGGTTTTTCTAATGTTAATAATGGCATAAAAGCAAACATTGATTTGGGAATTAATTACTTTTTTACTCCAAAATGGGCGGCCACATTTACTCTGGCTGAAGTGTTGAGTTATAATAATACTAGTCCAGAAAATGGTGATAATACAAGTGATTTAGTGATTAATATCAATTTGTTTAACAATATTTTTGCGCAGCCAAAATTTGGATTACTGTATAAATGGTAGTTTAAAACAGTTGCTGTTTTATATAAACCTCTCATTTGGGAGGTTTTTTATGCGCTAAAATGTCTTTACTTTGTCATTATGAATTGGGAGTCGTATCTAAAGAGTTATCAGTCGTATCTTAAGATTGAAAGAGGTTTGTCTAAAAATACCATTGACAATTATTCTTTCGATATTGAACGTTTGTGCCAGTTTCTGGTTCAAAATTCAATTCAGGTTTCTCCTATAGCCATTAATGATGAAACATTGCAGCAATTCATTTATGCTGTTTCCAAGGAAGTGAACCCAAGATCACAAGCCAGAATAATTTCAGGATTAAAAAGTTTTTTTTCTTATTTAATATTTGAGGATTTTAGAAATGATAACCCTTTGGAATTAATAGAATCTCCAAAAACTGGACGTAAACTGCCTGATACTTTAGCAGTCGAGGAAATTGATGTGCTTATTTCGGCAATTGATCTGAGCTCAAATGAAGGGGAACGCAATCGGGCTTTGCTGGAAACCTTATACGGCTGCGGATTGCGGGTTTCCGAATTGGTTTCCTTAAAAATATCAGATTTATTTTTTGAAGAAGGATTTATTAAAATTACTGGAAAAGGAAATAAGCAGCGTTTTGTTCCTGTAGGAGATTTGACCCAAAAATATATCGAGATTTATAAAAACGAAGTGAGAGTTCATCTGAATATTCAAAAAGGGTTTGATGATACTTTGTTTTTGAACAGAAGAGGAAAGCAATTGACACGAGCGATGATTTTTACGATCATTAAGGATTTGGCTGTAAAAATAAATTTGAGTAAAAAAATTAGCCCGCATACATTCCGGCATTCATTTGCTACTCATCTGTTAGAAAATGGAGCCGACTTGCGTTCTATACAATTAATGCTCGGTCATGAATCCATTACGACTACTGAGATTTATGTTCATTTGGACAGGAAATATTTAACCGAGGTTATTAATGCCTATCATCCAAGAAAGTGATTTTTTGTAATAATTGTAATGTTTTGTAACAATATCTGTTTAAGTTTCGATATTTTTGTTAATGCATAAAGAAGTATCGAAATCATGATTTTTACAGCCAATAAAAACCCCGAAGATTTAAATAAATTATACGAAAGTCTGATAAAACAGCTTCCGAATATAATCTTTCAGATAAGGGTAAATTCTCTTAAACAAATTACTGTCGATTTTTTGAGCAAACCAATTGAAATTCTTGATGAGTTTTCGATACAAGAATTTCTGGAGGATTCTTATAACTTATCCAATTATAAAATTTATGAACCAGATTTAAAAATGTTTTTGGATTCATACGAAAAGGCTATTTCGAGCAATGAAAAATGGGAGATTGATTTCAGATTGCTGATGCCTCAAAGCGGATATAAATGGATTCGTATTGATGCAACACCTAAAAAGAATGATCATAATGAAATAGTTTTTTATGGATTAATTTCGGATATAACGATAGTGAAAGAACAGGAAATTAGGTTAAAAGTAGCTGATGAAAGATATCATTTTGCTGTGCAGGCATCGGATAGAGGAGTTTGGGACTGGGATTTGATTACCAATAAAGTGTATTATTCTTCAGAGTCAATGAAGATACTGGAGTTAACAGAGTCTGATTTGGTTGCTGCTCCGGAAGAATGGGACGAAAGGGTTCATCCTGATGACCGTGAAGAGTATTACGGAAACATTAATCTGCATTTTGATAATAAAATCCCTTTCTATGAAACTTGCCATCGGGTCTTGTGTTCAGGAAAATACAAGTGGATTCTGGACAGAGGAAAAGTTATAGAAAGAGATGAAGAAGGGAAGCCTTTGCGTATTGTTGGGACTCATACCGATATTTCCGAACAAAAAGAGAAAGAGATTGAGTTGGCTAAAATGCTCGAAATTGTAAATGTCCAAAACAATAAGCTGCTTAATTTTGCCCATATCGTTTCTCATAATTTAAGAACGCACAGCGGTAATATTAAGTCATTATTGGATTTGCACAAAGAAGCTCTTTTGTCAGAATCGGACACGCTGGGCAATATTCAAATTGTATCCGATGAACTGTTTTCTACGATTGAAAGCTTAAATGATTTGGTCAGTGTTTATACCGAGAGAGAGAATAATATGCAGCTTTTAAAAATCAATAGCTTTATTGATAAAGTTTTAGATGTGCTGCATGACTCTATTAAGTTAAAAGGAATTCAAGTATTAAATTATGTTCCTAATTCGGTAAAAATACTTTGCATACCTGCTTACTTAGAGAGTATTATGCTGAACTTATTGACTAATGCCATTAAATATTCTGACCCAAATAAAGAAGCCAAAATTGTCTTTACTACTGAGCCAAATGATGAATTTGTAATTTTGAATGTAAAAGACAACGGATTGGGCATTGATTTAGAAAGACACAAAGATTCTATTTTTGGATTATATAAAACATTTCATAGAAACAATGATGCCAGAGGAGTTGGTCTGTATCTAACCAAAAATCAGATTGAAAATATGGGCGGTAAAATTGAGGTGGAAAGCACTCTTAATTTTGGTACAACTTTCAAGGTTTATTTTAAAAAGGGTTAATCTGTTTCTAAAAAAAAATAAAGATTGTTTTCAATTATGTTTTAGAAATAGCCAAACCTTCATAAATAGCCATCAATTGCATTTCGATAGCAACGGTTGTGATACTAAAGGATTGTTCGATAGATTTGTATTCAGTAAGCTGCCAGCTATTATCAGAATTCCTCATGAATTTTTTCACCATAATGCGTTCTGAGTCAATCAAGATATATTCCTGCAGTGAATTTATTTCTCTGTATAAAGTAAATTTCTCTCCTTTATCGTAATTTCTCGTTGAAGAGGAAAGAATTTCTATAATTACCGATGGATTGGTTATGGTGTCAAATTTATCGTCAGTAGTTTCTATTTCACCACAGATAATACTAATATCAGGGTACGTAAATAATGTGTTTTTAGGAATATGAATTCTTAAATCACTCCCAAAAGGCTGGCATTTTTTGCCTTTTAATTTTTTGCCTATCTCCGAAAAAGCATTCGCAAAAATTTTGTTATGCGGAATTGAAGCTTTGCTCATTGCGAAAACTTCTCCTTTGTAATATTCGTGTTTTTCCAATGCCATACGTTCAGCATCCAAATATTCTTTTTCGCTTATGTATAGTATTTCAGGAAGTCCCATGTCAAATAGTTTAAAAATAAAGTTAGGTTAATTTTTTTAAACTAATAAAATAAAAAAATCCAAATCCCAATATGAAATAATTGGAATTTGGATTTTATAATTTTGTTTTTCTGTGTTCTATTTTGCAATATTCACCGCTCTTGTTTCTCTGATTACAGTAACTTTAACCTGTCCAGGGTAAGTCATTTCAGTTTGAATTTTTTGAGAGATTTCAAAAGATAAATTGGCTGCGTTGTCATCAGATACTTTTTCGCTTTCAACAATTACACGAAGCTCTCTACCGGCTTGAATTGCATAAGCGTTTTTAACGCCACTGAAACCGTAAGCCACTTCTTCAAGGTCTTTTAAACGCTGAATGTAAGAGTCTAAAACTTGTCTTCTTGCACCAGGTCTTGCGCCCGAAATCGCATCACAAACCTGTACGATAGGAGATAATAATGATTTCATTTCTATCTCATCGTGGTGAGCACCAATAGCGTTGCACACTTCTTCTTTTTCACCATACTTCTCCGCCCACTGCATTCCTAATAAAGCGTGTGGCAAATCACTTTCTGCATCTGGCACTTTACCAATATCGTGAAGCAATCCAGCTCTTTTGGCAAGCTTAACATTCAATCCTAATTCGGCAGCCATAATACCGCAAAGTTTAGAAACTTCACGTGAGTGCTGTAATAAATTTTGTCCGTAAGAAGAACGGTATTTCATTCTGCCGACAACTTTTATCAATTCTGGATGTAATCCGTGGATTCCTAAATCAATAACGGTACGTTTTCCTACTTCAATGATTTCGTCATCGATTTGTTTAGTTGTTTTGGCAACTACTTCTTCGATTCGTGCTGGGTGAATACGTCCGTCTGTAACTAATTTGTGTAATGCCAAACGGGCAATTTCTCTACGTACAGGATCAAAACAGGAAAGAATAATCGCTTCCGGAGTATCGTCCACAATAATTTCAACTCCAGTAGCAGCTTCAAGCGCTCTGATGTTTCTACCTTCACGTCCAATGATTCTGCCTTTTACATCATCTGATTCGATGTTGAAAACAGAAACGCAGTTTTCTACAGCTTCTTCAGTTCCAACTCTTTGAATGGTATTAATAATGATTTTTTTAGCCTCTTGTTGTGCGGTTAATTTTGCTTCTTCAATAGTGTCTTGGATATGTGACATTGCCTTGCTTTTCGCTTCAGCTTTTAAGCCTTCAACCAGTTGTTCTTTAGCTTCATCAGCCGATAATCCGGAGATAACTTCCAGCTGCTGTAATTGGCTTTTGTGCAGTTTGTCAACCTCTTGCTGTTTTTTCTCTAAATTTTCAATTTTAGAAGTGTATTCTGCAGTTTTTGCTTCAAAATCATCGTTTACTTTTTTCGCTTTTGATAATTCATTTGAAATTTGTGATTCTTTGTCACGAACTCTTTTTTCTACTTCAGCTACTTTCTTGTCTCTGGCTAGAATTACTTGTTCGTGCTCCGCTTTTAATTCAATGAATTTTTCTTTTGCTTGAAGAATTTTATCTTTTTTAATGTTCTCTGCTTCAAGATTGGCATCTTTTAGTATAGATGTGGCTTCTTTTTTAGCACTTTTAATCAAATTAGAGATATTGCTTTTTTCGATGATTTTGGCAATGCCAAATCCTAGTGCAATACCTGTAATTCCTGAAATAATTATTGTTATGATGTCCATGTTTGTTAAAAATTTATATATAAAAAAAGCCTACATCAGAAGTTGTATAAACTCGAAAAGACAAGTTTTGAGCTAACTCACTGTTCAAGTTTCCTCGCCGAAGCGTGGCATGCTTTAGTAGTGATGATTTGCTCATTCTAAATTGTTAGTGTTGAGTTTACCAATATGAACTAATGTAGGCAGTATCTTAGTCTTTGTAAAGAACGTTTAATTTTCGAGATATTCGTCTAAAAGCAAATTGATTTTGTTTAATCTTTCAATGGTTTCGTCGCCATTTATAGCATTGTCAATCTGTTTTTGTTCTGCTTGAGAAGCAAATTGTAAAGCGCACATGGCTAATACATCCTGTTTGTCTCTTACAGCATAATTTTCTTCAAATTGCTTAATCATTGCATCAATTTTTTTAGAAGCACTTCTCAGTCCTTCTTCCTGAGAGAAATCTACCGTTAGCGGGTAAACTCTGTCAGCAATTGATATTTTAATTTTAAGCTTTTCGTCCATGTATCTTTTATTAATCTGATAGCTGGGCTATGCAGTAATCAATTTCACGAATTATTGAATTTATTTTAAGCTTTGTATCTCTTTTATTGTCGTCACTGCCTAATAATGCATTGGCTATTTTGAGTGTTTCTAATTGTGTTTTTAGCGCTTCAATCTCTTTGGATTGATTTTGTGTTAACACAGCAGTATTTTTTAACTCTAAACGTAAATCCTGATTGTTTTTCTCTAAACTTTGTATTTTTAGAAAAAGTTTTCCAATCTTATTTTCAAGAGTATCAATTATTTCTGCAATCACACTCATTATAATTCCTATTCATTACTTAATCTTACAAAGTTAGTATTCCTTTTTATTATTACAATATTTTATTGATTTTTTTACGTTAAAATAATCAATTATCTAAAAATCAGTTTATTATGTATTGATTTGATTTTGCGTATGAAATGAGTTCGATTGTAAATGTCGCAGTTTGCAAAAAAGCCTAAATGTTTATCTTTTTAGCCCTGATCAAAACGGCATCCTTTGCTTTTTTTCTTTAAAAAAGCAAAGATATAGTGTAGAGCAGGTACCATATTGCTGAAAACGCCTTATGTTGCTGCTCCCAAAAATTAATATGCGTATTCAGATTTGTGGGTTTTGCTTGCTTTTTTTATCTTAGCAAAAATGAATTACAGGAAATGTGCATAAATGCAAGTTGATTGTGAAAATCAAATATAGTTTTGTGTAAAATTATAAAATGGGAGTTAATTCCAGATAGCCGATAAAAAATGATATATAACTGCATATGAAACTTTCCTTTTTTTTGTTACTATTCTCTACTGCTCTTTTTGCTCAAGTTGAGTATCCTAAAGATTATTTTCGTTCGCCTCTTGATATTCCAGTGAAGTTGTCAGGAAATTTTGGAGAATTGAGACCTAACCATTTTCATGCCGGTTTTGATATGAAAACCCTTCAAAAAGAAGGATTGAACGTGTATGCAGTTGCAGATGGGTATGTGTCGAGGATTAAGATTTCTACTTTCGGTAACGGAAAAACGATTTATATCGATCATCCAAATGGTTTTACTTCGGTCTATGGGCATTTGCAAAGAGCCACCGATTCTATTGAAAGTTTTATAAAGCATACACATTATAGAGAGAAGTCTTTTGAAATTGAAATGTATTTTAAACCCAATCAGATGCCTGTTAAAAAAGGACAGCTGATTGCTCTTTCCGGAAATACAGGTGCATCTGAAGGACCACATTTACATTTCGAATTTAGAGATACCAAAACGGAGAAAATAATCAACCCAATGTTTTTTGGGTTTGATACTTTGATGCAGGATACCAAAAAACCAATGGTGTCTAATTTGTATGTGTACCCTTTAGATGCTAAAACTGCTGTAAATCATGCTCAACGGCGCATTCCTATTAATTTGTCTTTGCAAAAAGACGGAACTTATTTGGCAGATAAAGTGGCTGCAAATGGGAAGATTGGTTTTGGAATTACGGTTTTCGATTATGATGATGTGTCGTTTAATAAAAATGGTGTGTTCAATGTGGATTTGTCTAATAACGGAAAATCTGTTTTCGGATACCAATTCAATACTTATGCGTTTGATGAAATGCGTTATGTAAATGCGTTAATCGATTATTCATTTTATAAAAAAACAAGTCAAAGGATCCAAAAGCTATTCATGAATCCTCCTTATAATTTAAGCATTATAAAAACGGATGAATCTAACGGCATTATTACTGTGACTCCAAATTTGGCTAATGTTTGCCGTTTGGAAGTTTCAGACTTTTACGGAAACAAAACGGTAATTGCTATTCCGGTTGAATATGATTCACTTTCGGCCATAATCGAAAAAGAACCTGTTGTTTCCAATTATGTAGTGAAAGCATCTAAGGATTGTTTTTTTGAAAAAGAGAAATGTTCTGTTTTTTTTCCTGCAGGAACATTCTATAATGACTTTGATTTAAATTTTGATGTAAAAAATAATGTATTGACAGCACATGATGATACTGTTCCTGCCCATACTAATTTTACAATAACAATGGAGAATGACAGTTATGCTGATAAAAAGGATAAAGTTTTTATAGGCCGAATTTCGGGGGATGGGATAAGCTATAATTCTACTCGCGAAAAGAATAATGTTTATGAAACCAGAGTTAAAACTTTAGGGCAGTATAAACTGGTTTTGGATACGATTGCTCCGGTGATTGCCATCTCAAAATCTATTGAAGGGAAAAGATTGGATAATCAAAAGGTTCTTCAAGTTCGTATTTCGGATGGTTTGTCTGGAATACAATCCTATAATGGTTATCTGAACGGGAAATGGATTTTAATGGAATATGATAATAAAACGAATCTTTTGACTCATAATTTTAGTGACGGAATTGTTGCTGAGGGCGATAATGAATTAAAAGTTGTGGTTATTGATAATGTAGGTAATTCTGCTATCTTTGAAACTCATTTTCTAAGAAGTCAAAAACAATAAAAACAAAAAAAATTGAATATTTTTAAATCACTACGCTGTTTTATTTTTTTGCTGATGGGAATAACTTCATTTGCTCAAACAGCTTTTGTTAAAGGAGTTGTTTTGGACAAAAAAAATGTTCCTGTTGAAGGCGTAAATGTGATTTGTGCAAACAATGGCACTCAAACTAACGAAAAAGGGTTTTATCAGATTGCTATTCCATCCAATCAAAATGTTACTATCGAATTTACTCATGTTTCTTTAAAAAAAGCCAGCCTTAAAGTTTCTCTGCAAACTAATGAAGTATATGTATTTAATATGTATATGAATGATCAGGAGGAACAGATGGGGGAGGTCGTCATTAATAATAATAAAAAAACGGTTCAAGGGATTCTTACTTTTGAAGCCAAAGACATTCGGTTTATTCCTGGCGCCAATGCTGGTATCGAAAACGTTTTGAAAACATTGCCAGGCGTAAATTCCAATAATGAACTAAGCACTCAGTACAGTGTGCGAGGCGGGAATTATGACGAAAATTTGGTTTATGTCAATGATATTGAAGTGTATCGCCCTTTTTTGATACGCTCAGGACAACAGGAAGGTCTGAGTTTTGTTAATACTGATTTAGTTCAGAATATTGATTTTTCGGCTGGAGGTTTTCAGGCAAAATATGGTGATAAAATGTCTTCCGTTTTGGATATTATCTATAGAAATCCGACGAAGTTTGGAGCTGTTTTAGAAATGAGTTTTCTAGGCGGAAGTCTTGCAGTTGATTTGTCGTCTAAAGACAAGAAATGGTCTGCAATTACCGGAATCAGATATAGAAACAATAGTCTTCTTGTCAATAGCCAAGACACCCAAACGAATTATACTCCAACTTTTGCAGACATGCAAACCAATATTAATTACCAAGCCTCGGCCAAATGGCAATGGAGTTTTCTGGGGAATATTTCTCAAAATAAGTATTTATACCAACCACTTACACGTCAGACAAATTTTGGTACGGTTGATGAGCCTATGGCACTTGCTGTCTATTATCAAGGCAAAGAGAAAGATTTGTACAATACCTATTTTGGCGCAGTAAAAACTGCCTATCAGGTGAATGATTCTTTTTCTTTAAAATTTATTGGATCTGTTTTTCATACTATAGAACAGGAATATTTTGATATTTATGCGCAATATAGATTAGGTGAGGTGGATACCAATATTGGATCCGATACGTATGGCGGCATTCAGTTTTCAAGAGGAATTGGTTCTCAGCTCAATCACGCCCGTAACGATTTAGATGCTTTAATTGCTAATTTAGAAATAAAAGGCCTGAATAATTGGAAAGAAAATCAAATCGAATGGGGGGTAAAATACACTCGGGAATCAATTCGCGACCGAATTTCAGAATGGGAAGTAATAGACTCGGCGGGTTTTTCAATCCGGCCTCCAATAATATTGCCTAAAAACGATGAACCTTATCAGCCTTATGATGGATTATTAATTCCGTATCAATATGTAAAAGCCACTAATTTTGCTAATATTGACCGATTTTCGGCTTATACGCAATGGAACCGAAAAGATAATTTAGGAACAAATGAAATATGGTACAATCTAGGTGTCCGCATGCAAAGCTGGGAAGTTTCAGGAGATAATTTGAACGGAAAGCTTCAAACAGTTTTTAGTCCAAGAGCTCAATTTGCCATAAAGCCAGATTGGGAAAAAGAAATGCTTTTTAGGTTTACTGTTGGTGTTTATAATCAGCCTCCATTTTATAGAGAATTACGAGATTATGATGGAGTAGTCCAGCCCGATACCAAAGCTCAAAAATCAGTGAATGTAGTTTTAGCGAATGATTATAGTTTTAAAATGTGGCAACGCCCTTTTAAGTTAGTAACTGAAGGGTATTATAAAAAAATGACCGATGTAAATCCTTATACGGTTGATAATGTCAGAATACGTTATCTGGCCAAGAATAACGCTGTGGCCTATGCGCAGGGTTTGGATTTAAGGCTTAATGGAGAGTTTGTTCCCGGAACCGATTCATGGATTAGTTTTGGATATTTAAAAACCGAAGAGAATATTGATAACAAAGGATATATCGCCAGACCAACAGATCAACGGTTAAAGTTTGGTCTGTTGTTCCAAGATTATATGCCAAAGATTCCAAGTTTGAAATTGTATTTGAATTTGGTGTATAACACAGGGTTACCAGGAGGTTCGCCTTCTTATTCTGATCCGTATTTATATCAAAACCGACTGAATGATTACCGACGGGTTGATGTTGGTTTTTCCAAAGTTTTTATTGATCAAAGAACAGGATTAGCTGCTAAGAAGTTTTTAAAGAATTTAAAGGAATTATCATTAGGTTTTGAAATTTTTAATCTTTTTAATAATCAAAATGCCATTACCAATACTTGGGTTAGGGATGTGTATACCAAAACCGAATATGCGATTCCCAATTATATGACAACCAGAGTTTTTAATTTGAAATTGAATGCGAGGTTATAGAAAGAGTAATTTTGTCGCAGATTTCACGAATTATCACAAATTGAATCCTGTTTTTAGAATTTGATTTCACGGATTTTATCAGTTTTAAGAATTCTTGATTCAAGTCTGATGGGAAATTGACGAAGAAAATTTATGCAAATGTTTTTCGTGTAAATTGGTGTAATTAGGGTCTGATTTTTTTAAAGCAAATGGTATGAGGTTATAGTTTCTTTTTTTGGGATTATTGGAATTAATAAATCTGTTGCATATTTCCTTTCCATTTTTAAAAATGATTACATTTGAGTTTATTTTTTAATATCAGAATAATTATGAGAACATCACATTTTGTCTATATTGGAATTTCGCTTTTGCTTTTAGCGGGCTGTAAGGAAGAAACAGAAAAGCCGAAAGTGACTTACGATGCTTCAAAAACAGTGCGTGAACTTACTAAAGTCGATTCTACTCAAATAAAAATTGCCGATTTGCCTCTACAAATGCAGGGAACCAATTATTTGATTCATCCAGTAGGTGATTTGAGTGTTTATGAAAAAGGATCTAAAAATAAATATGGTTCGTCGAGTGTGAATGATTTGAGTTTTACAATATCAAATGCATCCGAGTATGAAATTACAGGTTATCTTCAGAATCTTAAATTTCAAAAAATAGGTTCTGATTCCATAAAAGCATTAACAGACAAACCTGTTTTGATTCAAACGGCGACTTACTTGAAAACGGTTTCTGATAGAATCAATAAACAGATTATGGTCTATACACTGATGGATATGGATACCAATAAAGATGGAAAACTCGATGTAAGTGATATTACAACATTGTATTTGAGTAAAATTGGCGGAGAGAAATTCACCAAAGTTTCAGTTGATTTACAAGAATTGATAGATTGGAATTTGATTGAATCTCAGAATCGCTTATACTTTAGAACTGTAGAAGATACCAATAAAAATGGAAAATTTGACAGTAAAGATGTAGTGCACTACAATTACATCAATTTGGTCGATAAAGACTGGAAAGTAGAGAGCTATAATCCTATTTAATTGGGTTTTATCTCTTTCAGTATAGTATTATAAAAGAAAAAGTTGGGCATGAGTTGTGCCAACATACAAATTGGTTGAAATAACACCGAAAAACGACAAATTTAATGACCGTAAAGTATAAGAACACACCCGAAAATAAAAAAGAAGTCTATTTTTTTTTAGGTCTTTTGTCAACTCTTTTTGCCAAAATGGAAGCAGATTTGCTCAAAATTCTTGGAAAATTAATTACATCTGATTTTGTATTAGCTAATACGCTATTTGAAAGAAATACACTTGCGCAAAATATCGAAATGCTAAAAAAATTAACTGATTTAAAGCAATACGAAGAGAAAACAATTAAAGGCTTAACAGACAAAATATCTAATATTAAAAAAACTAGAAATTTATTCATTCACGGTGTTTGGAGTGAACCAATTGAAAAAGATAATGATATAATAATAACTTGCCGGGAATCTAAATTAGATTATTGGGAAAATTTTGAAAATGGAATAAGAATGGGGCGTAATTGGCGTTCAAATAAAACAACTGAAATAAGACTTTCATATATAAGAAAACTTGTTGACAAAGTAGAGGAAATCATTTTGATTGAGGAACATTTATTAAAAAAGTTAGAAGATTATGATTATATAGCAAATCTATAAGTTACTGCAACCAACAGCTACTCCTATGTATTTGGGCAATAGGCTTAATCGAAAGTTAGTTTTATTTGGGATGTTTGGCAAATCTGAAAAGAGAGCTTAATTTAGTTCCAAACCCACTGTAGTGTAGTGCCAGAGATGTTAATTTTTTAAAACTCAAAAAAAATTCGTGATAATTCGTGTCACTTCCCCCAAATCCTAAATCAAAATATCGCTTTCTAAATCTGATTTTTCTATTTCAAAATCAAATCCAAGCTGCGTTACCAATTGAATTACCAAATTTTTATACCAGTTCTCGGATTTGGGATGAATGTAAATTTTCTCGATCAATTGATTAATGTCTACATTTATTTTTAAGCCATCGTTTAATTTGATATTGCTGTTGGTCACGTCTGTAATGATTCGTACCTCGCGTTCGTATTGGAAACTTTTTCGTTTGAACAAAAAAGGAAAAAACAAATCATCAAACGGAATGTACTCTTTTTTGTAATCGATATAATTGACTTCGCCAATATACTGCTTGTAATTTTTTTCGGGAACCAAAGCATTTTGAAGTCTTTTTATTGTAGACTGTATGGCCAATCCTTCACTGTTTTGGGTAAAAATCTGCCACATTGCAAACGATTCATATTCGTTGATGTGCCAACTGCTTATAGCTACTTTTTCCCGATGTGTTTTGTAGTAGTTTAAAAAATCAGGATTGTCGATGGAGAGTTTTTTGATTTCTTCAAATGTTGGTTCGCTGAAAGTACCTTCATATTGGTCTTCAAATTTATCCGAACGCGACATAAATAATTTTCGCGAAAGCAATAAATCCAAAAACTTCGACAAGTCCAGATATTTCCATACAATGGTATCTTGATCTTGCGGAAGTTTTATGTTAGGATTATTATGGTACATTGCTTTTTGGATTTAAAAATTTTAGTTTGTCAAAAATCTAAAATCAGCATTCTGAAATCTAAAATCATTATTCGAGTGATTGCATCGTTACTAATTTGTTGTATGCGCCATTCATTGCAATGAGTTCTTCGTGTTTGCCTTGCTCTACGATTTTTCCTTTTTTCATAACTACAATCAAATCTGCTTTTTGAATAGTCGAAAGACGGTGCGCAATTACAATCGATGTCCTGTTTTGCATCATATTTTCCAGAGCGACTTGTACAAATTTTTCGCTTTCGGTATCCAAAGCTGATGTTGCCTCGTCCAAAATCATAATTGGAGGGTTTTTCAAAACAGCACGAGCAATAGAAAGACGCTGTTTTTGGCCTCCGGAAAGTTTGTTACCGCTGTCTCCAATATTAGTATAAATTCCAAGAGGTAAATCTTGGACGAATTCATAAGCATTGGCAATTTTCAAAGCTTCTATAATTTCGTCATCGGTTGCATCCAATTTTCCTAATGAAATATTCGCTTTTATGGTATCGTTAAATAAAATGCTGTCTTGGGTTACCAATCCCATCAAACCTCGGAGAGACTGCAGATTCAAGTCTTTTATGGCAATTCCGTCAATTGAAATTGTTCCTTCATGAACATCATAAAAACGGGTCAATAAATTGGCAATGGTGCTTTTTCCGCTTCCTGACTGTCCTACAAGGGCAACAGTTTGACCTTTTTTTACAGTAAGAGAAAAGTCTTTTAGGACGTTTTCATCCTCATATTTAAAATTGATATTTTGAATCGCAATTTCCGAATTGAAAGAGGTTTTTTCAATTGCATCATCTTTGCTGGTTATCGGATTTTCCTGATCTAAAATCTCTAAAACACGTTCTGCAGCTGCGTTTCCTCTTTTTACTCCGTATGAAGCTTTAGAAATGGCTTTTGCAGGAGTTAGAATATTGTAAGCTAATCCCATATAGGCAATAAACGCAGCGCCTTCAAGCGTTTTGTCGATCAAAACCATTTGGCCTCCGTACCAAAGCAATATGGCAATTACAGTAATCCCCATAAATTCACTGGCAGGAGAGGCTAAGTTTTGGCGATTGCCAATACTGTTTGATAATGTAAAAAAACGTTCTGTAGAATTTTGAAAAACGGTATTGAAGTAGTTTTCAGAGTTATATCCTTTTACTACTTTCAATCCGCCAATTGTTTCTTCAATAGTTGATAAAAAAGTTCCTTGTTCCTGCTGTGCTTTTGTAGATTGTTTTTTCAGCTGTTTTCCAATCAATGAAATTATGTATCCTGAGACAGGAATGAAAATGAAAACAAATATGGTTAGCTGTGCACTAATAAGCAACATTGCGGCTATTGTAAAAATAATAGTAAGTGGTTCTTTTACAATAAGCTCAAGTATAGCCAAAAAGGAGTTTTGCACTTCGTTTACATCTGCAGATATTCTCGAAATAACATCTCCTTTTCTTTTTTCAGAATAAAAAGCTAATGGAAGTTCTAATGTTTTTTTATACAAAGCATTTCGCATGTCTCTTAAAACACCATTTCGTAAAAAAGTGATGAAAAACATGGCTAAATAATCGGCTAAGTTTTTTAATAAAAAAATCGAAATTATAATTGCAACCATTATAGATAAAACGTAACCAGATTCATGAGTCCCTTTGGTTGTAGTAATGTAATAGCTCAAATAATCTTCACCATATTCTTTAAGTTCTAAAATTCCTTTAAACACCGGTTTTACCTTATTTTCTTTCGTTTTGTCAAATAATACTTGAAGCATCGGTATTAAAGCAACAAATGAAAGAGTGCTAAAAAGAGCATATAAAACATTAAAAAAGATATTTAAGAAGGCATATTTTTTATACGGATATATAAAAGGAACTATTTTTTTGAAATTGCTCATTATTTAAGTTGTTGTTTAGGCATTAAAACCCGACAATTTTAGAAAATGTCGGGTTTATTTTTATTTAAGGCAATAGTATTTTAGCTCAATTGCATTGCAGTAATTATATTTTTGATTTTTTCATCTAACACCTTCTCAACTTTAGTGAAATTTTCAACCGAATCCAACTCGGTTTTTACACTGATGTAGAATTTAATTTTAGGCTCTGTTCCGCTTGGTCTTGCACAAATTTTAGATCCGTCTTCCGTATAGTAAATCAATACATCTGCTTTTGGCATATCTATAGTTTCTTCTTCGCCAGTAAACAAGTTTTTGGCAATTGATGATTTGTAATCTTCAACCATTACGACTCTTTGGCCATTGATTTCTTTTAATGGATTTTCACGCAAAGAAATCATCATCTGATTGATTTCTGCCAAGCCTTCCATTCCTTTTTTAGTAATCGAAATTAAATGCTCTTTGTAAAAGTCGTGCTCTACATATAGTTCTAATAATTTTTTGTAAACCGTGCTTCCGTTAGCTTTGGCTTGAGCTGCTAATTCACAAATCAATAAAGTAGCCGCAACGGCATCTTTATCACGTACTGCATCACCCACCATATATCCAAAACTTTCTTCTCCGCCACCGATGAATTCTAATTCTGGGAAATCCTTAATCATTTTGGCAATCCATTTGAAACCAGTCAAACCAACTTTGAATCCAACTTCATAAGCAGAAGCCAATTCCATAATCATTGGAGTAGAAACAATAGTAGAACCAACGAACTGTTTTCCGTTAATCTTACCTGCTTTTTTCCACTCTTCCAATAAAAAAGCGGTCATCAAAATCATGGTTTGGTTTCCGTTCAATAAGGTCATTTTGCCTTCATTATTTCGAACAGCAACACCCAAACGGTCACAATCAGGATCAGTGCCAATAACAATATCCGAGTTGGTTTTGTCTGCCAATGCCAATGCCAATGTTAGAGCTTCCGGTTCCTCAGGATTTGGAGATTTAACAGTTGGAAAATCACCATTTGGCACTCTTTGTTCTTCAACAATATTTACGTTTTTATATCCTGCTTGTGCAAAAGTCTCAGGAACAGCAGTAATTGAGGTTCCGTGCAGAGAAGTAAATACAATGTTTAGATTGTCTTTAGCTTCTTGCGAAGTTCCAAAACTAGCATTTTCAATAGTCGATTTGATGAAAGCCTGATCAACTTCGGCATCTATATATTGAATCAAATCTTCGTTTGCATCAAATTTGATTTGGTTGTAATTCAATTTTTCAATAGTATCGATAATATCTCCATCTTGCGGAGGAACGATTTGTCCGCCATCTTCCCAATATACTTTGTAACCGTTATATTCTGGAGGATTGTGAGAAGCCGTTAATACAATACCGCATTGACAGCCTAAATATTTAAGAGCAAAAGATAATTCAGGTGTTGGTCTTAAATCCGAAAATAAATAAACCTGAATGCCATTTGCCGAGAAAACATCGGCAACTACTTTAGCCAAAGATTTACTGTTATGACGGCAATCAAAAGCAATAACTGCTTTTATTGGCTGATTTGGGAAAACTTTATGCAGATAATCTGAAAGTCCCTGTGTGCTTTTTCCAAGCGTGTATTTGTTGATGCGGTTGTTTCCAACTCCCATTACACCGCGCATTCCGCCTGTTCCAAATTCTAAATTTTTATAAAAACTCTCTTCTAAGTCTTTTGGAGAAGTCGTCATCAATTCTTTTATGGCAACTTGAGTTTCATTATCAAACGTAGKAGTTAACCATTCGTTTACTGCGTCTAAAATGTTTTGTGCTATGTGCATTATATATTTAGTTTAAGTTGTTAATCTATTTTATATAAGTAAAAATGTCAGTTTTATTAGGAGCTATTACTTCGTCAGTTCGCTTCGCTCGTGCCCTGCTATCCGTTACAAACGAAGTTCACTGGACTCCTATGAAATAAATATTAAGTGAAGTAATCTTTTTATTTTTGGTGGCAAAAATAAAAAGGATTTTCACTTCTATCAGGGCTAGTCAAGCCAATCAGGTTCTAACATTCAAATTTGTACTAAGATTTTAATCTGTTAAAAATTTACCTCAGTCGAAACTTTGTATCGTTCTTCATTGTTTTTGGTTCTCAAAATAATTTCGCCAAGAAATCCTGCCAAAAATAATTGCGTTCCCAAAATCATCGTTGTCAAGGCTATAAAAAACCACGGATTATTAGTAACCAAAGTATATTTCATGCCATTATACATATGGTATAATTTTGAAAATCCAATATATCCTGCGGAGAAAAAACCAATGATAAACATTAAGGAACCAACCGCGCCAAATAAATGCATAGGTCTTTTTCCAAATCGGGAAAGAAACCAAATCGTTATTAAATCCAAGAAACCATTGATGAAACGCTCCATCCCAAATTTAGTTTCTCCATATTTTCTAGCCTGATGCTGCACAATTTTTTCGCCGATTTTGCCAAAACCGGCATTCTTGGCCAAAACCGGAATGTATCGGTGCATTTCGCCAGATACTTCAATGTTTTTTACTACCACATTTTTGTAGGCTTTCAGTCCGCAGTTAAAATCATTCAATTCAACTCCCGATGTTTTTCTGGCTGCCCAATTAAATAGCTTCGACGGAAGATTTTTGGCTACAACAGAGTCGTAGCGTTTCTTTTTCCAGCCCGAAACTAAGTCGTATTTTTCTTTGGTAATCATTTCGTACAAACCAGGAATCTCGTCCGGACTGTCCTGCAGATCGGCATCCATAGTGATAATTACATCCCCTTTTGCCTTAGCAAAACCAGCATGTAAAGCTTGGGACTTTCCAAAATTTTTCATGAACTGAATCCCTTTTACATTTGGATTCTCATTGGCAAATCCTGATATAATGTTCCAGGATTCATCTGTACTTCCGTCATCCAGAAAAATGATTTCGTAACTATAATTGTTAGATTTCATTATCGAAATGATCCAAGTGTACAATTCTTGTAAAGATTCCTCTTCATTAAGAAGCGGGATGAGTATAGATAAATTCATTAATTAGAGACTTTGAGGTTTTTCATTTTTTAAAATTACACCTACTATGAGAGAATAAAATAAACCAATGAAAGAATACATTGCAAGAGTCACTGGGAAAACAATAAGAGGATTCATGAATTTTTTCATCATAACCAAACCTGACTGCATTTGTGTGCTGGTAAGATTTGGATTGCTTTTTAGCATTCCGTCTTTAGCAATTGATACCATTTCATCAACGAATTCGGGGAAAATAAAATTAAAAATAACACTAAAAGTAGCATAAATAGCGGCAGCAATAAATGTTATGGAAACCCCAATTTTAAGACATTCGCTCAAAGTTACAAATCCATTATTTATGTTTTTCTTATAACCGTTGCAACCTATATATATGAATAATATAGGTAAAATAAGGTAATTGGCGATGTTTACAATTGTTCCAAAAGGAGTATTTACCAATGATCTCATTCCAATTACATACATAACTGTAAATTCTAAAACCATAATGACACCGAACAAAACACCATAAATAATTCCAGATTTAGCTGGGGATGTACTTTTTTCCATAAAAGCTCTTTTTTATTAGTTTACAAATATAGCAATTCCCAATATATTGGAGTGTATAAAATGATTTTTACGTCTATATAAAAAAAGTAATGCAAAGGTTTGTATATTAAAAAATAAGTGTAAATTTGCAAACTCAAAATAATATTGTAAAACAAAAAGTTATAACGAGTTTATACCTTTTCTGTTAGAAGAAAAGCTTCAAGACAAGTTATAATTAACAAATAAAAAAGATTCAAGATGAAAAAAGGTGTACACCCGGAAAATTACAGATTAGTTGCTTTTAAAGACATGTCAAATGAAGATGTTTTTATCACTAAATCTACTGCTGATACTAGAGAAACTATTATTCACGAAGGTGTTGAATATCCAGTTGTAAAAATGGAGATTTCTAGAACTTCTCACCCTTTTTACACAGGTAAATCTAAACTTATCGATACTGCAGGTCGTATTGATAAATTCAAAACTAAATACGCTAAACACGTTAAATAATTTTAACTGTTTTTTATATGCATATAGAGCCTCGCAATCTGCGGGGCTTTTTTTATGAAATTTTGCGGTAAATTCCTTTTCAGTGCGGTTCGATCTTCCGAAAACATTTAAAAATAGTTGTAACTTTGCTTTGATAACCAAATCACATTTTAACAATTTACAATTTAATTTATGAACTATATACTTTTTGACGGCCCCGCTCGAAATGCATTGTTACCCTTTACTTTTACCCGTCCTGTTGCCGATATTCTTGTAGGTATTATGACCATTCGCCAAAAATGGGAAGCGTATTTGAGATCTACAACGACAACGGTAACCGAGGAATATTTGTCTGAGAAATTTCCAATGGTTGAGTTGGAAGAAAATGTAATGATTAATGCTTCTTTTTTGCCAAATAATGTTTTGGCCGAAATGGTTAGCAATCTTGGGCCTAATCAGGCAATTTTCAAAGGGGAAAATGTTATTGCTTTTTATGCGGATGACCAGCAGGAAGTAGATTTTGATACTTACGAAATCCTCGAATACAGCGAAGATTGTATAACTATAGAACATACTTGGGATATTTTCTCTAAAAATGATTTGGCAATTCGTGAAGATTTTGAGTTTTTGACAGAAGATAGAAAATCACAGCCAATCCCGAAAAGTGTAAACGTCATCGCTCCCGAAAATATTTTTATTGAAGAAGGAGCTAAATTAGAGTTTGTAACCTTGAATGCTTCCTCTGGGCCAATATATATAGGCAGGGATTCTGAAATCATGGAAGGATCAATCATTCGCGGACCATTTGCGTTATGCGAAAATGCGCAAGTGAAAATGGGTGCAAAAGTATATGGAGCAACAACCGTAGGACCTTATTCCAGAATAGGAGGCGAGGTAAAAAATGCAGTTCTTTTTGCTTATTCCAATAAAGGGCATGACGGATTTCTTGGAGATTCTGTATTGGGAGAATGGTGTAATATTGGAGCAGACAGTAACAACTCTAATTTGAAAAATAATTACGAAGAAGTAAAATTATGGAGCTATGAAACCGAAAGTTTTGCTAAAACAGGTCTTCAATTTTGCGGATTAATGATGGGGGATCACAGCAAATGTGGAATTAATACGATGTTTAATACTGGGACAGTGGTAGGAGTAAGCGTGAATATTTTCGGAAGCGGTTTTCCTCGCAATTTTGTACCGAGTTTTTCTTGGGGCGGAGCTACAGGATTTACGACTTATGTGACCAAAAAAGCTTTTGAGACAGCAAGATTAGTAATGAGCCGCAGAAATGTGGATTTCGACGAGAAGGAAGCTGCTATTTTGGAACATATTTTTGAGGAATCAAAAAAGTGGAGGAAAGAGTGAAAAAGAATTAGATAATGTGTCAATTAGAAAATTAAAATAGTATCTCCGTAAAGTTTGTGCTTTGCGGAGTTTTTTTATAAAACAAGTTCATTTTCTAACTAACATATTTTCTATTTATCACATTTTCTAATTGCCTAATTATCTAATTAACCTATCTTTGCGCCTTCAAAAAAATGTTCAGTTTAATAATCACAACTTTAAACTTTTGAACATTAAACCTTAAACAAAAATAATGATTACAATTAATGATATTTCGGTTCAATTTGGAGGGACTACTCTTTTTAGCGATGTTTCTTTTGCAATAAACGAAAATGATAAAATTGCCCTTATGGGTAAAAATGGTGCTGGTAAATCAACACTTTTAAAAATTATTGCAGGGCATGGCAAACCTTCTACCGGAAATGTTTCTGTGCCAAAAGAAGCTGTTGTTGCTTATTTGCCACAGCATTTATTGACAACTGATGGTGCTACGGTGATGGAAGAAGCTTCAAAAGCTTTTGGCGAAATTTTCAACATGAAAGCCGAAATCGATGAAATCAATGAGCAATTGACCATCCGTACCGATTATGAAAGTGATGGGTACATGAAATTAATCGAAAGAGTTTCTGATTTAAGCGAAAAATATTATGCTATTGAGGAAGTGAATTACGAAGCTGAAGTGGAGAAAATTTTAATGGGTCTTGGTTTTGTCCGAGAAGATTTTACACGCCAGACTTCTGAGTTTTCCGGAGGCTGGAGAATGAGAATCGAATTGGCGAAAATCCTTTTGCAAAAACCAGATTTAATTTTACTGGATGAGCCTACCAATCACATGGATATCGAAAGTATTCAATGGCTGGAAGATTTCTTGATCAATTCGGCCAAAGCGGTTGTGGTTATTTCACACGACAGGGCTTTTGTAGATAATATTACCAATCGTACTATTGAAGTAACAATGGGACGTATTTATGATTACAAAGCTAAGTATACTCATTATTTAGAATTAAGAAAAGACCGCCGTATTCATCAGCAGAAAGCCTATGATGAGCAACAAAAAATGATTGCTGACAACAGAGCTTTTATAGATCGTTTTAAAGGGACATTTTCTAAAACGGATGCGGTTCAGTCGCGAGTTAAAATGTTGGAGAAGTTAGTGATTGTTCAGGTTGATGAAGTGGATACCTCGGCATTGCGCTTGAAATTCCCGCCTGCTGCACGTTCAGGACAATATCCTGTGATTGTAAAAGAGATGTCAAAATCCTATGGAGATCATGTAGTTTTCAAAGATGCTAATATTGTAATTGAAAGAGGTCAAAAGGTTGCATTTGTTGGGAAGAACGGTGAGGGTAAATCAACAATGATCAAAGCCATAATGAAGGAATTTGCTCCTGACGGCGGTTCTGTAGAAATTGGACATAATTCTCAAATTGGCTATTTTGCACAAAATCAAGCGGCCTTATTGGATGAAAACGCTACTATTTTTGAAACTATAGATGACATTGCTGTTGGTGATGTAAGAACGCAGATAAAAAATATTCTTGGAGCTTTCATGTTTCATGGAGATGATATTACCAAAAAAGTTAAGGTGCTTTCCGGAGGAGAAAAAACGCGTTTGGCAATGATTAAATTGTTGTTGGAGCCAGTGAATTTGTTAATTCTGGATGAACCTTCAAATCACCTGGATATGAAAACTAAAGATATTATAAAGGATGCGCTGCGTGATTTTGACGGAACTTTAATTCTAGTTTCTCACGATAGAGATTTTCTTGATGGTTTGGCTACTAAAGTTTTTGAATTTGGAAACAAGCGTGTTGTTGAACATTTTGAGGACATAACCGGTTTCTTGGCTCACAAGAAAATGGATAGC
The DNA here is from genome assembly GCF_056403035.1 of Flavobacterium sp. P3_A6. Taxonomy (NCBI): domain Bacteria; kingdom Pseudomonadati; phylum Bacteroidota; class Flavobacteriia; order Flavobacteriales; family Flavobacteriaceae; genus Flavobacterium; species Flavobacterium sp. P3_A6. The sequence goes on along the minus strand of NZ_JBFUGG010000025.1, from coordinate 39,316 downwards.
ATGAAAGAAATCGAAAAATAAATTTTAAATTTTGAAAATGAAAAAGGCAAGAGAAATTAATCTCTTGCCTTTTTTTATTGTTTTAAAGCGAATTGTTTATAAACGTATTCCCGGAGGAAGCAATTCTTTATAAATTGGATTTTTTTTAAAGAAAGCGACAATTTTAGGAAGAATGGGAACTACTTTTAATTTTTTTTCAATAGCAGTTTCCATGATGTTCTTTAAGAAATTAGAAATTAACTCTTCGTCATTGTAGCCTTCAGGAACGTTGATCTTGGTTAGAAATATTTTTTTCTCCTGAAAGGAATATTCAACAGAAACTATTCCGGTTTCTGTTTTTGTTTCAAATTGTCTTGCAAAAGCATTGTCTTTAATTTCTAATTTTGTTATCGTTTCCATTTTGATGCTGTTGATGAAATGATGTGTAAATGTTTGTGGAGTTTAATAATGCAGTATAAATAAAACGCAAAGGTAATGATTTGATATTCAGGGATAAGTATTTTTGTGATTAACTTAATAAACTAAATTTTAAAGAGCATGTGCTGGCAAGGGTAAAACTGTTTTAAAACTTTCTAAAAAAGGCAATTTATTTTTATTAAAAGTGTGATAAGTAACTGATAGATCAGGATAAAAAAATTAACTTTAAGAATTATAAAAGAAGAAATGGTTGTGTTGATTTCTCTAAATAAAATAAGTTAATATGAATAAGATTCCAGTTTATTTCATGCCAGGTTTGGCTGCTAGTGTTGCAATTTTTGAAAGAATAAAACTCCCTGAATCTGAATTTGAAATGGTGTTCCTGGAATGGGAAATTCCAAATGAGAAAGAGACACTGCAGGAATATGCTAAACGAATGACTCAAAAGATTGTACATGAAAATCCAGTTTTGATTGGAGTTTCTTTTGGAGGTATTTTGGTTCAGGAAATGGCAAATTTTGTTTCAGTACGCAAAGTCATAATTATTTCAAGTGTAAAAAGCAATCTGGAGTTTCCTAAAAGAATGGTTTTGGCCAAAAGCACAAAGGCCTATAAATTGATTCCTATAAGTTTGGTTCAAAATATTGAAAGTCTTGCCAAGTTTTCATTTGGGAAAAAAGTAAATGAAAGGCTTAAATTATATGAAAAGTTTCTTTCTGTAAGGGATAAACGCTATTTGGATTGGGCAATTGAGCAGGTGATTTTATGGGAAAGAGCTGTTGTTGACTCAGGTGTAATACACATTCATGGAGATGCAGACGATGTTTTTCCTATTAAATATATTAAAGACTGCATTGTTGTGGCAGGAGGAACTCATGTTATGATTCTCAATAAATACAGATGGCTAAATGCTAATTTGCCTCAGATCATTTTAGGAAGTGAAGGGTAAAGGCTATTCTTTTTTAAATGTAAATTATTAATTTGTGGTAAAACCTTCGTTTTTAGGCACAGCATTAACAAGGTTTTCGTTAATGTCTTTACTGAAGTAATTGTAACTAGATGTAATTGCTTCTTTTATTGGTGTTTTTAGTTTTATTTTATTCTCAAAATGTTTAACGTTAACCACATTTTTATTTTCGTCAATAAATATCGAAGTAGGAAAGCCTAAAGTGTGTTTTATTGTAGCAACTATGTGTGAATCTTTGCTGTAATATTCATTTGCATAGCATACCTTGATATTGCTGTTGAATTTGCTGGCAATGTTTTTTAAGTCATTTTTTTTGTCCCAAAAAACTACAATGAACTGAAGATCATTACGATGTTCTTTTGCAAGTATGTTAAGTGCAGGAATTTCGCCTTTTGGAATTACACACCATGAAGCGTATGTGATTATAAATATTGGTTTGCTGATTCGATTTATTTTTACGTTTTTTTCTTTGTAAACTTTAATGCTGAAATCGTCAAACTTTGTTCCAATCAGTTTTGTTTTTACTAAAGAATCGAAAAGTTTTTTCCCTTCCTTAATATCATTGCTTTCATAAGCCTTGTTAGATGATTTTTTATAGGGCGTAATATTTTCTTTTATTGCATCGCTGAAATATACAATTGTATCTTGGCTGTATGAGGAATACAGGTTGAGCAGAAACAGCAAAGTGAGTAACGTCTTACGCATAAAATCTTAATATTTAGGGCTTTAGCAAAAATAGAAATGTTTATAACATTTTGATAACTTAACCGATTAAAGACAAATAAATCCGTTTAAATGAGTTAAAGTTATAAAAAAAAGCGTTCTAAATTTAATTAGAACGCTTTTTTGTAAATAAAATTGTAAAATTATATTTTTTTCATCTGCTCTTTCATCATAGTGATTTGCTCCTTGAGCATATTCTGTTTGTCTAATTTCTTGGCTTCGTTTAATAAAGTGGTAGCTTCCAGTTTTCTTCTGCGTGACATTGCAACTCCCGCCAGATTTAATTTGGCAACTGCCAAATCCATATCCATAGACAGGCCAAGCTCGATTGCTTTTTTGAAATATTTCTCAGCTTGATTAATATTGGTTTGCGAAAGCATAATTCCATGTAAATAATTGAAATATCCTTGTTGTTTTCTAACTAATGCTGTTTCTGGATTCTTGATATAGGCTAACCATTTTTTTGCACCCTCAAAGTCTTGTTTTCTGAGTTTTAAGAAGGCCAGTAAAATAAACTCGTTTTTGAAATATAAAAAAATAGGGATTCCGGATAATAAAATGAGGAAAATACCGTTCCCTATATTGCTCTCAGTAAATTGCCAGATACCAGTAATTATAATAAGTCCAGCGATAATAAATTTAATATTCTTGTGAAACATAATGTATAGTGATTTAAGGTTGCAAAGATAGTAAAAGGAATTAAAAATATTTTTTAAAAACTACTTGCCAGAAAAAAAAGTCTTTGTATATTTGCACTCGGTTTTAGAATAACGGTTATTCGAAAATAATATAGACACTTAATTAAGATTTTAAATATACAAAGCAATGAGCAAAAGAACGTTTCAACCATCGAAAAGAAAAAGAAGAAATAAACACGGATTTATGGATAGAATGGCTTCTGCTAATGGAAGAAAAGTTCTAGCGCGTAGAAGAGCTAAAGGAAGACATAAATTGACTGTTTCTAGTGAGCCTAGACACAAAAAATAATGTTTGAATAAACATCTATAAGGCGTTACTTTTTTTAGTATCGCCTTTTTTTATACCCAAGCGGTACTGCAGTTTAAAAGTTTGAAATTTGATTTTTTCCTAACAAATTTCAAATTCTAAGTGATAAAAATATAACTACAATAATAAGAAAAATGCCAAAAGACACATCCATTAAGTCCGTTTTAATAATAGGTTCAGGTCCGATTGTAATTGGTCAAGCATGCGAATTTGATTATGCTGGATCCCAATCTGCCCGTTCGATCCGTGAAGAAGGAATTGAAGTAATTTTAATTAACTCCAATCCAGCTACAATTATGACAGATCCTTCAATGGCGGATCATGTTTATTTGAAACCCTTAACGACAAAATCAATTATTGAAATTCTAAAAGCACATCCTCAAATTGATGCAGTTTTGCCAACAATGGGAGGACAAACTGCTTTGAATTTATGTTTGGAAGCCGATGAAAAAGGGATTTGGCAGGATTTTGGGGTAAAATTAATAGGTGTTGATGTAAATGCGATTAATATTACTGAAGACAGAGAGCAGTTTAAGCAGCTTTTAGAAAAAATTAATGTGCCAACCGCACCTGCAAAAACGGCAACATCTTATTTAGAAGGTAAAGAGATTGCACAGGAATTTGGTTTTCCATTAGTAATCCGCCCTTCATTTACGCTTGGAGGAACTGGGGCTGCAGTTGTCTATAAAAAAGAAGATTTTGATGAGCTTTTAACAAGAGGACTTGAAGCTTCACCAATACATGAGGTTTTGATTGATAAAGCTTTAATGGGTTGGAAAGAATATGAGTTAGAGCTTTTAAGAGATAAGAATGATAATGTAGTAATTATTTGTTCAATCGAAAATATGGATCCAATGGGAATTCATACTGGGGATTCCATTACGGTAGCACCAGCGATGACCTTATCGGATACAACATTCCAAAAATTACGTGACTATGCCATCCTGATGATGCGCAGCATAGGGAATTTTGCCGGAGGCTGTAACGTACAGTTTGCAGTATCGCCAGATGAAAAAGAAGATATCGTTGCGATTGAAATCAATCCGCGTGTATCCCGTTCATCTGCTTTGGCTTCAAAAGCAACGGGTTATCCAATTGCAAAAATTGCTTCTAAACTGGCTTTAGGATATAATCTTGACGAATTGCAAAACCAAATTACTAAATCAACTTCGGCTCTTTTTGAACCAACTTTAGATTATGTAATCGTAAAAATTCCGCGTTGGAACTTCGATAAATTTGAAGGTGCAGACAGAACTTTGGGACTTCAAATGAAATCTGTAGGTGAGGTAATGGGAATTGGGCGTTCTTTCCAAGAAGCGCTTCACAAAGCAACCCAATCTTTAGAAATTAAAAGAAACGGTATCGGTGCTGACGGAAAAGGATATAAAAACTACGAACAAATTATCGAGAAACTGACTTTTGCGAGCTGGGATCGTGTTTTTGTAATTTATGATGCGATTGCAATGGGAATTCCGTTGAGCCGTATCCATGAAATCACAAAAATTGATATGTGGTTCTTGAAGCAATACGAAGAGCTTTATACTTTAGAAAAAGAAATTTCAAATTATAAGGTTTCTAATTTACCAAAAGAGCTTTTACTTGAAGCAAAACAAAAAGGATTTGCCGACAGGCAGATTGCTCACATGATGAATTGTCTGGAAAGCGAAGTTCACACTTTGCGTATGACAATGAATATCAACCGTGTTTTTAAATTAGTTGATACTTGTGCAGCGGAATTTAAAGCAAAAACACCTTATTATTACTCTACTTTTGAGGCTGAAATTGAAAAAGCTAACGGAGAGCGCTATGTTGATAATGAAAGTATTGTTACTGAGAAAAAGAAAATTATCGTTTTAGGTTCTGGACCAAACAGAATTGGTCAGGGAATTGAGTTTGACTATTCTTGTGTACATGGAGTTCTTGCGGCTAAAGAATGCGGTTACGAAACTATCATGATTAACTGTAATCCTGAAACGGTTTCTACAGATTTTGATACAGCTGATAAATTATACTTTGAGCCAGTATTCTGGGAACATATTTACGATATTATTCAGCACGAAAAACCAGAAGGTGTTATTGTGCAGTTAGGAGGTCAAACTGCTTTGAAATTGGCTGAAAAATTATCTAAATACGGAGTAAAAATCATCGGGACCAGTTTTGATGCTCTTGATTTAGCTGAAGACAGAGGACGTTTCTCTGACTTGCTGAGAGAATTAAAAATTCCTTTCCCGCAATTTGGAATTGCTGAAACAGCTGATGAAGCTTCGGCATTAGCAGATACACTTGACTTTCCATTATTGATCCGTCCTTCTTACGTATTAGGAGGTCAGGGAATGAAAATTGTAATCAATAAAAAAGAATTGGAAGAACATGTTATCAATTTATTGAAAACGATTCCAGGAAATAAATTGCTTTTAGATCATTATTTAGCTGGAGCAATCGAAGCCGAAGCCGATGCGATTTGTGATGCTGATGGTAATGTTTACATCATCGGAATTATGGAGCATATCGAGCCTTGCGGAGTTCACTCTGGGGATAGTAATGCTACTTTGCCGCCTTTTAACTTAGGAGAATTCGTGATGCAGCAGATAAAAGATCACACTTATAAAATTGCTAGAGCTTTAAAAACAGTTGGTTTAATCAATATTCAGTTTGCGATAAAAGACGATACAGTTTATATTATTGAAGCAAATCCTAGAGCTTCGAGAACAGTTCCGTTTATTGCAAAAGCTTACGGAGAACCTTATGTAAACTACGCTACGAAAGTAATGTTAGGCCACAATAAAGTAACAGACTTCGACTTTAATCCGCAACTGAAAGGATACGCAATTAAGCAGCCGGTTTTCTCTTTCAGCAAATTCCATAATGTAAATAAAGCATTAGGTCCAGAGATGAAATCAACAGGAGAAAGTATCTTGTTTATCGATGATTTAAAAGACGACCAATTCTACGAATTGTACTCTAGAAGAAAAATGTATTTGAGTAAATAATTCTCAAATCTTGATATAAAAAAGCTCCAAATTTTGGAGCTTTTTTGTTGATTTTTGTTTTTTTTACACAGCATATTATTCATTAGCGAATGACATATTATCTCTAGTGTTTTTCTGAACAGAAATAGCACCAAACAGCGCTAATAAAAATGCAAAAGCATAAAAACCTTTTTCGCTTGGTAAAATTGTAGCGTTCCAAAGGCCAACTGATAATAATACAATTGATAGAATAGTTCCAAACCAGCAAATACCATAATAAATATCCGTTACTGGAAGGTTTTCAAGTCTGTCTCTAACGCTTTTTTGCAATGAAACTACGGCAAAAAGACCAAACATTAAGACTGTAAAATAGTATCCTTTTTCATTTAAAAGCATTTCTGCTCGTGCAAGCCCAGCTATATATCCAACAGTTCCAGCCCCAAGAGCTACCCAAGATGCCGCTATAAAGGCATTCGATGTTTTTTGTACCATTTTTAATTTGTTTTTAGTTGTATTTTGAAAAAATTCCTGAATCTAAAGCCGTCCAAAAGCAACATTTTTGACCGCTGGCTTTAAGAGCGCTGTTTGCCCACGTATTGCAAGTATGAAATAAGCTATAGCTTCCATTAGCTTCATAGAAGGCATCGGTTTTTCCATAATTTGCATTTGTTTTTATGTTTAAAAAATTACCAGAGGCATCTTTTTGGAAACTTTCGTCGATGTATTTTATTAAGCGGTCGTATTGTTCTTTGCTGATCATTATTTTTTTGCAATCATCGGCTTCAGTCATTTTCTTATAATAGGTTGCATGGATTGCAGTAGTGCTTAAACCCGTGGCGGCTTTCAATGCAACCGAAGCTTTCAAGTCTGACCATTCGGGAGTTTCCAGATAAAAACCTTTGTCTCCCCAGCCCATAGCCAAATATTTATAAGTGGAATCAGCTATTTTTGTGTTTTCAAATTTTATTTGTTTGCTCCAGTCAATTTGTTCATTTTTTATAGGGACTACAATATCGGTATGAACGCCATTGGTCAAAATGTAAACTTCGACTTCAGGTTTTGTGTCTGGCTCTTGATTTACTGTGATTTTAGAAAGGGAAAATACAGCTATTATGTATAGAAATATAAATCCAAAGAATGCTAAAAATATTTTGAGAGTAATTTTTAATGCTTTTTTCAATGATGTCGTTTTATGATTTTTTTTGATATAATCTTATTGTTAAAACACAAAAATAAATAAATTAACATCTTATCAAAATAAAATGCAATAAATTATTAAGTATAATCTTTTGTGTGTTGTTGAGAAAGATGTTTCAGATGGGAGTTGACTTTTTAGACGAGTTCAATAGGGATTTTTTTGGTATGATAAGGATTTGCAATTCCTTCAATCGGTTTTTATATTGTTGCTTAGCTATTAAACTGAAATCGATTACCATTAATTCCAACGGTTGAAACTGTTGGTTATAGTTAAACCTTTGATTATTTTTTTGAATGATGGCAAAAAAGCAAAATATCTCCTTTGAGCCCCGATTACTTCACTATTTTTATTTTCATAGGAATTCAGTGAACTTCGTTTGCAGTGAAAATCCTTGTGAACCGTCTCATCCCAAAAGACGAGAGGTTCGCAAGATTGTAACGGAAAGCAGGAGTATGCTTGCTGAAAATGCCTAATCTTTCTGCTCCAAAAAATACTGATTGAGTTCAGGTTTTAAGCAGTTTTCTATGCTTTATAACTCAAAACATTTCTTTACTTTTGTRCCAACCAAAATTTGAACTATGTACAAGATTTTTATACGCCCTCTTCTTTTTTGTTTTGATCCCGAAGAAGTGCATTATTTTACTTTTTCATTGATTAGAATAGTTTCCAAAATCCCGGGATTTCCAGCTTTATTTCGATTTTTATATCAAGTAAATGACAAAAGATTAGAAACCGAAGTTTTTGGATTAAAGTTTAAAAATCCTGTAGGTTTGGCCGCTGGTTTTGATAAAGATGCCAGTTTGTATAATGAGCTTTCTAATTTTGGTTTTGGTTCTATTGAAATTGGAACTTTAACTCCAAAAGCACAGCCAGGGAACGATAAAAAGCGTTTGTTCCGTTTAAAAGAAGATTCGGCAATTATTAACAGAATGGGGTTTAATAATGGCGGTGTTCTTGATGCAGTCGAGCGTTTAAAGAAAAACAAAGGCATTTTAATAGGAGGAAATATTGGAAAAAATAAAGCAACCCCAAACGAAGAAGCAACCTCTGATTATGAAATTTGCTTTGATGCATTATATGATTATGTAGACTATTTTGTTGTCAATGTGAGTTCACCTAATACTCCTAATCTTAGAGCACTGCAGGAGAAAGAACCTCTTACTCAATTGCTGCAGACTTTGCAAAATAAGAATTTGGCTAAGCCAAAGCAAAAGCCAATATTGCTTAAAATTGCTCCAGATCTTACCGATGAGCAATTGCTGGATATTATTGATATTGTAAAAGAAACTAAGATTGCGGGTGTCATTGCTACAAATACAACTATTTCTCGTAAAGGATTGTATTCTAGCAATCAAACTGAAATTGGAGGCTTGTCTGGTAAACCCTTGACATCAAGATCTACCGAAGTGATTCGTTTTCTTTCTGAAAAAAGCAATAAAGCATTTCCAATTGTTGGAGTGGGAGGAATACATTCTGCAGAAGATGCTTTAGAAAAATTAGAAGCAGGTGCTTGCCTTCTTCAATTATATACTGGTTTTATCTATGAAGGGCCAGCATTGGTTAAGGGAATAAATAAAGCGATTTTGTCAAAAAAATAGTCTGGATAACGATTTTCTTTCTTTGTAACTCAAAACCTTTTTATATATTTGAAAGTTATGGAGGCAATAAAAATTATCGAATGTCCGAGAGATGCTATGCAAGGCATAAGGGACTTTATTCCTACGGAAAGAAAGGCTGCTTATATACAAGCTTTGTTAAGAGTCGGTTTTGACACCATTGATTTTGGCAGCTTTGTTTCTGCAAAAGCCATACCTCAAATGCAGGATACTGCCGAAGTTTTGGAACAGCTTGATTTATCTAAAACAAAAAGCAAATTATTAGCGATTATTGCCAATGTTCAAGGTGCCGCTTTAGCATCACAATATGATGCAATTCAATACTTGGGATTCCCTTTTTCGATTTCAGAAAATTTTCAGATGCGGAATACGCATAAAACAATAGCCGAATCTTTGGTAGCGCTGGATGAGATTTTAAATATAGCCGACAAAGCCAATAAAGAAGCGGTTGCTTATCTTTCCATGGGATTTGGAAATCCGTATGGAGATCCGTGGAATATTGAAATTGTTGCCCAATGGACCGAAAAATTAGCAGGGATGGGAGTGAAAATTTTATCTCTTTCTGATACTGTTGGAAGTTCTACTCCAGAAGTGATTGAGTATTTGTTTTCTCATTTAATTCCGCAATATCCGAAAATTGAGTTTGGAGCGCATCTTCATACAACACCCGATAAATGGCTAGAGAAAATTGATGCTGCTTATAAAGGTGGATGTCGCCGTTATGATGGAGCGATTCAAGGATTTGGAGGCTGTCCTATGGCTACTGATAAATTGACCGGAAATATGCCGACAGAGAAATTACTTTCCTATTTTACAGTTCAAAAAGAAAACACCAACTGCAGTCCAATGAGTTTTGAAAGCGCTTATAATGAAGCTTCAAAATTATTTGGTAAATTTCATTGATACAAGCTTATTTTTGTAATTAAGTGTTTGATTATTATAGGTTTTAAGTTTTTTTTGGATTACTTTAGTAGTGCTTTATTTATATGAGACAGCTGTACTACTATTAAAATCCGTAATATGAGATTTACTTTTTTTAAAACAGTTATTTTAGTAACCTTTTTTGGGAGTTGTTTTTTTTCGTGCAGCAGTGATTTGGATTTTGATCAAGTCAATGATTTTAATATACAGCCTGTTTTTATTGGGAACCTTGCATACATTAATAGAGACGCTTCCGATTTTATTTCAAACGGAACTGAAACCCCTGTTTTTTCTTATACTTCTGATGTCGATTTTTTGAGCAAATCTTTTGTCAAAGAGAATTTGGTTAAAACCGAACTGTATTTCAGAATTAAAAATACAATTAATAGATCTTATGCTTTTAATGTCACTTTTCTAAATAAAAACGGGGCGCCAATTTATAATATTAAAATGGATGCTGCAGCATATAATGGAACTGAAACTATTGTCGAAAAAACGGAAACATTTACCGCCGCTAATGTGAGCATATTGGAAAATACAGCCAAAATGGTTTTTTCAGTCCGGATGTTTGCTGGCCCGCCAATAACAGCTGCTACGCCTGGGAGTGTAGAACTTAGTTCAGGTGTAACTGCTTATTTTGATATAAGATGAGAAAAATAATTGTACTTTTAATCTTCTTTTTTTCTTGTTATAGTTTTTCTCAGAACAAAGAGATTTTATATAACTTCACTCCTCAGCCACAAAGTTTATTAACTAATCCTGGTGCAGATGTAAAATATAAATGGTTTTTTGGGGTGCCTTTATTATCCGGCATTTCGGCTAATGTGGGTTCGACAGGATTTGATGCTTATAGCTTATTTGCAAATAATGGGGTGGATTTTTCAACCAAAGTCAAGAATGCTGTTGCTTCAACCAATAGTAATGATTATGTAACAGCCAATCAGCAGCTTGAAATATTTACTGCTGGATTTCGGGTAGGAGGAGCGGAAAGCAAATCCTATGTATCTTTTGGAATGTATCAGGAACTGGATTCTTTTATGTATGTTCCCACAGACCCAGCAATATTATCATTGTATGGGAACAAAGATTATATGGGGAAGCCCTTTGATTTGGGTGATTTGAGTGTAAAGGCAGAGCTTTTATCTGTCTTTCATATTGGATTTAATAAACAAATCACGGAGAAGCTTATCCTAGGGGCTCGAGGAAAAATTTATTCCAGTATTTTTAACGGAACATCAACCCATAACTCAGGTTATTTTGTCACTACTCAAGATGATAATTTGATTTATAATCAGTCAATATGGTCTAATTTAGAGCTTAATACATCAGGATTGTCTAAGTATTTGGATGAAAATTATGATGGAGATATTGCAAGTGATATGAAGGATGATATTTCTCAAAGAGCTTTTTTGGGAGGAAATCTAGGATTAGGATTGGATTTAGGACTTACGTATTATCCCAAACGGAATATACAGCTAACAGCCAGTTTAATCGATATAGGCTATATCAGCCATTCTAAAGATGTAGAAAGCTACACTTTAAAAGGAGAATATAATTATAAAGGAGTAATCACTGATTTTAATTCGGCTGGTACAGTGGGTGATGCATACGAAGATTTTAAAGAAGCTGTTCCTCTGGACACTTTATATCATAAATATAAAACACAGCGTCCTTTAAAGTTTTATTCCTCATTTCAATATTCATTTGAAGAAGACAGACAAACGGAATGCAATTGTGCAGCCAATGAAGATTCTTGGTATCGAAGCGCGCTAGGAGCACAGCTATTTGCTATGAGTACTCCAAGGGAACCTATGCTGGCTCTGACAGGATATTACAGAAGAAGAATTCTTGAAGGATTACAAATGAAAGCGACCTACACTGTCGATTCGTACTCTGCTTCCAATATTGGGCTAGGATTGACTACCAAAATTGGTGTTGTTAATTTTTATGCATTAGCAGATAATCTTTTGTCGTATAAAGATATTTCTAAGGCAAATGCCCTCACATTTCAGATAGGATTTAATATTATTTCGGGAGGAAGTAATAAATAAAAAAGCAAAATTTCAATCCAAAAGATAATAGTAAATCTCATTATTTTAAACATAAAACTTTCCATTTTCATAGCTATTTATAATTCGATTTAAAAATAAAATAGCCTACCAGAGTATTTTTTAGCTCAAGATTATGTATATTTGCACGCAATTCAACTAGAAATTGCAACATGATAGCACACAACTCCAAGATTGTCGGCGAAGGTTTAACTTACGATGATGTATTATTAGTTCCTAATTACTCAAATGTTCTTCCTCGCGAAGTGAGTATCCAATCTAAATTTTCCAGAAATATTACACTTAATGTTCCTATTGTATCTGCTGCTATGGATACAGTAACCGAAAGTTCTATGGCAATCGCTATGGCACAAGAAGGAGGAATAGGTGTTTTGCATAAAAACATGACAATCGAACAGCAAGCGGCCAAAGTGCGTAAAGTAAAACGTGCCGAATCTGGTATGATTATCGACCCAGTTACTTTACCAATGACTTCTACTGTTGCCGATGCTAAAAGTGCCATGAGAGAATATGGTATTGGAGGTATTCCAATTGTTGATGAAAATAAAATCTTAAAAGGAATTGTTACTAACAGGGATTTACGTTTTGAAAAAAACGGATCAAGACCTATTATTGAGGTAATGACCAGCCAAAATTTGGTAACTGTTGCCGAAGGAACTTCATTAATAGAAGCTGAGGTAGTATTGCAAGGTCATAAAATTGAAAAATTGCCTGTAGTAAATGATAAAAATGAGCTGGTTGGCTTAATCACTTTTAGAGATATTACCAAATTGACTCAAAAACCAAATGCTAATAAAGATAAATTTGGCCGATTGAGAGTAGCCGCCGCTTTGGGCGTTACGGCCGATGCTGTTGAAAGAGCAACTGCTTTGGTTAATGCAGGTGTTGATGCTGTAATTATTGATACGGCTCACGGGCATACTCAAGGTGTGGTTGATGTATTAAAAGCTGTGAAAGCTAAATTTCCTAAACTTGACGTAATTGTTGGAAATATTGCCACTCCAGAAGCAGCTTTGTTTTTAGTAGAAAATGGTGCCGATGGTGTAAAAGTAGGAATAGGGCCTGGCTCTATTTGTACAACAAGAGTTGTTGCAGGGGTTGGATTTCCTCAGTTTTCTGCAGTTCTTGAAGTTGCTGCCGCTATAAAAGGTACAGGAGTTCCTGTAATTGCCGATGGCGGAATTCGTTATACAGGAGATATTCCTAAAGCGATTGCTGCAGGTGCCGATAGCGTAATGCTAGGGTCATTATTAGCAGGAACAATGGAATCTCCAGGAGAAACTATTATTTTTGAAGGAAGAAAATTCAAATCCTACAGAGGAATGGGTTCTGTTGAAGCCATGCAGGAAGGATCGAAAGACCGTTATTTCCAAGATGTGGAAGATGATGTCAAAAAACTGGTTCCAGAAGGAATTGTGGGTCGCGTGCCATATAAAGGAGAGCTGAACGAAAGCATGCAGCAATTCATAGGCGGACTTCGTGCAGGTATGGGATACTGTGGTTCTAAAGATATTGCAACTTTACAGAATACAGGACGATTTGTACGTATCACCGCTAGCGGAATCAACGAAAGCCATCCTCATGATGTAACAATCACAAAAGAAGCTCCGAATTATTCGAGATAAAATATGACGTAAGTCTAAAAGTAAAAAGGTGTAAGATTCAGTTCTTGCACCTTTTTTTATTTTTATAATATTGATTTTTTTGGGTGTGACCCTTCGTGACCCGAGCCAGAAAAGGCGAATTGGCGAAGCAAAAACTTCGGGTCGGGCTTTCCGTTCCCGCTTTTTTTTATCCCATAAAAAAACGGGATAAAAAAAGAGTTCCACTGCAAACGAAGTTCACTGAACTCCGATGTAAATAAAAATTAAGTGAAGTAATCCCTCACGCTGAGCAACTTTGAACAAATACTAAGTAAGTCAATTATTTTTTAGGACAAGACAGGCAATTATTTCTCCCATTATTTTGTGTTTGATAATCCGCCATCAACTACAATTTCTGCTCCGTGAATGTATGAAGCATCTTCGGAAGCAAGAAAAAGAACTGTCTTTGCAATTTCCGATGGTTCACCAAAGCGTTTAAAAGGCAGTGTTGGTATAATACCTGCAACTGCTCCTTCAATTTGGACAGGTGTTAGTCCTGTATTGTTAAAAATATTTGTTTTAATATGTCCTGGGCTAATTCCGTTTACTCGTATTTTTTTTGCTGTGCATTCAGAAGAAAATGTTTTTATGAATGATTGCACAGCTGATTTTGCTGCCGAATAAATTGAAAAATTCTCTATCCCAAATTCTGTTACAAAAGAGGTGTTTAAAATTATAGAACTTCCCGCATTCATTATTGGTAAAAGTTGTTGAACAGTAAAGAATGTTCCTTTTGCCAACATATTAAATAGTTCATCAAAGTGAGCTTCGTCGACCATTTCAATTGGCGCAAATCTGCCGTAACCTGCATTTACAAATAAAACATCCAATTTATTTGTATGCGTTTTAATCTGCTTTTGTAACTCAAAAACATCTTTCATATTTCCTGCATTTGACACAAGTCCAATAGCATTTGAACCTAAACTGCTTACTGCTTTATCTACTGTTTCCTGACTGCGGCCTGTAATTATTACAGTTGCACCTTCATTAATAAATTCTTGAGCTGTGGCAAAACCCATTCCGTTTGTTCCGCCTGTAATTAAGGCTATTTTGTTTTTGAATTTATGCATTTCCTAATTGTTTTATAGTTAGATGCAAAGATTCAAATTGTTGATTAGTTGTAAAACCCGAAACTTGCTAAATAAATTCTGAATGTGTTTTTGTTCCTTCCCAGCCAATGATGGCTGTTTTTCTTGTATTTCCCCACATATATCCGCCAAATATTCCTGTAGATTGAATCACTCGATGACAAGGAATTAAGAAAGCAACAGGATTGTTTCCAATTGCTGTGCCTACGGCTCTTGAAGCATTTGGGTTTTCAATTTCATTAGCAATAGCTCCGTAAGTTGTTAATTGTCCTAATGGAATTTTCAAAAGTGTTTGCCAAACTTTTAGTTGAAAATCAGTTCCCTTTAAATGTAATTTTATTTGGTTCAATTTTGTCCAGTCGTGTGTAAAAATATAGAGTGCATTTTGCTGAATTAAATCAGCTATTTGTCTAAAAACAGCATTTGGAAAATGGTTTTTCATTGCTGAAAATGCAACATCTTCTTCATCCGAAAATGCCATATAACAAATTCCTTTTTCTGTGGAAGCAACTAAAATGTTTCCAAATGGGCTTTCTGCAAAACTGTAATTTATAGCTAAATCTTTCCCGCCATTTTTATATTCAGCAGGTGTCATGCCTTCTATATTGATAAACAGGTCGTGTAAACGGCCTGTGCCTGAAAGCCCTGTTTCGTGTGCCGTTTCAAAAAGTGTTGCTTGATTTTCTTTCAAAAGTGCTTTGGCGTATTCTACTGTGGTGAATTGTAGAAATTTCTTCGGACTTGTGCCTGCCCATTCGCTAAAAAGGCGTTGAAAATGGAATGGACTTAAATGAACTTTCTTTGCAACTTCGTCAAGATTGGGTTGTTCCTTGAAATTTGTTTTTATGTACTCTATTGCTTCTGCAATTCGGTTGTAATTGATATTTTGCTGTTCGGTCATTGTCGTCAAATTTTATAATGCAAAGGTCGAAAGAAGTTTATCATTATAAAATCCGAAACTTGCTAATGTTTAGTCTATCTGCTGAATGATGCGGTGTCGTCATAGACTTGCCAATAATGTTTTGGTACTAAAGCAGGAGAAGATTCAGTTCTTGCACCTTTTTTTGTTTTTACGGATATTGATATTTTTTGGGCGTGACCCCTCGTAAAAAAACTTCGGGTCGGGCTTTCCGTTCTCGCTTTTTTTAATCCCATAAAAAAATGGGATTAAAAAAGAGCTCCACTTCAATCCCTCACGCGGAGCAACTTTGGACAAATAAATCAATTATTTTTTCAAGATTCCTTTGACTACACTTTCGTTAATCAAATTTTCGGCGTAGTCCCAAATGGTTGCGGAACCTTCTTTAATTGCTTTTTTCTTATCGTAAACTGTTTGATATGGGACATTATATTCTGCCCATGTTCCGCCATTGTTTGATGTGTTCTGCAGTAATGGTTCAAACCTGTCCATCGATTTTGCAAACTTTGCTTCATCAGTAATTCCTTCTTCGAATTCTTGCCAAACTGCAATAAATTCTTCAGCTTGCTCTGTTGGCAGAAGCCCAAAAATTCGTTTTGCTGCAATAAGCTCTTCATTTGTATTTGTGTGGCTTTTTTGAGTGTCATACAGGAAAGTATCGCCTGCATCAATTTCTACAATATCATGGATTAAAACCATTTTCAAAATTTTAAGAACATCAATTGGTCTGTCCGAATGTTCTGCTAATACAATTGTCATCATTGCCAGATGCCAGCTGTGCTCTGCGTCATTTTCGTGTCTGTCACTGCCGAATAATTTAGTTTTACGCTGAATGTATTTTAACTTGTCAATTTCTTTTATGAAACTTACTTGTTTTAATAAATTGTCTGTCTGCATTGATTTATGAATTTTGAAATATTTTTTATTTTTTTTTTTTAGGACAAGATATTCTGCTTATTTTTATTTAAGTGGTTCAGCAATTCCGATTAAAATCCCTTCAGGTCCACGAATGTAGCAAAGTCTATAAGCATCTTGGTATCGAACCACTTCTTCGACAAGTTGTGCGCCATGTTTGTAAAGCCTTTCCAGCGTATCGTCTATGTCGGCAACTGCAAACATAACGCGTAAATAGCCTAAGGCATTTACTGGAGCGTTGCGGTGATCTTCTATTATTTCAGGATTAATGAATCTCGATAGCTCGAGTCGGCTGTTTCCGTCTGGGGTAACCATCATTGCAATTTCTACGGATTGATTACCAAGTCCCGTTACGCGACCAGCCCATTCGCCCTCAATCATTGCTCTTCCTTCTAATTCCAGACCGAGTTCAAGAAAAAAAGAAATAGTTTCGTCAAGAGATTCTACCACAATTCCGACATTGTCCATTCTAAGCAAATTATGTTTTGTCATGGTCTAAAATTTATGTTTAAACGATTTTCTTTAAGCTGCATATAATTCCTCTGCGCACGCGCATTCCACATGTGCCTATTGCAATATAATTAGTTGCTTATGTTAGTGTTCATGAGCGGGACACTAGCATTAGTGGGGGTGTTTAACGTCAGTTCAACATTAGTACAAATACCAGATAGAATCACAAATCCTGAATTTTGATCGTCAGTCCCGCTATTATCAATATGGATGTCAGCGGTTCGTTATTTTTCTTTGTTAGTTATTAATTTAATCCTCGTGACCATAGTTCAGCCATTCCGTTAGCGGCATTTTTATAATCTGTTAGTTTTGCTTTTCGATTCCTTTCTAAACAATAGTCATTATCTGTATTAAATAGTGATTTTGCAAAATCTCGTCCTGATAAGGTTATGGCAGTTGTTTTTTCAAATCGAATATTTTTATATGTTTCAAATGACTCTCTCAAAGTTTCAAATGTTGATAATTGTTTAGCCAAATGCCAAGCGTCTTCTATTGCCTGACAAGCACCTTGTCCAGAGGTTGGTAAAGAAGCGTGGGCGGAATCCCCCAATAAGCAAACATTATTTTTAAACCATACAGGATTTGGGTTATGGTCAAAAATGGGAATGCGTTTTATGTTCGTTTCTTGTGTTTGTTCTAATACTGTTTTTATTAATGGCGGCCAATGTTGAAACATTTTCAATAGTTCACGTTGGTTTGTAGGCTCTGTATTATTACTGTTTAATGGCAATGCTTTGCAACCTGCCCAATAGACTTTGTTTTCGCTAATTGGCACTATTCCAAATCGTTCGCCACGACCCCAATAATCCAGTACATTATTTCCCGTTGGCAAAGGGTTGCCGGTCTCAAGAATGCCGACCCAATTTATATAATCTTGATAAATGGGTACATTACTGCTTTGAACATATTTTTTTGCGATAGAATTCATTCTTCCATCTGCCCCAATTATAATATCAGCTTGGATAGTTGAATTGTCGTCCAGCCGCAAAAATGAATTTCCGTTGCCGTTATCTTCAATACTTGTAACAGTACTATTATTTTGCAATTCTATCCTTAATTCAGCTGCTTTCTTTTGCAATAAACTTTGTAATTCCGATTTGCTTACCGCATAGCTTGGAAAGCCTATTTTTTCGTCAATTTTTGCAATGTCAATTCCTCCCAAATAATCACCGTCCTCTGCCCAGCGCTGCATTTGGTCTAGTCTTCCTCCAAATAACTTTACATTATCTAAAAGACCAAGCTTGTTTAAAACCCAGCTTGCATTTGCCCAAATAACAAAACCTGCACCAACCGATTGCATTTCTGCTCTTCGTTCATAAATAACAATATTCGTAAATCCTTTTTGTTGTAATGCGATGGCAGTAGTCAGGCCTCCAATTCCTCCGCCAATGATTGCAATTTTTGATTTTCTATCCATTTTTTAATGCGTAATCTGTTTAATGTTTGTTGTCGTTTTACATTTTGGCACCACAGGGAGTTTGGTACTAAACTAATCTCATTATTTGGATTTGCCAAATCATCTCAAATCCGTTGTAGCTGTTATGGGCTGGTTGTTTTTGTCGAAATTATGATTTTAATCACAAACTTTTCAAGTTTCTGTTGGCAGATTCCAATCTTTACGTTTTTACATTGTAAAATTTATTCGGAAACAAATGTCGGTTTGGAAAAGTTATTAATTGGTGATAGGAGGAGGAACAGGAAACATTTTATCAAACTCATCAAATTTTATTTTCCTATCTATCAGTTTTAATTGTTTGTACTTTTGTAAATTATCCATCCATTCTTCAAATTTCCAAAACTCTTTCGGACCTTTACCACCATGAAGCATTAATCTCTTTTTGTCAATTGAAAAAGCTATTGTTGTTCCATCTTCTATTTGGTTATTTGAAATGACAGAATCCTTGATAGGGAATTTAAATTCGCAGATTAAACTATCTAATATTTTTTTCTCATTCTGTTCGAGTATAAAATAGTTTAATACCTTTTGTCGAAACGGATTATCGTTTAAATAGTAAACTGTATCTGAAGAATTAAATTTTAATCTATAGATCATTTTAATATTTCCTTTTGAATAAGTAAAGTTTGTATAACAGCTTTTCTTTTCCTTTTTACAACTGCAGAATAAAACTAATATTATTATTGAAACAAGTTTTTTCATTTTTGAAATATTATTTTTTGCCAACTGTTTATTTTCTGATTGTTTTCATCTGCGTAATTTCGGGACAGTTAGCCCATAACGTCAGTCTGTGAAAAAACTAAAATCAGCCTCTTGAGAATCTTATATTTGAGTTTTTTCTTTGATAGCCCTCCGAATACTTTCTGAATTTTAAGTAGTTTTTTCAAAGCCTGACGTTCTGTTACTACAGCGGGTTTGGTACTAAATTAATCCCTATTTTCGGATTTGCCAAATCATACCAAATACAAAACCAACTTTCCATTAAGCCAATTGCCCAAATCCGTTGTAGCTGTTGCCAGTAGTTTATATTATTCATATTCTGGTACTAATAACACTAAAAAATCGATAACTAGTGATACAATTTCTCCATCTTTGTCAATTCCCCAATATGAAGGATACATTCCGTCTCCGTAACCTGAATGAAACATAGTTATATTTAATTCCGAGTTGGGAAGTTGAAAGTTTATCCAATCTCCATAATCCGTTGAGTCATTTTGATCTTTTGCATTTTTCTTAAATTCTGCTGCAAAAAAGTCGTCATAAATATTCCCTTCGGGATTTGCTTTCATAAAGTCCGATTCAAACTTTTGATATTCTTTACCAGATTGAAAGTCATAAAAGCCTCCTAATCCAGCGTCAACGGGGAATCCGAAATAATCGGCTTCATCTGTCAATTCGTTAATATCATCTTCTGCTCTCAAAGCCATAACCCATTTTACGGCTTTTTTGTTGCTAAATTCAAGTTTTGCGACAGCATACCTATCTCCAGATTCTTTTGTTTTTGCTACATAAATTTTGACTGGATATTTACCTGGTTTAACTGTTCTTGTCAGAGGTGTTGTTTCGGAATAAACCAATGGGTCACAAACCACAATTTGTCCGCTCGGAACATTTAGCATTCCAATTTCAAGTACCTCAATTGGTGTTTCTTCAACTTCTTTATTGTCAAAAATCAAATTATAATCAGCGTGAGAAAGCACTTCGGTTTTCTTTTCATTTTTTTTCTTAAACAGTCCAAACATTTCTTTTTGTGATTCAGTTTTTTTGTCAGATAAATTACAGGACAAAAAGTTTAGAATTATTCCGAATATTAATAGTTTTCTCAATGTCTCTTTAAATTACTGGCAATCGTTTATAGGCCTGACAAAATCCGACTTATCTACCCAAAATAGGAGTGCTATGTCTGATAAACATCAGCGCTTATTTATTTTCAAATGTATAAAAAAAGCATTACAAAATTTTAATGGTTTTCACTTTGTTATGCTTCAAAAAGTATTGCAAACGAGTTTTTTGAAATAGTTCTTAGAATGATAAATCTTTTCTTAGTGTATTGTCCACTCAACAAAATTCCTGCTGTTACATTGTTAATTTATTCTTTTTGGTTGTAAGGAGTATAGTTTTCCCACCGCCACGGAGTGTAAATATCGCCAATAGCACTTTCTAATAATTCTTTAAAAATACTCTCAGCGTTGTCACTATTGCTCATGATTATAATTCCTTTTCCTGTTTTTGGAAAAATAATGGAATAATGCTGAAAGCCATCACCATGTCCTTCCTTGAAAGCACCTGTTCCGTAGGGAGATTTGAGCAATACCCAGCCAAGTCCATAACCCAAATCAATTCCGTCATTTGCGTCAGAATCTTTTAAGCGCATTGACCCAAACTGAGCTATTGATCTTATTTTAATTTGCTGCGTGAACATTTTTTTAGTTGCAGAGGCTGATAATAATTGGTTTTTAAGTACAGCTGTGGTAAAAAGTATATAATCTCCAAAGGTCGTTTCTAAAGTACTGGCAGATCTCGCCTCGTTATCTTTATCTTTTTCATACAATTTTCCGTCTGTGTTGTGACCAATGCAATAATCTTTTTCAAATTCTGGCTGCCATGTGTAAGAAGAATTATTCATTTTCAAAGGGTTAAAAATGTTTTCCYTCATCATTTGTTCTAGAGGCTTATTTAAAAGATGTTCTAATACGACTTGTAAATAAACCAATCCTTCGCCAGAATAACTATATCGTGAGCCAGGAGTTGTTTTAACTCTCAATTTTTGGTCAGGTTCATCCCATCGCCAGTTTGGAAAACCAGACGTATGGTCTAGGCACATTCTTGCGGTTATTTTCAGGTAAGTCGGGTCGCCTTTTAAATCTTCGTAGTTATCATGCCATTTATTTTTTCGTTTATACTCAAAAATAGGCTTAGGTAAATATTCCTGCAGCGGTTTATCTAAATCAAGAATGCCTTTTTCAACAAGCCGCATGACCATTACGGCAAATACCGGTTTACTTAAGGAAGCGCCATAAAAATTGGTCTCATTTGTAATCGGCTCTTTTGTGACTGCATTTTTATATCCAAAAGTCTTTTTGTATACGGGTTCATTATGGTTAAAAACTGCTACAGCCAAACCATGTACATTTGCAGCTTTCATCAGCGTTTCGATTTTAATATCCAAATCGTTTTCCGAAATTTTAGTTTTGTCAAGCCTTACGATTTTCTGCCCTACACAAACAAACGTAAGGGGAAATAGCAAAAAAAGAATAAACCAGTGTTTTTTTGTTAACATAATGCGGATGTTTAATAGTGCATAATCTGTGATTTGATAAAATCTCTCTTATCTGCCTAAAAGTTGGATGCTATGGCTTATAACTGTCAGCGTTTATTTATTCTCAAATGTATAAAAAAAGCATTACAATTTTTAATGCTTTTTACTTCGAAATAAAGTGAAAAGTATTGGTAATGAGTTTTTTGAGTTAGTTCTTAAAAAGATAAATATGTCGCCTAGCCCCGATGGAAGCAAATATCCTTTTGTCTCGTCCTCAAACGAGACAAAAGATATGGCGTACAGCGGGAGTGAAGCTGTTATGAAAAACTATAGCTATGCTCCTAAAAAAAAAAACACCAGCCTTTCGACCAGTGTTTGTGTATGCCTTTTTTGTTATTATAATTTGAAAGTTTTAATCATGAGCCAAATCTGCCAGCAGTTTTTTATCTCCCACAATCCATAGGATATCATCTTTTTCCAGAATGACATTCGATTCTGGGTTTAAGAAACGTTTTCCTTTTTTTTCGATGCCTACAATTACTCCTTTTGTTTTTTCACGAAGCTTAGATTCTTTGATGCTTTTGCCATGAAAAACATGGTTTTTTAATTCAATTTGGCGCAAAACAATATCTGGCTCGACTATTTCGGGAGATATGTCCATTTCATGCTTTTCTAGATATTTTTTGAATTCCTGCACTTGAGCATCGGTTCCAATAACGCAGACTTCATCGCCAGGGAAAATGCGCTCGTTTGCCTCGGGAATGTGTATCATCACTTCGCCTCTTTTTATGGAAACTATGTTAATGCCTAAATTCTCCCGGATTCGTAAAGCTTTCAGCGATTCACCGGCAATATTTGATTCGGCAGCAATATCAAAAAATGCCATGTGTCCATCCCAAGGCAATAAATCGCTTCGGCTTCTTTTGGCTTTAGCAATCTCCCGGTCGTTTAAATTGGCTAGAAAATGATTTTMGATTTTATGATATTGTATGTGTAACTTTCTTTGAAAAATTAAATAGATTATCACTGCAATTATTAATGCAATTAAGGCAACTTTTGGGGATAAAAATATATTTAGCAGTAAGCCAATAAAGAATACCGACAGTAAAATACGAACGAAAAACAGCATGGTCAATGGTCCGCGTGATTTACGGTCGTGCATTAACTGTTCCACCTCGGCGATAGCCACACGCCGAAAAGCAAGCGCCCATAAAAATGGTGATAATATTACAAGAATTATCAAAGCCCCCAGAGAATTTCCTAAATGGTAATCATTTACTAATGGGAGAATAAATCGGGAAGAAAGCAGAATAATAGCAAGAATAATGACCACAAGTACAATGACCTGAATCAAAAAGGCATTGATGACCGTTTGCCATAAACTTACTGTTTTTATCGCTTGAGTGCTGGCAGAGTAGCGTTCAATCCGTTTCGTCCATTTACGGGGCAGTTTATGGGACAAATATTCTGAAAAAGGAAGTGAATATTTAATCATAAAGGGAGTAGTAAAAACGGTTACAGCCGATACTGCCACTACAATTGGATACAAAAAAGTATTCGTGGCTTTTAGCGTCACTCCCAAAGTAGCTATGATAAAAGAGAATTCCCCAATTTGGGATAAACTCATTCCCGTTCTGATGGAATCTTTCAGTGGCTGTCCTGATAATAAAGCGCCAAGAGTAGAACTAATGGATTGTCCAAAAATAGTGACTAGGGAGAGAACAATCACAGGTATGTAGTGCTCGTATAAGGCATCGGGATTAATTAACATACCTACAGAAACAAAAAATACAGCACCAAAAAAATCTTTCACTGGTTTTATCAGATGCTCAATATGTTCGGCTTGGGTTGTCTCGGCAATTATAGACCCCATAATAAAAGCACCAAGTGCTGGTGAGAAGCCTGCATTTGCTGCTAAAATAACCATCATCAGGCAAAGTGCCAATGAAATGATCAGCAGCATTTCGTCTGTGAGCAGATGCTTGGTTTTTTTGAGTAAGGTAGGTATAATGAAAATACCGCCCAAAAACCAAAGCACAAGGAAAAATAACAGTTTTAACACAGACATTAAAAGTGCGCTTCCAGAAAACTGATTGCTCACTGCTATTGTCGATAATAAAACCATCATTAAAATGGCAAGAATGTCTTGAACAATAAGCGAACCAATAACGATTCCGGCAAATTTCTGAGTTTTAACGCCCAATTCGTCAAATGATTTTAAAATAATGGTCGTCGAGGATATCGAAAGAATCACACCAAGAAATATACTGTCCATCGTAGGCCAGCCCAGCCATTGCCCTACACTGTACCCGATGAGACACATGCTTACAATTTGAATTCCGGCTGTGATGGAGGCAGTGCCGCCGACTTTCATTAGTTTTTTAAAGCTAAATTCCAATCCCAGACTGAATAATAAAAAGATGATCCCAATTTCTGCCCAAACTTCAACACTTTTAATGTCCTTTATCGTTGGGAAAAAATCAAAATGATTCCCTGCCAAAAAACCGGCAATCAGATATCCGAGAACCAAAGGCTGTTTTAATTTTCTAAAGATTAAAACGGCAATTCCTGCCGTCATTAGTATTAATCCTAAATCGGTTATTAAAGGTTCAAGGTGTTGTGATGTTTCTGCTGCTGTACTCATTTTTTTTTGTTTTAGAAGCTATGTACTTTGTCCGTTCGCTGCGCTCTTGCCGTTCATTAGTTCCAAACACTTGGGTATAATCTTTTATAATATAAGCACTAACAGTAGTTCTTCCGTTCTCTTTGCCAGAGGAAAAAATAATTTTATTCTCCAAAGGCTTTTGGCAGCTGTCTGGGCTAACTGTTATTGAATTTTTTTGGCTTGGATATAAAAATAATACATTTTCGGCATCAAAAGGAATGAAATGTCACTTTAATTTAAGTTATCCAAATCTGAAACGGTATAAAACTTCATATTATTACGTTGAATGTATTTACAAATAAATTCCAGCGTTGCATTTTTTGTCTGATAATCTCCTGTTACATTTTTTACTGTCTTATGACTGTTTAATATCAAAATTTTATCATTTTTCTTGGCATATTCCAATAAGTTCAAAAGGTGAGTTAGATTAAAATGTTCGTGGGTATCATCAACGCTGAAACTTAACACCAATTTAGAGTGGTCGTAATAGCTGTTTTGTGTGGAAGCACTTTCTTCACAAAATGCTCTTCCCCTTATAATTTTAAATTTTTTTAATAAAACGGTGTCCAGTTGTTTAGTTCTTGCACCATAAGGATAGGCAAAAGAAGTAATGTTAAAGCCATAAAAGTTCATTAAATCTATCATGGGGTTTATTTCCTCATGTAAATAGTCATCAATGGTATGTCCTTTTAAAAATTTAACTGCGTTATAGTGGTGGAGTCCATGACCAGCAATTTCATGTCCTTCCCTTTGTAATTCTTGAAGCTTCTTGATTTTTGAATGCCTTAATGTATTTATTTTGCAGACAAAAAAAGTGCCTTTCCAGTTGTATTTTTTTAATTCCTGATCGGTATCATACCATTCGTCTATATATGCATCGTCAAATGACAGAATCACACCAGCTTTAGGAGGCTCAATTTCCTCTATTATTTTTTCAGGTATGTCTTCGCAGTAAAATAAAATGAGTAAAGCACAAAGAAATATAATTTTTAGAATAAAATTCTTACTCATTTCTTTGTGCTTTTTTAATTGATTTTTTAAATTTTTATTTATATCCCTAAGAAATTGCTAGGAGTAATCTGCAGTAATTCTGCTTTGATTTCATCAGAAACATTTAGCGTAGCGATAAAACTGTGAATCGCATTTTTATCAATCACTTCGTTGGTTCTTGTTAATCCTTTCAAGGCTTCATATGGATTCGGGTAAGCTTCACGTCTTAAGATTGTCTGAATCGCTTCGGCAACAACAGCCCAGTTTTTCTCTAAATCTTCGTAAAATTTGGATTCGTTCAATAATAATTTGTTCAAACCTTTCAAAGTAGCTTCAAAAGAAATGATAGTATGTCCCATTGGCACGCCAATGTTTCTCAAAACCGTACTGTCTGTCAAATCGCGCTGTAATCTTGAAATCGGTAATTTAGCGGATAAATGTTCGAAAATAGCGTTTGCTATTCCTAAGTTTCCTTCAGAGTTTTCAAAATCAATTGGATTCACTTTGTGTGGCATAGCCGATGATCCAATTTCTCCTGCTTTGATTTTTTGCTTGAAATATTCCATTGAAACATACGTCCAAATGTCTCTGTCCAAATCAATAATTATAGTGTTGATTCTTTTTAAAGCATCAAAAAATGCTGCAAAATGATCATAATGCTCGATTTGTGTTGTTGGGAATGAATGGTGCAATCCTAAGTTTTCCTCAACGAATTTGCTTCCAAACTGTTTCCAGTCAATTTGCGGGTAGGCTACGTGGTGTGCATTGTAGTTTCCAGTAGCTCCGCCGAATTTAGCAGCAAACGGAATGTTGAACAATAAACGCATTTGCTCTTCCAGGCGCTCTACAAAAACTGCAATTTCTTTGCCTAAACGGGTTGGCGATGCCGGTTGTCCGTGTGTACGGGCAAGCAGAGGAACATTTGCCCATTCTTGGGCCAATTCCTTTAATTTGGAAATTAGGGTAATTAACGATGGCATGTAAACTTGTTCAAACGCATCTTTTGTCGAAAGCGGAATCGCAGTGTTATTAATGTCTTGAGAAGTTAATCCAAAGTGGATAAACTCTTTATATTCGGATAATCCCAGTTTTTCAAAAGCATCTTTAATGAAATACTCAACCGCTTTTACATCGTGGTTGGTTACTTTTTCGGTTTCTTTTATCCAAAGGGCATCATCGGTAGAGAATTTTTTATAAATGTTGCGTAAACTTTCAAATAAAGAAGAGTCAACGTTTTTTAATTGTGGTAAAGGAATTTCGCATAAAGCAATGAAATATTCGATTTCAATTAATACGCGGTATTTGATTAAAGCTTCTTCAGAAAAAAAAGGAGCCAGGGATAATGTCTTATTTCTATAACGGCCGTCGATTGGTGATATAGCATTCAATTCGTTTAGAGTAGTCATTTTTTTTGTTGTTTTTTCGAAAGGCACAAATATAATGAGAATTTAGGGATTAGGGGGTATGAAATTTAAGGTTTGATAAAGAAATTAGTGATATAAAAGGATTCAATTTGTTAATTTTAAAGAATTATTAGGCAAGGGGAAATATTTTTGTGTTTTTTGCCAATAATCACGCTAATTAGTTTTTAAATAATGCAAAAACAAGAAGTATCAATATTTTGGTTTCGACGCGATTTACGCCTCGATGATAATGTAGCGTTGTATCATGCTTTGCAATCTGAACATCCTGTAATTCCAGTGTTTATTTTCGACACTGATATTCTGGATAGCTTACCAAAAAATGATGCTCGTGTTGGTTTTATACACGAAACACTTCAAAAAATAAACTCACAGCTCAATGTCATCGGAAGTTCTCTTTTAATCAAAAAAGGGACAACAAGCGAGGTTTGGAAATCTCTTTTCGATGAGTTTACTATTTCGGCAGTTTTCTTCAATAAAGATTACGAACCCTATGCTATCAAAAGAGATTTGATCATTGCAGTATTAGCAAAAGCAAATAATGCGCTCTGTTTTTCTTTCAAAGACCAAGTCATTTTTGAAGAAAAAGAAATCATCAAAGCCGATGGATTGCCCTATACTATTTATACGCCGTATAAAAATAAGTGGTTGGAAAAATACAAATCAGATGTACCACTTCAAGAGTATGATACTCAAAATTATTTTTCCAATTTCCATAAAAGTGTTTTTGATTTCCCAAGCTTAAAGCAAATAGGTTTTGAGGAAAGTAAGATAAAAGTAAAGCCATACAATTTAACACAGATTGCAAATTACCACGAAACTCGCGATTTTCCTGCTATGGACAGCACTTCGTATCTTTCGCCACATTTGCGTTTTGGAACCGTTAGCATCCGAAAATTAGTCAATTGGGCAGTTCGAAAAAACAATGTTTTCTTGAGCGAATTAATATGGCGGGAATTCTTTATGCAAATTCTATTTAGTTTCCCAAAAGTAGTCACCCATAATTTCAAATCGGCTTATGATGGAATTCAATGGCGCAATAATGAGGAAGATTTCAAGCGCTGGTGTACAGGAACTACTGGTTATCCTATGGTCGATGCAGGAATGCGTCAGCTCAATGAAACGGGCTATATGCATAACAGAGTGCGTATGGTAGTGGCGAGTTTTCTATGCAAGCATTTGCTGATAAATTGGCAATGGGGCGAAGCTTATTTTGCCGAAAAATTATTGGATTATGATTTATCGGCCAATGTAGGGAACTGGCAGTGGGCAGCTGGAACAGGTTGTGATGCATCCCCTTATTTCAGGGTTTTTAATCCTGATATCCAGCTGAAAAAGTTTGATGAAAAAGGCGTTTATATCCGTAAATGGATACCCGAATTTGATTTGGGTTACATTGAACCTATGGTTGATCATGCTTTTGCCAGAGATAGAGCTATCGCTGTTTATAAAGCGGGAATTTTGAAATGATTTTCGAATATGATTTCGAAGCGTAATGCCTAGCCCAAATGGCCAAATTGTTCTCGCAATTACCTTTTCTTTTCCTTTAAAAAAGAAAAAAAGGAACGAATAGATAGAAATAGTTTATAATCACTCAAAAAAATGATATTTTAAGTGTAATTTGTGTATAAAGACCTCATGTTTAACTTCTTATTAATACTGTTAAAAAAAGCATTGGCATATATTTGTATTGTAATTGATTTCCTCAAATTTTTTAAAATTATGCAAAAAAATGTTTTAATAACAGGCGGTACTGGTTTTATCGGTAGGTATCTAACTGAAAAGTTATTGGAAAGAGGTTATAAAGTTTCAATATTGACCAGAAGCATCAAACCAAGCACAGAAAACATTTCCTATTATATTTGGGATGTTGCGGCACAAAGTATTGAGGAATCTGCTGTACGCAATGCCGATTATATAATCCATTTGGCTGGCGAAAATATTGCCGAAGAAAGATGGACTTCCAAAAGAAAAGCTGAAATTCGAGATAGCAGAATACAGTCTGCGAAATTGATTTATGATACTTTAAAAAAACTGAATAAAAAAATCGATGCTTTTGTTTCGGCTTCGGGTGTTGGGTTTTATGGGGCGGTTAATGGCGAAGGCATTTGTACTGAAAACACATTGCCTGCCAATGATTTTGTTGGAACTGTTTGTCAGGAATGGGAAAAATCGGCCGATTTGATGGCTGGTTTAGGTATTCGTACCGTAAAGATACGTACTGGTTTAGTATTGGGAAAAAACGAAGGAATATTAAAAAAACTAAGCCCAATTTTTAAAAGAGGTTTTGGCAGTGTTTTGGGCTCAGGAAGGCAGTATATGCCTTGGATTCATGTGCATGATTTGTGCATGATGTATATTGAAGCCATCGAAAACAAAAAAATGACCGGTCCCTATAACGCTACGATTAATGACAGTACGACGAATTTAATTTTCTCTAAAGAGTTAGCGAATTCTTATGGTTTTTCGATTTGGCTGCCCAATGTCCCAGCTTTTTTAATCCGATTAATGCTAGGAGAAAGGGCATCACTGCTTTTGACAGGAAGAAGGGTTTCTTCGGATAAAGTTAAAAAACTAGGGTTTAGATTTCAATTTAAAAATCTAACAAAGGCATTGAAAAACAGCGTAAAATAAAGGTTAAACCATTAGTTTAAAATACAGAGGATTTGCGTATTCACGGTTTTTGAAATTTTTGCAATTACAATATTTGGGATTTCAATTTTAAAATCATCCGTGTTCAATGTGAAATTGGAGTTTATTTGGATTCCGTTGCCTGCCTTTTTAATTTTCGCAAGAACTGTAATCATTCGTGATTGTCCGTGAATTGTTATTTTTCCTATTATAAAAAAATCTTTCTCTTCTTCGGTAATTTCCTTCAGGTCAAATTTTTCGATAACTCCTTTAAAAGTAGCTTTGGAATAGCGGTCGCTTTCCATGTAATTGCTATTAAAATGTTCCTGCATCAAATCTCTTTTGAATTTGAATTTCTTGATAACTACCGTAAAATTTATTTCCTTTTTATTTGGGATAAGTGTACAGTTCACGTCATCATTTTTAGCCTCCACGGCTTCAAATAATGGCACTGATGCTTCAAAGTAAATAGCACATTTGGATGAGCTGAATTTGTTTTGTGCATCAATGGGGCAAAGTATTAATAATAAGGCTAATAGAGTAAAGTTTTTCATAATCTTTTCTATTAAAGGTTTGTACTTAAAGTTACGATATTTTAATGACAACAGTCTTAAAATTGCGCCAAAAAAAGACCAATATTGAAAGATAAAATCTTTCAATATTGGTCTTTTTCAATTAGATTTTAATGCCTTAAACTGAAGTTGGATCAGTACTTTTTTTCTTCTTCAATGATGCCAAAAAACAAATCTTTCTTCTCCGAAATAATTTATATTTTTCAGCTGTATTCAACTAGAATCTTAGCCGCTTAGCGGCTTTAGAAAAAACTAATCTAATTCAAGCTTTATATTGTATTTTTTTAAGCCTTCAAGGGTTTCTTTTGCAGTATAATTGAAAACTTCCTGGTGTAAGTCGCGTTCTTTTTTTAGCGATATTTGTTTTAATGAATTGCAGAAACGTTTTACATCTTCAAAATTAGACAGAATTAAGCCGGGAACTGGTACGCTGTTACCTTCGTTATCTTTGGCCACCATGGTGAAATAGGAAGAATTACAATGTTTTTTATGGCCAGTCTGAATGTTTTCGGCTTCTACGCGAATGCCTACAACCATAGAGCTTTTTCCAACATAATTTACTGAGGCTTTCATCGTCACGAGTTCGCCTACTTCAATTGGTTTTAAAAAATTCACAGTATCTACAGAAGCCGTTACACAATAATTCCCGGAAAATTTGGAACCGCAGGCAAATGCTATTTGGTCTAAGAGTGATAAAATATAGCCACCATGAATTTTTCCGCTAAAATTGGTATGTGAGGGCAGCATCAATACTGAAATGCTGACATGAGATGAAGCAACTGTTTTGTAAATTTTGTCCATAGATTTATTTTTGGTAAAAGACAAGCTGTCTTTAATTGTATTGGTTAAATTGAGTAGTTGTGTTTATAAATCATAATCTAATTTAAAAGAGAACTTTCATCAGTTTCAGCTCTTTTTAAAATACTTTCAGGAAGTGCTTTCTTAGCTTTGGCTCCCATTTTTTTAAGTTTTTCGACGCTTGTGATGAGGTTTCCTTTTCCTTCCACTAGTTTATTCATGGCTCCTTGATATTCAATTTTACTCTCTTCGATTTTTTTGCCAATTTTTATTAAATCGGCAACAAAACCTTCAAATTTATCATATAATGCACCAGCTTGTCTAGCTATTTCAAAGGCATTTTCCTGCTGTTTTTGGTTTGTCCACATACTGTCAATCGTACGTAAAGTTGCCAGTAGGGTAGAAGGAGTTACAATCACGATGTTTTTTTCGAAAGCTTTGTTGTATAAGGTAGTGTCTTCGTTAAGAGCCAATGCAAAAGCGGGTTCCATAGGTATAAACAGCAAAACAAAATCAGGGCTTTCTATCTGGTATAAATCATGGTAATTTTTGCCTCCCAATTGATCTACGTGGCTTTTTATCGAATTGACATGTTCTCTTAAAAAAGGTTTCTTTAAATTTTCATCTTCTTCATTAATGAATTTTTCATAAGCTGTTAGGGAAACTTTAGAATCGACAATCATCTTTTTTCCATCAGGAAGATTGATGACAACGTCGGGGAAAACACGATTACCTTCCTCTGTAGTATGACTTTGCTGTACATGATATTCTCTGTCTTTTTCCAATCCTGATTTTTCTAAGACACGTTCCAGAACCAGTTCGCCCCAGTTTCCCTGCATTTTGCTGTCGCCTTTTAGTGCCTTGGTCAAATTCAGGGTTTCTTTGCTCATTTGAGCATTCATTTCGCTCAAGCCAAGTATCTGTTGGCGCAAAGCGGCATGGTAGTCAATACTTTCTTTGTGTGTGTCTTCAACTTTCTTTTCGAATAACTGAATTTTATCTTGTAATGGAGTCAAGATATTTTTCATGTTTTCTTTGTTTTGCTCAGTAAATTTATTCGATTTTTCGTCTAATATTTTATTGGCAAGATTCTCAAATTCTTTAGTGAATTTTTCCTGCAGTTTTTCAACTTCTTCTTTTTGTTCCTTGTTGCGTTCCCAAAGATTTTCAAAATCTACTTCTTTTTTAGAAAGCTGAATGGCTAAACTGTCCTTCTCATTACGGATATTCTCTTTTTCAGAATGGGTTAATTCCAGCTGTTTTTCGAATGTCTTTTTATCCAATAAAAACTGTTCTTTCTGTTGGTTCAATTGAGAATTCAGGGCGATTAATTTTTCTTCCAGACTTACTTTTTCCGATTGAAATCGGGCAGAAAACAGAAGTTTGCCAATGAAAATGCCTATTGTAAGCGCAATAATAAAAACCACTAGTAGAGGAAGAATTGTTAACATAGATGTTTCTTTTTTAAAAATGTAAAAGTACGCATTAATACGTAGTGCTTAATTTTAAAAAATGAAATTTCACGAATTATTAGAAATCCAGTGCTAAATCAACAATTTCAACTTTTTTTTATATCATCACGCAACCATTT
Organism: Flavobacterium sp. P3_A6; assembly: GCF_056403035.1. NCBI lineage: Bacteria > Pseudomonadati > Bacteroidota > Flavobacteriia > Flavobacteriales > Flavobacteriaceae > Flavobacterium > Flavobacterium sp. P3_A6. The sequence goes on along the minus strand of NZ_JBFUGG010000025.1, from coordinate 6,973 downwards.
TAAAAATGAGTCATCTTACTAGTATACTAATTAATTAAAAAGTAAATATGAAACGTTTTATTATAGTAGCCCTGATAGCTTTTAGTTTTTCTTCCTGTACAGATTCATTAGGCGATAATGCTCAAAATTGTGGTGATGTCAGAAATGTTGCTTATGAGAATTTTAAATATTGCGGACAGCCAAAAGAGAATCCAACGAAGCCTATTTATGTACTTATAAATTCAAATGAAGAACTGCAAAAGCATTTTGCCCCTTGTGACCCCTTTGGTCCTCTGCCTGATTTTACCCAAAAAAGAATATTAGGACTTTTAGCAGGACCAAAACCTACGTCAGGCTATGATATAAAAATCCAATCTGTAATTGAAGACGATTGCCAAATTTTGGTTCAGTACTCTGAAAAAGTGCCTAGTGTTGATGAAGTGGTGCTTCAGACAATCACGTATCCTGCAGATTATATAGTGCTTCCAAAATCAACTAAGCCAATTTTGTTCTCCAAAGTCAATACAGATATTGATTATGCTATTGTTGGCACTTATTTCGGAGAATGTACTGGGGCGGAATGCTATCAGTTTTATAAAATCGAAAATCACAAAGTGCTTAAGTATTCAAGTGTGCATAATTTTCCTGTTGAGTTTAATAGAACTGATTATAAAACATTAGTTTTTAGAGATGATTATGCTGGTTTTATTTCAAAAATCCCAACCGAAATAAAAAACTTAAAAGGACAGACCAAAACATTCGGTTCACCAGATGCTCATGATCAAGGCGGTGTTTACTTAGAGTGGAGCCAAGCAGGAGTTGTCACCAAAATATATTTGGATAATGATAATACTGCAGATCAAACTGCTGAAGTTATTGCATTCAAGAAAGTGATTCAGGACAAAGTGGCTTTGTTAAAAACGAAATCATAATATATTTTGATTCCGCTGAATTTAGGTTTAGCGGAATCATCGTTTTTTTTAAATGAGGTTGTGCAAATGCCTTATAACTATTAAATAACCAAGTGTAACCAAATAAAAACCAATATATGAGAAAAATATTTTTTATTTTTTTTATAATTTTTACTGTTTCTTCCTGCACTTATGAGGATTCCCGTTTTAGACGAATTTCCAAAGAGGAAGCTATGGAAAGCTGGGCTTGGAAAATTTTTATTTTTACAGATGAAGGTGAATTTCAATCTGTTGATCCAGAAGTAAATAAAATTCATAATAGTATCGAAGAGAAACCTATTTTTGCAGAGGATATTTGGAAAATGAATCTAAAAGACGATTTGTTTTTTAAAAATTATGAAGTGGCGTTAGAAGATAAAGCTGACTATGCCAATTTCGAAATAACCAAGAAAAAAAAATAATAAACCAACACCAGAGAATTCTTGAAAGAGAACTTAGACCAGTATATTAGGAAATGTGCCGATAATGACCGGGAAGCGCAACTGAAAGTGTATCAGTTGTTTTCTCCAGTTCTTTATGGGCTTTGCCTGAAATATATGCGGAATGAAGATGACGCCAAAGATGTTTTTCAGGAAGCCTTTGTAATTGCCTTTCAAAAAATAGGACAATACAAATTTGAAGGAAGTTTTGAAGGTTGGATTAAGCGTATTTTTATCAATAAATTATTAGAGACGTTAAAGAAAAAGAAAAAAGGAGTTTTGTTTTTGGATGTTTTTGAAACTGATATCGCAGCCGAAGAAGAATTAGAATTAGCACCCATTGAGCAGGAAAAATTATTAGAATATATTCAAGAATTGCCAGATCAATACCGAATGGTTTTTAATTTGTATGTTTTCGAAAAAATGAAACACAAAGAGATTGCAAAGATGCTTGATATAAGTGAAGGGACTTCTAAATCAAATTTAAACAGAGCCAAGAGCATTTTGAAGAAAAAAATATTGATGGTATTAAATTGTAAAACAGCATAAAATTGAAATTCTGTTAAGGTAAATTAATAAAGCCAGAAGGTTTCAAAAAAATATAAGTGCGCATGAAAAATAAAGAAGCAAAATCTGTTTTTTCTTCATTGGAGAACTTTTCAAGTACTCCGCCACCCGAGTTATGGGATAAAATAGAAGCTCAATTAGATAAACCTAAAAAGAAGAAGCGTGTAGTTATTTGGTGGTGGACTGCTGCATGTTTAGTCGCGGGACTTTCTCTTCCAACTATTTGGTATGTTAATTCCAATCAAGGGAATGATCAGGAATTAATTATAGGAAATGATGCGAACGGAGTTGTTTTGCAAAATGACTCAAAAAATAATAGAAATACCAATGAGAATATAAATAAAAATGAAAGCACCATTGAAAAAGTATCTTTAGGAGAAAAAGGAAATCATGTAAATGAGGCTAAGAATGAAAATGTGAATAGTAAAGAAACCCGCATTTCATTAACTAATGCTAATTCGGCAACTGCCAAAACGATTCCTATTCCTGTAGTTTCTTCTAAAATAAATGATTCTAAAGGCTTTAAGAATTCAAATAGTAAAAAAAATAATCAGTTAATTGCTGAGGGCAATAATAAGCCGCAATCGGATGCAATTGCAGCTAATAAAAACACAAAGGCTGGCAGTTATAACATAGCTTCATTTGTTGGGGCAAACAATTTTTCTCAAAGCAGTTCAAATGGAAATGCTAAAACGATAGCCAGTTCTGATAATAGCGTTATTTCTGAATCGAAATTAAACAAGGAAAGTGTAAAAAGCGCAAACTCTAAATCAGCACTGATTAATCAAAATCCTGAGGCTTCCGGATTTAGTACTAATAAAACAATTGCCGAAAATACTAGTGCGAAAGATTCCCTTAGCAAAATAAAGAAGGAAGTAGCTCAATTAGAGAATGCTTTGGCTGAATTGGATAAGGATAAAACTAAGAAAAAAACAAATTCGGAAGTTATTGATAAATGGTCGCTTCAAGTTTTTGCAGGGGTTATGGGATCTGAAAATTACGGCAAAGAAAAAGCATTAGGAAATACAGTGGCCTCAAAACAGTCAAACGGTTATGGGGTAAAAACCAATTATAAACTGAACAAAAAATGGGCAGTAAGTTCAGGATTCAAAATTAATGAGCTTGGACAAAAAATAAATGAAGTTGCTTATTATGAACGAAGCGCAGAGGCAAGTTTTATATCAGGTATTTTGCCTAATAATAATGTAGTGCAGGATAGTCCTTCCAAAAATAATGCGATAGTTTTTGTTTCCAATAATGAAAATTATTTGTTTGCAGCAAATTCTAAGACCAGTACAGGTTTTGAAACAGGAAATGTAACTCAGAATTTAAAATATTTTGAAATGCCATTGGAGGTTTCATATGCTCTTTTAAGCAAAAAGAAAACCAGTATCAGTATGAATACAGGAGGTTTTGTCGGCAAGCTAATTTCTAATGAAGTATTATTGAACGGAAGTTCTATAGGGGAAAATAAAAATGTAAATGAATTTGTTTACGGGACATTATTGAGCAGCACTTTACAATATGAATTCTATAAAAGAACCAAATTTTTCATAGAGCCAGGAATGAATTATTATATCAACCCATTGGAGAATCAGTCTTTCAATCAGTTTCAGTGGATGTTTAATGTTGGTTTAAATGTATCTTTTTAACTTTTTGCAATAATTATTTAATGTGGTATTTAGAATTTTAATTGCGGTAGTGCCGGGTTTTTAATCCGGCATTTTACATTATAAAAAGGTGATATGACTGATTTTTATTTATTGAATTTATCAATATTATATTCAAAATGGATGAATATATAACCAAAATAACAAGATTTTTAGGGTAATTATTCAGAAAAATTAAATTTAGCTTATAAACAAAATCCGAAAGACTTAATTAGTTAAGGATTGCGGATTTGAGGTATACTATATTAGTTCTCTTTTTCGTTAAGAAAATAAATACCGCCTGCAGTTGCAAATACAGATCAAAAGGATGCTTTGTTTTGAAAACAGAATGTGTTGCAAAAAAAGGTCTTGATTTGAGTCAAGACCTTTTTGTATTATTTTAAAAAATGAATTTATTTAAAATTCCATCCTAATGTTAACCCAAAAGCCACAGGTTTAATTTTAGCATCTTTATCAGTACTGTACAATCCATTAGTTTTCCTATCAGATACAGATGTTTGGTTATAACCAATATAGGATTCATTTTTGTTTTGGTCTAAAATTGTACCATATCCACTTTCCAGGAACAGGGCTACATACAACGAATTTTTCGTTGCCATATCAAATGTAAATCCTAACTCAAAAGAACTCATTATAATTCCTTTAGTTTCATAGTTTCCTGATGATGAATAATTATTCTGACGGCCAAAACCATATTCTGGTAAATCGTCAATAGTTAGGTTTACATCTGGATAATAAGCACTACCATTTGCGTAATCCGCTGTTGCTTTAATTTTATAATTTACAGGTAAAAAATATTTAGCTCCAGCTCTAAAATTAAAATCAATACCCTTATTAATATTTGTTTTATATTGGACAAAAAGAGGGATTTGCAGAGCATGTAAAGTTTGTTTTTCTTTATAATTGTTGGTAGTAACGTTATAAACAAATGCCGAAGTGGAAGCATCAACTTCAAAACTAGAAAGTATTACAGAAGACTGAGACAAAGAAACTTCTTGTTTGTATTGTGAAAACTCTAGCCCTGAACCAATACCAAAATGTGTATTTAAAGAATAGATATAACCTGCTTTTACAGCTCCGCCAAGGCGATTACCTGCTTGTATACCAGTAATATCACTCTTAATATTTCCTATTCCCGACTGTATTCCTACATAAAACTGTGCAACTACTCCTTGTGAAATTAAGAAAGCTATAGTTCCAATTATATTTTTAATATTGAATTTCATAGATATAAAATTTATTTTTTAGCAGTCCTATATGTTATTGCCTTTTTACTTATTGATTTTTGCTCACGCAAACTTGTTGTTAATGGCGATTTCATACTTGTTTTTTTAATTAGAATAATCCATCCCCATTCATTAAAAATGAGGATGTCATATTCTATAAATTATTTTAATTTCTCACTAAAAGGTTTTTAGTAAAATATTTACCATTTGCTAAGGTCATTTTTACAATATAAATCCCCTCAACACTTGGAGCTATCATGTCAATAGTATTTTGACTTGTGTTTGTAATAGTAGTCAGTAAGTTGCCTGTTAAATTATAAACCTCAATACGCGCATTTTGTAATCTGTTTGTACTAACATTCGTCATCAATTGGAAACTCGCATTACTTCTAACAGGGTTTGGAACAATTCTTATATACTCTTCTTCCATTGTTGTAGATAAAGTCAACGCACATGTTGTAATTAATGTTCCGTCTAGTTTTGTTGCTACTGCATAATAAGTTCCATTCAAAGCACCACTTTCTTTGAAATATTGTGAAGTTTGTCCAGGAACTAAAACCCCATTTTTATACCAGCTATACGATTTAAAACTCTTAGAACTATTGTCAAAGAATATAATATTTTCAAATTGTTTTCTAATCAGGTTAGGCTGACTAGATACTACTGGTAAAACAACAGCCGGAGCAGCATTGTAATTCATGTTGCCAGGTTGCGAAGCTGTTATAGCTGCAGACCCATAATTCTGGAAAATTAATGAATTATTTGAAACAGTAGTAATGTTAGTATTAGAAGAAGCATAATTTACTGCTAAACCACTATTAGCAACAGCAGTCAAAACAATACTAGTTTCTCCATTACAACCTAATCCCAAAGTCTGATTCCAGGTAATTACCTGATCTGCTTTCGTAATAGTAAAATTTGAGCCATTATACATAATGGAATAATTTCCACCAGCACTTAAGGTACCTTGTGTGATAGCGTAAACACCCACATTCACTCCAGCAGCTCTTGTTAAAGCACCAGTAAAGGCATCACTACCTACCAAACTTGGCGAAACAGTATAAGTAAAAACAGGATCTGTTGTTCCATATACTTTGGTTTGTGAAGTATTTGCTGTTACTGTGATAGGTTTTGCCGTAATAGTAAAATCTTTGCTTACATAAGTAATGTTATAGTTAGTACCTGCACTTAAGTTTCCTAGTGTAATGGCATAGTTTCCAATGTTTTCCCCAGAAACTCTTGTTAAAGCACCAGTAAAGGCATCACTACCTACCAAACTTGGCGAAACTGTATAAGCAAAAACAGGATTCGTTGTTCCATAAACTTTCGTCTGTGATGCAGTTGCCGTTACTGTAATTGGTTTGGCAGTAATAGTAAAGTTAGCACTTACGAAACTAATCGTATAATTAGATCCAGCAGTCAAACTTCCTTGGTTAATAGCATAGTTTCCAATATTTTCCCCGGCAACTCTTGTTAAAGTTCCAGTAAAGGCATCACTACCTATCAAACTTGGTGAAACTGTATACGCAAAAACAGGATCTGTTGTTCCATAAACTTTAGTTTGTGATGGAGTTGCCGTTACTGTAATTGGTTTGGCAGTAATAGTAAAGTTAGCACCTACGTAACTAATCGTATAATTAGATCCGGTACTCAAACTTCCTTGGTTAATAGCATAAGTTCCTATATTTTCCCCAGCAACTCTAGTTAAAGCTCCTGTAAAGGAATCACTACCTACCAATCCTGGTGAAACTGTATAAGCAAAAACAGGATCTGTTGTTCCGTAAATTTTCGTTTGTGATGGAGTTGCCGTTACTGTAATTGGTTTGGCAGTAATAGTAAAGTTAGCACTTACGAAACTAATTGTATAATTAGTTCCGGCAGTCAAACTTCCTTGGTTAACAGCATAGTTTCCAATATTTTCCCCGGCAACTCTTGTTAAAGTTCCAGTAAAAGCATCACTACTTATCAAACTTGGTGAAACTGTATACGCAAAAACAGGATCTGTTGTTCCATAAACTTTAGTTTGTGATGGAGTTGCCGTTACTGTAATTGGTTTGGCAGTAATAGTAAAGTTAGCACCTACGTAACTAATCGTATAATTAGATCCGGTACTCAAACTTCCTTGGTTAATAGCATAAGTT
>NZ_JBFUGG010000024.1:0-66359 GCF_056403035.1 Flavobacterium sp. P3_A6 | reverse complement strand
AAAACATGGGATTAAAATGAAAGGATGTGTCGCCGTTCAGAGAAAGTTATTGGAATTGATTTATGTTCTTTATAAAAACAAAACAACTTACGACAAGGATTATAAAAAAAATAGCGTGCAAGCACAAAAGGCATAAGCACGCTATACAGTCTAGCTCTATGGCCGACTTAGAGGACAAATTTAATGATAAAAATTAAAAAATAAAATTTAGATTTATTAGAAAATCAACACAGAATCTTTCCGTTACAATCTCTCTCGTCTCGTCTTTAGGGACGAGACGAGAGAGGATTTTCACTGCAATCGGGGCTAGTTTAGGAGTTTAGTTTTTTTGAAGATATTTTCTTTCTATACTATGAAAATTTTCTTTCCCGTCTTGGCAGATTTGTAAACTGCATTAATAATTTTCATATCCTTTWATCCTTCTTCTCCTGTAATATGATTAGGTAATTTTTTATTTTCTAATAATACTTTACAAATTTCATCCATTTGTATTTTTTGCTGGTTTATTTCAGGAAATTTCAATTCTTTTTCTGAAGTTTTACCTTTATAGGGTCCATAACTCAATGCTGGACTTAATTCAAAACTGCCCTCGTCGGCAGTTGCGTAAAACCTGTCAATATTGTAACCGCATGAAGTATTGCAGTTTGAAACTGCCCCACTCGGAAATTCCATTTGCCAGGATATGCTTTCCTCAGTCTCAGAAAACCTGTTTTTATCATTCACCGTGCCAAATTGTGCGGTAACAGCGATTGGTTCTTCTCCTAAAACGTAACGGCTTGCCTGAATGCAATAAATTCCTAAATCCATTAAAGGACCGCCACCTGATAATTTCTTATTTAGCCTCCATTCGCTTTGGCTGTTTTTATCAACGATTGTTTTTTTATCAAGAGTATCATAGGTCTTATAGCCTAGTGATGTTTCTATAAATCGTACTTGTCCAAAAACTTTTTCTTGTCCCAATCTTTTAATTTCCAAATGTGTTGGCTCGTAATGCAAGCGATAACCGATAGCCAATTGAACATTATTATCATTACAGGCTTTTATCATTTCTTCACAATCAGCAACAGAAATCGCCATTGGCTTTTCTGTAATTACATGTTTTCCTGCTTTTGCAGAACGAATTACAAAATCTTTGTGCAGACCATTTGGCAAAACAACGTACACTAAATCTATATCTTTGTTATTGATTATTTCGTCGAAATTTTGATAATTATAAATATTCTTTTCGGGGATATTATATTGTTTTTTCCATTTTGCAGCTTTCTCAGGCGACCCGGTTACTATGCCCGCTAAATTGCAATATTCGGAAATCACAATTCCTTCTGCTAACATAGCTGCGTAATTGCCTAAACCGCAAAGCGCTATATTCAGCTTCTTTCCTGCGTATGGTTTCTGAGACTTTTCTGTCTGTGTTATATATGAAGGGAGTGCTGTCATAACAACAGTTGCTCCAACGCCTAAACCAAATTTATTGACAAAAGACCGCCTTGAAATGTTTTTCATAAAATATACCTTTAAGTTAATTCTTAATTTTATTAGTATACTCTTTTTGAAAATGTTACGCTTTTGCTCTTTAGAATATTGGCCTTCAAGTTTAAACAACTTTTCATTTCATAGCATTTTACGAAATTTTAAGATCCTGTAGAGCTATCTATTTCGGAAACAAAATTCAAAAAACTTTATTAAAACCTATAATCTCTTGTGTTTGCGTAATGCGCGTGAGGGACAGGAATAAGCTACCGAAGTAGCATGGATGGCCCGACCGCAATAAAAAATGGGGCGACTCTAGACAATCTAAAGCAGCCCCATTTTTTATTGCGGTCACGCCCAACTGATTTTTATATTTTTACTTCGGACTTGTGGCGATAACAAATTTTAGGTTGTTCTTCACTCCTATCTGCAGTACATCGACCAAATCCTGAACTTGCAGATTGAACGGAATCCTAACGACAACAGTTTGGTCTTTTTGAGCATCTATTTTGGACATCAAAGTAGCTTCGAGTTCTTCGAAAGCAACGGGCTGTTTGTCTATGTAGAATTTCTTGTCTTCGGTGACGGATAAACTGATGTATTGTTTGTTGGTTTTTTCATTGGTTTTTGACTTTGGTAACGTCATTTTAATCACATTTGGATTGGCCAAAGTGGAGATTATCAAGAAAAACAGCAACAAAAAAAACATAATGTCACTCAGGGACGACGTAGCGACCTCAGCGTGAAATCTTCTTTTTCTTTTGATAGACATGACTTATGCTTTTTGAATAATATTGACGAATTCTAATATCTGCTTTTGTACTTTCAAAGCATAATTATCAATTTTCCCGTTCAGCAAGTGGTAGGCACTGTAGGCAATGATTCCTACGATTAATCCCGATCCGCTACTGATCATTTTCTCGTATAAACCTCCCGAGATATTCCCGATACTGATATTCTCAGTTACCGAAATGCTGTAAAAAATCTTGATTACCCCCGAAATTGTTCCGATGAATCCTAGCGTTGGTGCAATACCCGCAATCAATCCCAATTGTCCCAAATGCTGTTCCATTTCGGCAATTTCGATATCGGCTGCGCGATCCATATTCGATTCAATTTCGGCAATGGGACGGCCTATTAACAAAATCCCTTCTTTAATCACATTACCCGAAGCTGTATTGGTTCTTTCGGTTATGGAACGGGCCAAATCAAAATTTCCTGAAGTCAAGTGATCGCGAACATCGCGCATCAAAAGAGGATCTACTTTTGCCTTTTTATTAATGTACAAATAGCGCTCTATAATTAGATAAAAAGTATAAAACAACAGTATCGCAATGGGAATTAAAAAAAATCCTCCTTTTAGAATGAATCCTAAAACGGAGATTTCATTATTGGTTGCCACTTTTTCGATGACAACATTGGACGCAGCAGTGGCAAGAGTATCAGCTTGTAATTGTATAAAACTAAACATATATTATTCTTGGTTTATAATCATTAATTCTAAAAAATATTTCAATTTTGTAGTTTGAAAGTCAAAAACAATAACTGATCTATTTTCACTGTAATATTAAACTAAAAAAAGCAAAAAATATTTCAATCCGCAACTATTTTATCAAAAATTAATGAACTATCAAGAAACCACAAACTGGATGTTTAACCAGCTTCCAATGTATCAACTGCAAGGGGCTTCGGCTTATAAAAAAGATTTAACCAATATCCATTTACTGGCTGACCATCTTGATAATCCTCACAAAAAGATAAAATGCATTCACGTTGCCGGCACTAATGGCAAGGGCTCAACTTCCCACATGCTGGCTTCCGGTCTTCAGGAAGCGGGATACAAAGTGGGGCTTTATACTTCTCCCCATTTAAAAGATTTTCGGGAGCGAATCAAAATTAACGGCATCGAAATTTCCGAAGATTTTGTATGTGAATTCATAAATACGCACAAAACATTTTTTGAAGAAAATGACATGAGTTTCTTCGAGATGTCGGTTGGATTGGCTTTTGATTATTTTGCAAAAGAAAAAACGGATATCGCGATTATCGAAGTGGGACTTGGCGGAAGACTGGATGCTACAAACATCATCACACCATTGGTTTCGGTAATTACCAATATCGGCATTGATCACATTCAGTATTTGGGTAACACTTTAGAATCTATTGCGACCGAAAAAGCGGGAATCATCAAACCCAAAATCCCTGTTGTCATTGGTGAATATACTCCTGAAACACATCCTGTTTTTTTAGCGAAAGCCAAAGAAAATAAAGCCGAAATCTATTTTGCATCTGACTTGATTTCGGAAACCTTTCCTTCTGATTTAATTGGTGATTATCAAGAACACAATAAAAAAACGGTTATACAAACTTTCAAAATTTTAAATGAGCAAACGAATTTTAAGGTGAATGACGAAAACATACAATCTGGGTTGCTCCATGTGGTAAAAAACACTGGATTACTCGGAAGATGGCAGCAATTGGGAGAAAACCCAAAAGTAATTTGCGACACGGCACACAACAAAAATGGTCTCGAAATTGTTTTGAAACAGATACAAAAAGAAACTTTTAAAAACCTGCATATTGTACTGGGAGTTGTCAATGACAAAGAACTGAACGAAGTTTTGCCTTTATTTCCAAAAAATGCGACTTATTATTTTTGCAGACCGGATATTCCAAGAGGCTTAGATGCTGCTTTGTTACAAGAAAAAGCATTACAGTTTGCATTGAACGGGAATACATATAACTCTGTAACAGAAGCTTACATCGAGGCTCAGAATAATTCTACAAAAGAAGATTTTATTTATATTGGCGGAAGCACTTTTGTCGTGGCTGAATTACCGTTAAATAAAGAGTTTTAAAAATACTTTTCTTTTTCTCTGAAAAAAAATTAAAATTTCATAACTATCTGATTAACAATTTACTAAATTTATAAGAGTTTTGTGTTAATTAATAATTTAATTTTAGTTTTATTATGAGAAAGAACGCTTTTTTTTCGTTAAGAATGTTAATTTTAACATTCCTGTTCAGTATGAATATTCATGCACAAGATCCCCCCAAACCTGTATTTATTACTTTTACTACCCTCCACAGAAATTTAAATACGGATGCGAAAGATTGGAAGGCAACGGAACAAGAGTACTTTGACAAAGTGACGAGCAAAAATGATTTAATAATTGGCTCGGAAATTCTGACCCATTATTACACCGAAAACAGCTCCGAAGTGATTTTGGTCAATGTTTTCAAAACTTGGGAAGACATTGAAAAAGCTGGTGAACTCTCAGACGAGCTTGCCAAAAAAGCCTGGCCTGATGAAAAAGTACGAACCGCTTTTTTTGACAAACAAAACAGCTATTATATTCCAATGCACTCAGACGAAATTTATTCTTCCATCGAAACGATTGGCATGAAAGAATTTAAAGCAACTACAAAAGACCCAATGATTGTTTACATTCGAAAATCACAAATGTCAATGTCCGGCAAAGGTAAAGGTATGAAGGAATACAATGAAAAAATTACCCTGAAGGATCCTTTCATCAAGGGATATTATCCTTTTCGCCACTCTTGGGGATCGGACAGCAGAGATTTTATGGAAGCCTTTTTTTATGACTCTTTCGCCGACATAGAAAAATCAGGCCAAAAACAAGATGAATTAGTAAAAGCGGCATGGCCGAACGAAACCGACAGCAAAGCTTTTTTTGATCAGTTAAAATTAGCATTCACCGGTGTTCATGGAGATTTTATCTATCACAATTTACCAGGAGTTTCCAAATAAAAAAAAGTGCAAATTGTATATAAGGCAATGCCGATACAATTTGCACTTTTTTTATCCCCTTCTACTTTATGCTTTGTTTAAGTTTTAGCATTACTAAAAATTTAATTTTATTAATCTAAGATTTATAGTTTGTTAACAAAGAACAAATAGTATTAGCATAGTTTTGAAAAAACAAAATTACAACCTAATACAACATGCAAAAATTTTACTTTTTAATGCTATTTCTTAGCATGAACTCTTTTTCTATGCCATTTTCCGAAAGTTTTATACTTACTAATGATGGATCGAAGATTAACATAAAAAGTAATTTTTTTCGAATTGATAATACTGAAAAGATCGTTTTTTATAAACTACCTAACTCGGATATTGAAAGTAAGATTAAATTTAAAGACTTTGATTATATCCACATAGGAACAAATAAGTTTAAAACATATAAATTAAATAATTCTAAAGAAATAAACGGCTATTTTGTTCTATCTGAGACAGCTTCAAAAACACTTGTTTTTACAACTAAACCAGATGAAGAAGAAGGAAGTAAAATAAGCTATGTTTTTTATGTACTAGATTTAAATAATAACATTCTCGACAGCTTTCAATTTGACAATCTTAAAAATACTAAATCAATCACTGCACGTGAAGATATTTTTCCTAAAATTAAATTTTATTTTAAGGATTGTGAGATGCTGATCACACGAATTTCTTCCTATGATACGGCAAAGAATCAGAATCTGGACATTTTAGATTTCTTTAATTCTCCAGTTTACATAGAATGCCTAAAATAGTAAAGCTCCCAAATGATTGGGAGCTTTACTATTATATAATCGAAACAATGTCCTGAAATTGCTATCCTCTAATTGTCTTCTGTATCCTTAGTTTCTTCAATATCCTGCCCTTGTTTGCCAACTTTTACTTTTGGATTATTATTAGTTCCGGTAACGGTCAGCGGAATTCCAAGAATTCCTAAAGGAGGCAATCCCAATCTCATTTTGATATTCAATTTACCGTCCAGACTGGATGTTCCTTCAATTCTTGGTCTGAAACCTGCAAATTTGAATTTGAACCGTTCGATCGTAATAATATTATTTTTTACAGTTGTTTTAATATCCACCTTGGATAGCTCCGGATTTTTAATCGCTTCATGATCTGTAGTTTTGCTCACGGCATTAAACATTTTCATCCCTTTTACCTTTACGTCTTTTATAGACAACACCCCACCACCAAGCAGCGAAGGATAAACAGGCATCATTTGCTGATTCAATCTTCCTTTTATTTTGTAATCCAATGAAACAATTCCTTCTGCATTTTCGGCAGCACTGGCCATTTCTTTGAACATTTTCACTTCCTTGTAAGCTTTTTTGATATCAAAATCTGTGGCTTTTATATCATATTCAAAAACTGCTTTTTTAGGAGTGATGCCCTGATAAGCTGCATTCATGGCAACATTACACCCTATAAGATTAAATCCTGTATTTTGCATTAGCATTTTTCCCTTTTTCATTTTCAAGGCTCCTTTTCCGTCTTTCAAAATCAATCCTTGGTAATTAATTTTATGTGCAGCAGCATAAAATTGCAAATCCATATTTGACGGAATCAGAATTACACCGGTTTCTTGAGTCGCTGGTTGTGGAGCACTATTTGAACCAACAGTTGTTGTTGTCCCTGGAGCAGCCGTTGTACTTGACATGAACTCATCTACATTGATAAATTTTGAGTTTAAAGTAAATGATCCTCTTAAAGTGCCATTTTTGGAAGACATAAAATTAAACACATTCGTCAAATAGCCATTTAGCTTAAAATCAGACTGTCCATAAGAAGCCAAAAAGGTATTAAACGACATTTTATCCTGATTGAACCTGAATATTCCTTCTTTTATCAATAATGATTTAGGCAAATACTCTGTTTGGACATTTATGTTTCGGAGTTCGAGAGTGCCTTTATTTTGCAGTTTACTGTAATCTCCTTTCTCAGCATAGCTTTGAATCCCTTTCAATTGTAAATCGGCTTTGATAGAACCATCAACATCTAATCCTTTTTGAGAAAACACTTTGTAGATTTTACTAATATTTAAAGTCCCTTTGGCTTTGATGTCATAATTCAGATCATCAAAATTTTTCAAATCGGCTTTTACCAAAAAAGGTTCTCCTTCAAAGGTAAAACCAGCCGGTTCCAACACTACCGAAAGATCGTCATAAGTCCCTTTTTGATTGGTTATTGTAGACACAATATTGATATCGGTAATCGGATTTGGGTAATATTGGGTTTTTACAAATCCGTTTTTTAGATCCAGTTTCCCATTTGTCATTGGAAAAAGCCGTTGCTTTTGGTCGTATTTCCCTTTGGCTTTCAAATCGCTTACAAGCATTCCTTTTAACTCTATATCCGGAATTCCAAGTGCGCGGTTTAATTTCTCCAAATCAATGTTGGAATTCAATGCCAAATCAACATCTGGCGTAGTCATTCCATTCATTTTCAATTGCGCCTTAACGTAATTTTTTTCTATATTTAAAGATAAACTTTTGGCATCCAGCTGTAAAAGTTCTGGATTCAGAGAAGGCACTTTGACAGCAATATCCATATTAAAATCAGAAACTGGAAAAGCGCTTTTTTTATAATTCACAAATCCGTCTTTTAGCTTAAAATCCAAACTTAAATCAGGTCCGATGTTTTGTGAGGCAATGTATTTCCCTTTAACGGTTAGCAACAAATCTACACTTCCTTTCAATTCAGTGTCTTTTAGCCAAGCAATATATTTTGGAGGAAAAGCAGTAAAAAGGTCATTTAGATTGCTTTTGTTTGATTTTAACTTAAAATCAATATCATAGCCATCTTTCAAAAAGTCAAATTTCCCTGTAAAATCGACTAATAGCTTGTTTATAAAGAGGTCATTTTGTTCAAATACAAAAGACAGTGAATTGGTGTTTATTTTGGTAATCAAATCCCCATCCACTTTTTTATTCATCAAGTAAGGTTCATTTTCGTAAATAATATTCAGCTTTTCGATTTTTGCTTTCGAATGCAATGCAAAAATAGCTTGGCTCAAATCTCCATTACCCAAATAATTGAAACCTACTGCATCTATGTGGACATTGGCAGATTGATCGTCGTAAATAATTTTACTGTTATTGATTTCGATTTCTTCTAATTTTAATCCCGTTTCTGATTTTTCTTCTTCTTTTGGAGCAGTAGTTTTATCGGCGATATACACATTATAATTTGCCTCCCCTTTTTTATTGACTTTTACATTAATCAATGAATTGGAAAGGAAAATTTGATCAATTTTTATACTTTCTCCAAAAACCAAACTGCTTAAGTTAATTCCAAAAGCAATCTCATCAGCAGTAACTAATTTTTCATTTTGAAAAGGAGCCGATCCGTTGAGTTTAAAATCAGTCAAAGTCAAAGTCAAGGAAGGGAAATGCGTAAAAAAGGAAACGTGCGCATCAGTATAATTCAGTTCTCCGTTTAATTTTTCATTGGCTGTTTTCTTTACTTGTTCTTTTATTTTATCCGAAAAAATTAAAGGTGTGATAAACATCAGCGCCAATAAAACCGCAAGCGTTATGCCTGTATATTTTAAAATCTTAAAAAAAATTGTTTTATAATTGATCGCCGGCATAAGTTTGATAAATGAATTAATAAAAATGAAAATTTAAAAATTAAGCAGTTTATGGAATATTAACCATGAACAGTTTCGTTTTTCCCGTAATTTACGATAATCGAGGTTTCAAACTCAATCCATTCCTGCCAACGCTTATCGACATCAAAATTGTCCACATATTTTCTGGCAAAGCCAAGGAAAGTGGTGTAATGTCCTGCTTCAGAAATCATTAAATCACGATAAAACTTAGCCAATTCCTGGTCTTTTATATTCTCTGACAACACTTTGAACCGCTCACAGCTTCTGGCTTCTATCATTGCAGAAAACAGCAATCGATCTACCAAAGCATCTTTACGGCTGCCGTCTTTTTTCATGAATTTATAAAGCTCATTTACGTAATGGTCTTTGCGTTCCCTGCCTAGAGTCAGCCCTCTGCTTTTTATTAAATTATGCACCAGTTGCAGATGATCTAATTCTTCTTTTGCAATAACCAACAGCTCGGTTACCAATTCCTCCAACTCCGAATTGTACGTAATCAAACTAATAGCGTTCGAAGCCGCTTTTTGTTCGCACCAAGCATGATCTGTCAATATTTCTTCAATATTACTCTCTACTATATTTACCCAACGCGGGTCGGTAACTAATTTCAATCCAAGCATATCAAATGATTTAATCCTGCAAAATTAGTGTTTTCCTGTTGATTTCCCTTTAAAAATGATGCTTTAACCGCTTAAATTGCATTATTTTGCACCATTATCTTAATATCATGAATTCAATTCAAAAACTTTTAATCATTGGTTTTGTCTGGCCTGAACCTAATTCTTCGGCGGCTGGAGGCAGAATGCTCCAGTTGATTGAACAGTTCCAGCAACAAGGATTTAATATAACATTTGCAAGTCCGGCCATGGACAGTGATTTTATGGCTGATTTGGCATCACTGAATGTCGATAAAAAATCAATTGTTTTGAATTGCTCCAGTTTTGATGTTTTTGCCAAAGAACTGAATCCAGCCGTTGTTTTATTTGACCGATTTATGATTGAGGAACAATTCGGGTGGAGAGTTGCCGAAAATTGCCCTGATGCCCTAAGAATATTGGATACTGAAGACTTACACTGCCTGCGGTTGGCCAGACAAAAAGCTTTTAAAGCAGATCGAGATTTCACAACTGCAGATACTTTAAAGGAAGAAGTTGCGAAGAGAGAAATCGCCAGTATTTTGAGATGCGATCTTTCTTTAATCATTTCCAAATTTGAAATGGAACTATTGCAAACAACTTTCAAAATAGATCCAAAACTGCTATATTATTTACCTTTTTTATTAGAGCCGCTTAAGGAAACTGCTTTTGAAAAACTTCCTTCTTTTGAGAAAAGAACCGATTTTATTTTCATAGGAAACTTTCTTCATGAACCCAATTGGAATGCTGTTCAGTATCTGAAAGAAACCATTTGGCCTTTACTAAGAAAACAATTGCCAGATGCCAACCTTACTATTTACGGAGCATATCCTTCCCAAAAAGTAATGCAATTGCACCAGCCTAAAGAGGGTTTTCATATAAAAGGCCGTGCGAGCGATGCCAATGAAGTAGTACAAAACGCAAAAATTGTTTTGGCTCCCCTGCGCTTTGGTGCGGGCATAAAAGGAAAACTGATCGAAGCCATGCAATGCGGAACGCCGAGCATTACGACCACCATCGGCGCCGAATCCATGCAGGGAAATCTGCCTTGGAATGGTTTTGTGACTGATGACATAAATGAATTTACAAAAGCTGCCGTACAACTATACCAAGACAAAAAACTTTGGACAGCAGCACAGCAGAATGGAATCGAAATTATCAATCAGCGGTATTCAAAAGAATTGTTTAGAAATGATTTTGCTTCCCAAATACAATTTTTGCTTTTCAACTTACCACAGCACCGTTTGGACAATTTCTTTGGAGCATTGTTACAACATCACACTTTAACCAGCACCAAATATATGTCACGCTGGATTGAAGCCAAAAACGGCAAAAAGGATTAATTCCAATGAAATAATAGCCCACAGGATTATACTGATCAGGCGAATTTTCACAGATTTTTTGTCTCTTGCTCAAAAAATTCAATAAGAATCCGAGGCTTTTGCTGGTTATTTATCAATTTTTCCATCTTAAAATCTTAGCAGCTTAATCTCTTAGCCTCTCAATTAAGAATTAAACTCGTTTTTACTGCATTTTTTTTACTTTTTAAAACACTAAATACCAGCAAACTGAATATTTTTATAAAATAAAAAGTAAAAATTCTTTAGAAATGTTTTGCATAAGCGAAAAACTAGCCTATATTTGCACTCGCAATCACAAAATGATAGCAACCTAATAAAATAGGGCGATTAGCTCAGCTGGTTCAGAGCACCTCGTTTACACCGAGGGGGTCGGGGGTTCGAACCCCTCATCGCCCACAAGTTTAATAACAAATGGTTTCAAAACCCTATAAATCTTACGATTTATAGGGTTTTTTCTTTTGCGCATATACCAAATTATTCATTCAATCTTAATTGGAAAGGGACAAAATCGAGACCCTAAAAAAAATCAAAATTAGGGTCTCGCTAAATCTTCTCAATCCTTGCAAACAGTCGTACTAACAACCAGTTTAATGCTTGTTCAGAATATGTACATCTTGTTTGCTATCCTTTAGAAAATTAAATTGAATACTAATTAAAAGGTCACCACAATGAAAGCAAAAATCACTCTACACATTTATGCAAAAACCACAAAAGCTAATGCAGCAGGACAATTACCAATTTATATTCGATTGACCGTTGACGGCCAACGTTTCGAATTTAGTTCCAAGAAATTCATTGAAAAATCCAAATGGTCGCCAGAATTATCGAAAATGAAAGGGAGCTCTGAAGAAGCTAGAACAATAAATAACTATCTTGATTTAATGAAATCTAAAGTATTTGATATTCAAATGGAACTAATCCATAAAAATGAAGAATTATCCCTGGAGAATTTCAAATCAAGAATATTAGGAACCCATCAACGTGAGCGAATGATAATTCCAATTTATCAAAATCACAATGATAAAATTGAAGAACTTATCGGAAATGGCTATGCTTATGGCACATTAGAACGCTTCAAAATATCTTTGAAACACTTGCAAGAATTCATCCAATGGAAATACAATGTTTCGGACATAAGCATAAACAAAATTGATTATGCCTTTGTAACCGAATTTGAATTCTATTTGAGAAGTGTTAAAAAGTGTAATAACAATACTGCCGTTAAATATGTTAGGAATTTCAGAAAAATAATCAAGATTTGTCTGGACAACGATTGGTTGGATAAAAATCCTTGCAGTCGATATGAAGGAAAAATGAAAGAAGTAGAACGAGATTTTCTTACTGAAGAAGAGCTATATAGAATTTACAATAAAAGGTTTTTATCTGAACGATTAACTTTAGTAAAGGATATTTTTATTTTTTCCTGCTACACTGGTTTGGCTTATGTTGATGTAAAAGGATTAAAGAAAGATCACATAGCATTAGGCATTGATGGCGAAAAATGGATATTCAAAAACCGCCAAAAAACAGATACCAAGTCAAAAATTCCAGTGCTGCCAATTGCCCAGGAAATCATTCAAAAATATGCCAATCATCCAAAGTGCTTAAATGAAGATAGTATTTTGCCAATTTTGACTAACCAAAAAATGAATGCCTATCTTAAAGAAGTCGGAGATCTATGTGATATCTCAAAAGAAATTACTTTTCATATGGCACGACATACTTTTGCTACCTCTGTAACGCTCACAAATGGCGTTCCTATTGAAACCGTAAGTAAAATGCTTGGTCATAAAAACATTCAAACTACTCAACATTACGCTAAAATTTTAGACAAAAAAGTGAGTGAGGATATGCAGGTTTTGAAGAATAAACTAACTATTAATATTACTAAAAAGATAGTGTAAACATTTTCTAGTATTTAAGATACTATTTTTAAGATTTATTATAAATTTATCTTTTTTTAAATGAAAAATATATAATGAAAAAACGTCTTTACTTAAATGCTTTGATCTCATCGCCTATTATTGCACTTTATGGTATTAGTCCTTTATATGTTTTTAATATATTTTCAATAAAATATTTTTTTTTCACGCTTTTAGGAGTAACAATTAACAATTTAATATTTTGGATTATTAACATAGTCCTAATTTTATACCTAAAAAATTCAAAAAGGTGGGTTGTATATCTATTAAGTTATATCATTACACTTTCGATTATTCCCCAACGAGCATATTTATTAAATGTTTTCAAATCGACAACAATTTTTGATTTGTTAGATGTTTATTACCTATACCCTATAGTATCGTCTATTACAATAAATACAATTATTTTAATGATCTGCAATTCTATTATAATTTCTGAAAAGAAAAAAAGTGCTGAATTTAAACTTGAACACCTCAAGATAGAACAACTTGAAGCGCAAAAACAGGTTTTAATACAACAATTGCAACCTCATTTTTTGTTCAATTCACTAAGTGTTTTGAAATCGTTAATTATAGAGGATAGTGAAAAGGCAGAAAATTACGCAATCAAACTTTCTGAATTTTTGCGATATTCTGTAGAATCGCATAAAACAAATATTGTTGCACTTGAAGAAGAATTAAAATTCACAAATGATTTTGTAATACTTCAAAAGGTACGTTTTGAAGATGCATTTATATTTCAATGCAATTTACCTGATGAAATTATGAAAAGAAAAATCCCTGTTTTTGCGTTACAAACACTTGTTGAGAACGCATTAAAACATAATTATTTTACAGAAAAAAAACCTCTCAAAATAGAAATTGAATATCACGAAGATTACATAAGTGTAAAAAACAATAAAGTCTCTTTAAAAGTAACTGAACGGACTTCTATTGGACTAGCAAATTTAAACAGGAGATACGAAATTATCACTGGAAAAAACATTGAAGTATTTGATACAGAGACTTCATTTTGTGTCACATTACCATTAATCAACTGATGAGAATATTAATTATTGAAGACGAAAAGATTACAGCAAAAGATTTATCAAAAACGATTTTGTCTGTAGAACCCGATGCTGAAATAGTAGAGATTTTGCATTCGGTAGAAGATGCTTTGGTATTTTTTAAGCAAAATCAAAATATTGATTTAATTTTTTCAGATATTGAGTTAGGGGATGGTTTGAGTTTTGAAATTTTTGAAAAAGCCAATGTTTCAATACCTGTAATCTTTTGTACTGCCTATAACGAATACGCATTAGAAGCATTTAAAGTATTTGGAATTGATTATATCTTAAAACCTTTCAGCAAAAATACAGTGGCTAATGCTCTAGAGAAATACTTCACGATCAAGGATAAATTCTCTATTGGTAATAACGAATATAGCCACTTAATTAATGCCTTAAAAAACAATTTGAATCCTTCAAAATTACCATCAATCATAATTCAACAAAAAGATAAAATTTTACCTATAAGTGGTGAAAATATTGCTGTATTCTATATAGAAGATGATTATGTTTTTGCATACACTTTTGAACAAAAAACATTTATTATTTCGCAGAAATTAGATTCCTTGGAAAAAACATTTTCTCCATTTTTTTTTCGAGCAAATCGCCAATTTTTAATAAATCGCAAAGCGGTAAAAGATGCTTCACATCATTTTAACAGAAAAGTATTAGTGAATCTTAATCTCCCTTTTAAGTACCAAATCATAATTGGCAAACTAAAAATTACTTCTTTTATTGAGTGGCTATCTATTTCTTAAGTTTATGTTCTGTCCACTTTAAACTCAATTTGTCCATTTCGGATATATTCTTATTTCACAGCTCATCTTAGTTGAACAATTTTGCTTCATAAAATTTATAATTTATGATAGCGAAAAAAATTATTATTGCAATTAGTGCATTGTCCCTAATGTATTTTCAGACAATTAATCAAAGTTCTAATACACTGGTTGGCAAATGGAAAGGTGAAAATGGTCCTAAACTTTCAGTTGAATTTTATTTGGGTACTGATGGTGCTTATTATGGTAAGATAAGTGATCCAACAGATCTGTATTATGGAAAAATTATTTTTAAAAAAATGATTTATAATGAGAAAGAAAAAAAATTATCGGGCACACTTACCCCCGCTGACAAAGACATTTCTCTCGATGCAACTATAAATATCGAAAACAGCAATAGGATAAAAGTAGTTGCTAAAAAATTCTTGATAACTAGGGTGGTTTATTTTTCAAAAGTTAAATGATAATGAAAAAAACCATCGTGTTATTTATGATATGTATTATATCAAGCACCTATTCGCAAGAAAAATTTACAGACCTTAATACTCTTTTAGAATACGCTTCAAAAAACAGTTTAACTCTGCAAAGTAATTCTATTAAATTCAACCAAGCAAAAAAAGCAAAGCTCGCTGCTTTACTTGGTGTTATTGATCCTACTGGAACCCAAAATTTATCTTTTACCGATAACACAAAATTACCGGTCACATTATTTCCTGATGAAAGCAACCCTGGAACCTATAATGAGACTACGTTTGGACAACAGTATAATACTTCATTTGAAATGAATACAAGTATTAAACTGATTAACTTTGAAGGATGGGAAAATTTGAAATTAGCAAAGATTAATTTAGACCTTACTAATTCAAACTCTCAAATTTCATTAAAAAATCTTCAGGAAAATATTGCCAATAACTATTTTAATATTGTTTCTCTCCAAGAACAAAAAAAGAGTGCATTAGACTATCAAGCTATAGCAGACACACTTTATCAAATTGTACTGAACAAATATAATCTAGGGCTGGTAAAACAACAAGATGTTAACGATTCCAAAGCTAATTTTTTAAATGCAAAAGAAAATGCAAATCAAATTGAATTCTCAATCCAACAAAATTATTTAAGCTTAAAAATTCTTTGTGATATTCCGGAAGAAAAAGAAATTATAATCGAAAACAGCAATCAAGATTTTGTTGAATTTTTTGAACCTAATGTGATAGAAAATACACTTAATCTTGATAATGCAGTATTAAAAGAAAAATATGCTTTAAGAAGTTTCAAACAAGCAAAAAAATACATTTTGCCAAATCTTTCATTTACTACGAATCAATCTTCTCAACAATATAGTGATACTTTCAAAGTGTTTGGGGGACCTTGGTATAAAAGCAGTTATATGGGGTTAAAACTTTCGATACCGTTGCCCAACGCCAGTAGTATGACTAAAAAATTTAATGCAAAGTATGATTATGAACTAGCTCAAAAATCAACAGAGCAGGCCAAAATCAAATCAGTTTTAGATACTAGAAAGCTTGAAAATGAATTTAGTAAAAATAAATCACAATATCAGGCTTATAATGAAATTTATATCCTAAGAAAGGATACTTATGGGAAAAACAAGAATTTATATGCTTCCGGATTACAATCGCTAGATCAGACTTTAGACAGTTTTAATGCAATGGTAAATGCTGAGTACAATCTAATCTCTGCAAAGATTAGTATTCACTTATCACAAGCAAGAATTGACATTAACAATAAAATTAGATAGAATGAAAAAGTCATTATTAATAATAATCGTTTCCATTTTCACAGCTTCTTGTGGAAAAAAAACTGAAGAAACTAAACCAATTCGAAAAGATGTTACCGAGACTGTATTTGCTTCTGGAATTTTAGAAGCCAAAAACACATATGAACTTGCAGCTGAAGCCGATGGGTATCTAACCCAAGTAAGTTTTGAAGAAGGTAATTTGATTAATGAAGGAAAAGTATTGGCGGTGGTAGATAACAGAGAATCTAAATTTAATCAGCGAAGTTCCTCCGAATTATATAATATAGCACTTAGCAATACGAATAGTAGTGCTCCCGCATTACAGCAAGCTAAAAATACTATTGGAAGTTACAACCAAAAAATGGAATTGGATCTCATCAATTTACAACGCTATCAAAAATTGTGGGCAACTAATAGTATAGCGAAAATGGATTTAGACAATGCTGAATTGCAATATAGAACTTCAAAAGCCAATTACGAAAGCGCTTTAGAGAATTATAAACAAGTACAACAACAAGCTGAACAAGAAGTAATAAGTAAAAAAGCTAGTAAAAATATTAATGACTTAATAACAGGACGAAACACAGTTGTAGCAGTGTTTGGAGGAAAAGTCCTGAAGGTGTACAAAAAAGAAGGCGATTTTGTAAAACGTGGTGAAGCCATTGCCTTGATTGGAGAACCAACAAGTATCTATGCAAAAGTTAATGTTGATGAAGCAAATATTGCAAAAGTAAAAATAGGTCAAGAAGCAGCAATCCAGTTAAATACACAAAAAAGAAAAGTCTATAAAGGTGTGGTAACCGAAATTTCACCAGCCTTTGATGAAAGCACCCAATCATTTATCTGCAAAATTGCTTTTATTAATTCCTTAGATTTTAAAATAATTAGTACTCAATTACAAAGTAACATTGTAGTTGCAACCTCCAAAAATGCCTTACTTATTCCACGTAATTATATAGATTTTGGTGGCAATGTTCAAATAAAAGGTAAAAATGGAAAAACAAAAGTAGAGACAAAATTTGTAAGTAATGAATGGGTACAAATTTTAAAAGGAATAGATGAAAATACTGTATTAGTTACTGATAATCTGCTTGAGAATAAACCTTCAGAAGGGCAATTAAAAGATTAAGCTATGAAACGCAATGTAAATATAGAAATTGCCTTAACTCACATTTTTACGAGGAAAAAACAAACTTTGGTAGCAGCATTAGGAGTAACATTAGGAGTAGGTATTTATTTGTTTATTAATTCTCTAACAGCTGGCTTTACTGCTTTTGCGCAAGAAGAAATGTTTAAGAATAGTCCACATATTAAGATTTACAAAGATGATGAATTGAGTAAACCTTTGATAAATGCTAAAAATTCCACAGAAGTCTTCGCTATTATTAATCCTCAAATTACCACTTTGTCAAAGAAGATTGTTGATCCCGAATCATTATTATCGAGAATCAAACAAGAACCTTATGTGACTAATGCAATTTCCCAGGTTAGTTTCGATGCGTTTTATAACCGAGGTCAGACCCAGATTAAAGGTATGGGGAGCGGTGTAGATATTTTTGAATACGATTCAATGTTCAAGACCGGCAAAACCATTGTGGCAGGTAGTCTGCAAGGGTTACAAAATAATTTGAACGGTATTATTATAGGTAGCGGAATTGCAGAAAAACTAAATCTAGGTATTGACGATAACATTACGGTAACTTCTTCCTATGGGGTTGTGAAAGTAATGAAGATAGTAGGAATTTTTTCGAGTGGAGCTACCACTACGGATAATTCCAAATCTTATGTAAACATAAGTACAGCACAGCAATTTGTCAAAGAAGGTCCTTCTTTTGTGAATGACATTTTTATTAATGTACCAGATGCAAACAAAAGTGAAATTTATGCTGCCCAATTGCAACAACTTACCCCTTATAAAGTAGAAGACTGGAAAACAACCAATGCAGATGCTTTATCATCAGGAAAAACGAGAGATACTTTAATGACAGCAATATCTCTTTCCATACTTATTGTAGCAGCTTTTGGTATTTATAACATTCTTAGTTCGACGATATCGCAAAAAATTAATGATATCGCAATTCTAAAAGCAACAGGCTTTTCGGGTGGTGATGTCATTAGAATTTTTATGGTCGAAGCCATTGTAATGGGACTAATAGGGATTGTTATGGGCTTAGTTATTGGTGCTGTTCTTATCGGTATAATGTCCAATGTTTATATGGGGGGACCTGTAGGCTATTTTCCAATACAATTTGAGACCAGATTATTTGCCAGCAGTTCTGCATTAGGGTTAATTATTACTATGTGTGCCGGTTTTTTTCCTGCAAAAAAAGCAGCAGATGTAGATCCTGTTGAAATTTTTAGAAAATAATCGGATTATGAAAAAGACAGAAATTATATTAAAAACAAATTCATTAAGTAAGCATTTCTATGAGCCTGTAAAATTCAAAGTACTGAATGATATAAACATAGAGGCTTACAAAGGTGAATTCTTGACTTTGGTTGGCAAAAGTGGTTCCGGAAAATCAACACTACTGTATTGTCTCAGCACAATGGACACTTCTTACGATGGGGAATTATATATCAACAACGAAAAAATAACAGGTAAAACCCAAAAGGAATTGGCAACATTACGTAACGTAAATATTGGATTTATTTTTCAGTTTCACTTCCTATTGCCAGAGTTTACCTGTCTAAAAAATGTTATGATTCCTGGATTAAAGTTGGGCAAATACTCTTATGAAGAAGTTGAAGCCAGAGCCTACCAAAAACTAGAAATATTAGGATTAAAAGAACAAGCCTTAAAACAGTCGTCAAAATTGAGTGGAGGGCAACAACAAAGGGTAGCTATTGCTAGAGCCTTAATTAATGACCCTGCGATAATAATGTGCGATGAACCAACAGGTAATTTGGATAGTAAAAATACACAAATCGTATTCGACATTTTCAAACAAATCACGGCAGAACACAATAAGACTATTATTGCCGTAACACACGATAATGATTTTGCTAAAGCAAGTGATAGAACAATTGAGTTAGCCGATGGAAGATTGATAGACCATAGCAAAAAATTTAGTCTATGAAAATTATATTAGGGAGAAAGACGCTGGATAAAATTTTAGAATTCATAATGATAAGTCTGTTTGTTTTGTTATTGAATTACTTTTTTTTCTATTGGCAAGAATCGTACTGGGATTATTATTACTACTATCTCTTCTTCAATGAATAAGTCTAAAAAAAATTTAAAATCAAACGGTTATAACAAATTCATCTAAAAGCAATATGTCCAATATAATATTAACTAACAAATCAAAACAAAGACTAATTATAATTTTTAGTTTACTGACAACCAACTTGATTTTTTCACAAAAAATATACAATTACAACAGCTCTGGAGCAAATTGTTATAGTGAGTATATCTTTAAAGAAAACGCAATAAACCCAAAAGGGGTAATTGTAGTAGATGTAAAAGGAGAAGATTTGAAAAATTATAGCCAAAGTAATTCATATATCGATTCAGGATTTTTTACAGATTATAATTTCTTATATATCAAATTAGTAAATAGAGAGGATGTATTATCATTAAGCTGTTATAATGTGGTTATTAATGCAGTATCCTATGTTCATAGAATTGAAGAGTCGGTTTTCTTTTTAATTTATGAATCAGGTCAAACAGAACATAAAACACCCTTTTTAATAAAAAACAATAGCTATCATTTTAATATTGTTGATAACAATCAGGACAATTTAAAAATACTAAAATCAGAATTGGACACTTTATTGATTAATCAAAATTATGCAAAGCCGAAGGCTTATACAAGTGAAGAAATACAAGCTACAAAAATGTCCAATTACAAACAAAATTTTGATGTAGGATTTTTTTGTTCACCATTTGTATTGTTTGGCCAAAAGTTAAATACCACTAGTGATGTAATGGCAACCTATGGGTTATCTTTTAAAAAATCTGTTGGAAATAAAACAGCTTTTATAATCAATTTAAGTATGGGAACTAAAAAGCCTGACAAAAATGCAATTATGGAGCAAGTACAATCAAATGAAAAAGGAACAATTTCTTCATACGCTTTATTTGGTGGAGAATTTATGTTTAGATACTTTAATAATCCTGACAAGCCATTACGCTTATTCAGCTCAGTTGGCTTCGGAATGTATTCAATGACTAATATTCGAATTAAGATCAAGTCTTCTGGTGTTTCTGCAAAAAGCAATGAAAACAGTTATTATACACCAGCTTTGGATATGGGTTTAGAGTACCGTCTTTCTCCTGTATTGAAAGTAAATAGTTCAATACCATTACGCTATTATATAAATCAATCTGACAATAGTGCAAATACATTTAGTATGGGATTAAATCTAGGTTTTACCGTCACACTAAATCCAAATACTATTGGCAAATCAGGTAAGAAAAGTAATTGAGTCTTTTATACAAAAAATGCAATTTAAAATTGTAATTCTCTATAATAAAATATTTTAATCCCAATAATTAACCCATCGAATTGAACTCTAAATGTAAAATTATGATTTTAAAAAACAATTTCATCCTTCCTTTATTATTAATGTTTTTCACCAATATGGTTTTTAGTCAGAATTTCACTTTAAGTGGAAAAACAATTGATAAAAGCAATGGGGAAACCTTATTAGGCTGTAATATAATACTTCAATCTAATCTAAAAAATTATTCCACAACCTCAAACGAGTATGGGTTTTACTCCATTACTGTTCCCAAAGGAAATTATACGATTAAAGTAGCGTATGTTGGTTTTACCAATACATCTATTGAGGTAGCAATAGATAAGAATATAAAATTAAACATAGAACTGACCAATGATAATCTGTTGCAGGAAGTAGTTGTAAAATTCCAAAAAAATGACAAAATTAGAAATACTGCTATCGGAGTAGATAAACTCAATATGAAAGACATCGAAAAACTTCCTGTACTTTTTGGGGAGAAAGACGTACTAAAAACCATTCAATTATTACCCGGAGTAAAGTCAAATGGAGAAGGTGGTACGGGGTTTTCTGTTCGTGGCGGTGGTTTCGATCAAAATTTAATTTTGTTAGATGAAGCACCAATCTATAATTCTTCTCATCTACTAGGATTTTTTAGCACTTTCAATAGCGATGCGCTTAAATCAACAACGCTTATAAAAGGAAATCCTCCAGCACAATACGGTGGAAGACTTTCTTCGGTTTTAGATGTGGTAATGAAAGATGGTAATAACCAGGAATTTGGTGTGAGCGGAGGAATAGGCCTCATCAGTAGCCGAATAAATGTAGAAGCACCTATACAAAAAGGAAAATCTTCATTCTTATTGTCAGCAAGAAGAACGTATGCTGATTTGTTCCTCAAGACAACAGAAGATTTTAAAGATAATCAGGTTTATTTCTATGATATGAATATGAAAGCCAATTATGAAATCAATGATAAAAACAAATTATTTTTATCCGGTTATTTTGGTAGAGATGAGTTAAGTATTGGTAGTAGTTTTGGAATTGATTGGGGGAATGCTACCGGAACTTTACGTTGGAATAGCATTATCAGCCCAAAAATGTTTGTAAACACTTCTCTTATTTATAGCAAATATTCATACAATGTAAATGTAGATTCCGGAAGCAATATCAATTTGAGTTCTGTAATTGAAGATTATAATTTAAAACAGGATTATCAATGGTTTCACAACACAAAGAACAAATTCAAATTTGGGTTCAATTCCATTTTCCACAACATTGACCCAACAAGAGTTACGGGAGAGGACATTAATCAAGACACTTCAACTAAAACAGTTAGAAAAAGTTTGGAAAATGCTATCTATTTTTCACACGAAAACAAATTTTTATCTTGGATGACCATTGAGTATGGTCTGCGTTATTCCAGCTTTAGTATTGTCGGCCCAGGCAAATACAATTTTTATGACGGCGATGTCGTAATGGGTTCAGTTACTCTGGAAAAAGAAAAAATTGGAAAAACATATTACAATATTGAGCCTCGATTTTCCAGTAATTTTACTTTGGATAATAACACAAGTATTAAAGCGGCTTATGCCCGAAATACTCAAAATTTACATTTATTAACCAATTCTACATCAGGAAGACCTTCAGACCAGTGGATTGGAAGTACTTATAATATTAAACCCGAAATAAGTGATCAAATTTCGATGGGCTACTTTAAGAATCTTCAAGATGGTCTATTTGAATTAAGTGTCGAAACCTACTATAAATGGATGCAGAATCAAGTAGATTATAAAAATGGAGCAAACATCAATACAGCACCAGATCTTGAAAGCGAACTCCTTTATGGACAAGGCAGAGCCTATGGATTGGAAATGCAATTAAAGAAAACCAGAGGTAAGTTTACAGGTTGGGTAAGTTATACTTTATCAAAAACCCAAAAACAAATCGACGGTATCAATGATGATCTGTGGTATAATGCCAGACAAGATAAAACTCACGATATATCGCTGGTTGGAACCTATGAACTCAACAAAAAATGGACATTTTCTGCCTTATTTGTTTACAATACCGGTAATGCCGTAACCTTTCCTAGTGGTAAATACAATATTAACGGAACAAACGTTTATTATTACAACGGCAGAAATAGAGACCGTATGCCCGATTACCACAGACTGGATTTGAGCGCTACGATGAATTTAACCCCAAGAGGGAAATATAAAAGTTCATTGAACTTTAGCCTTTATAATGCTTATGGCAGAGAAAATGCTTATTCAATAGATTTTGAAGATGACCCCAATGATGCTACAAAAACCAGAGCTGTTCAAACTGCTTTATTCAAATTTGTACCAAGTGTAACGTATAATTTTAATTTTTAGACTATGAAGAATATAACTTTAATCTCATTGCTACTAGTCCTTACTATTTTTACATCCTGTGAGAAAGAAATTGTTCTCGATTTAGAATCTTCTGAAAGCCAATATGTTATAGAAGGTATAATTTCGAATGACAGTAATATCCAAACGGTCAAAATTACAAAATCTGTTGATTTTTATGCGCCTAGTGACTATCCAGCTGTTTCAAATGCTATAGTTAAAGTGAGTGAAAATGGTAATGCTGCACTTACTTTTACTGAAACCAGTCCGGGCGTTTATCAGGCTACTAACTTTACTGGAACTTCGGGGAAAACATACTCACTATCAGTAACTATTCAGGGCGTTGAATATAAAGCTACTTCCACTATGCCAGAAGTAGTTCCGTTTACAGACATAACTTTTGAAGAAAATGCTTTCACACAACCAGGGGAAGAAAGCAGCTATGTAGTTATACCTGTATTTATGGATCCGGCAGCTACTCCAAATTTTTATCGTTTCAATCTTATAATCAATGAAGTTGCTGATAAAGGATTTTTTACTCAAAATGATGATTTAATCAATGGAGAAGTAAACAGTTTTGGTATAAGCAGTACAGATGAAGATAACGAAATTATTAAAGGTTCAAAAGTTACAATCGAGATGCTGGGTATTGATGAAAATGTTTACAACTACTTCTATGTTTTAGATCAAAATTCAAATGGACAAAACACACCTAATAATCCCAAAAGTAATATTAGCGGGAAAGCATTGGGCTATTTTTCGGCACAAAACAAACAGGTAAAAACAATAACTTTTCAGTAATAACAATGACATCCTGATTATTATCAAGATCTTGTGGTTCCTGATACCTTTATGACAAAATACATAGTATAATTTATCCAAACTATATATTTTGTCATATTAGTTGTTCTAACAGAAACTTCGATGGACCGAATAATAATGACTATCTATTTTTTAAGTTTATGTTCTGTCCACTTTAAACTCAATTTGTCCATTTCGGATATATTCTTATTTCATATTTCATCTTATTTCAACAATTTTGCTTCATAAAATTTATAATTTATGATAACGAAAAAAAATATTATTGCAATTAGTGCATTGTTCCTAATGTGTGTTCAGATAATTAATTCAAAGTTCTAATATGCTGATTGCCAAATAAAAAAAAGGAACGGTTCGAGATTTTAGTTAATTTTTATTAGAAAGTCTATATATTTACATTCGACAATTCCGTCGAACAATAAAATTAGACTGCAATGAATACAGATATGGAAGGGCATATATTAGAAGTAGCCAAAAAAGTTTTTTTAAAAAAAGGACTTGCAGGTACTCGATTACAAGAAATTGCTACCGAAGCTGGTATTGGCCGAACAGCATTACATTACTATTTTAGAAGTAAAGAAAAATTATTTCAAGTAGTTTGGACAAAAGCTTTTGAGCAAATAGCATTGCGTGCCAATCTTGTTTATGATTCAAATTCATCAATTATTGAAAAGATGAAGCAATTTACAAATGGATATTTTGAAAGCGCAATGCTTTATCCTGAATATGATTTATTTTTTCTGAATGAGTTCAATCAAAATCCAGATATAATGAAAGAAATATTTTCTTCAGGATTATCTCTCAATACTACAAATAATTTATTATTTGAAATTGAGAAAGCAATCGAAAACGGTGAGTTAAAAGGTGATGCAATGCAAATTTTTATGACATTACTCTCCATAAATATGTACCCTTTTGTTGCTAAGTCAATGTTTCAGGTTATGCTAAACATTGATGACAAGGAATTTATGAAATATATGGTGAGTAGAAAAAGTTTTGTATTTGAGTTTATAGAAAAGAATTTCCGCATTTAATAATAAAAAAAAAAACGAATCGTTTTTTTTGTCCCTAATTCGACAAAATAGTCGAACTATTTTGACAGACAATTAAGTTTAAATAAAATAACCATTAAATAAAAAAAGGAATATGAATATTAGAAATCAATTATCAATCATTTTAATATTTTTCAGTGTAATAGTTAATGTAAATGCTCAAAATATATTAACACTTGAAAAATGTATTGAAAAGGCATTAAATCAAAGCTTACAACTAAAGTCTGACAATTATGACTTAGAGAAAACAAAAGCAAGTATAGGTCAAGCGTACAGCACGCTATTGCCCTCAATTAACGGAAGTGCATCCTATCAATATTATTTTGATGTTTCAACTTCTGTTTTACCATCAGAATCTTTTGGCGGACAAGCTGGTTCGTATAGCGCTGTAAAATTTGGAGTCCCACAAACAAAATCTGCTGGCATCACTTTAAATCAAACCATTTTTAATGCCTCTTCTTTAATTGCATTAAAAGCGACAAAAGCCTATTTAGAGCTAAATCACTTGCAAATTCAAAACAGTAAAGAGGAATTAATTTATAACATAACAGCTACTTATTACAATATTCAAACTATCGAGAAACAAATTGATTTAAGCAATAAAAATTTAAATAATACTGAAAAATTATTGAAGTCAACACAAGATCAATATAAAGCAGGATTGGCAACACAGACAGATGTTGATAGGTTACTGGTGACTAGAGATAATAGTGCTGCGAGTATTGAGACCTCAAAAAATTCAAAAGAGAAATACTATAATCTTCTTAAACTTTTAATGAATGTTCCCTTAGATGATGCAATACAAGTAATTCCTTTCACGGATATAGAGTTAGATGCTATCGCATTACAACAAGCTTCATTTAATGCACAAAATAAAACCAATTATTTACAAATAATAGAAAATAAACACATAACTAATTTACAACGTAAAAACATAAGCTACGGTTATCTTCCTACACTTTCAATGACAGGCAATTTAGGCTATACGGGATATTATACTTCTGCTAATCCATTAAAAAACCTTAATGAAAAATGGTATCCATCCTCATACGTTGGGCTAAATTTAAGTGTTCCCATTTTTGATGGGTTTAGCAAAAAATTTCAAATAAAGCAGAAAGATTTTGAGCTTAAAAAATTAGATATACAGGCGGAACAAACCATTTTGCAAAACAACAAAGACGTTGCTGATGCTATGGCTGATTTAAAAAGCAATTTTATTACGTATGAAAATCAAAATAGAAATTTCGTCCTAGCACAAAAAGTGATGAAAGATATTGAAAGTCAATACCAGAATGGGTTGGTTAAAGTAAGTGATTACATTAATTCGAACACTGAACTTCAATCTGCTCAAAATAATTATTTGACTGCAATAATTAATATTAAACAAGCCGAATTAAATCTAAAAAAAGCGCAAGGAAAATTGATTAACAATTAAAAAGTCTAAACTAATTTATGGAAAATATGAAAAAAAATGCAAAAGCAATACTAATTGCTCTTACGGTAGCAGTAGCAATAACACTAACTGCATTCAAACTAAACTCAAATAGCAAAGAACAAAAAGCTAGAATTTATCAACCTAATTCAAACACTAAAGCGGTAATTCAAGCCGAGAAAGTAAAAGAAAGCGATTTTATTGAAACCGTACCATTTGTTGGTTCTTTTACGCCAAGTAGAACAGTCACTATTTCAACTGAAACTTCTGGAAAAGTAACAGCTGTCTATATTAAGGAAGGTTCTACTGTAAGTACGGGTACTATAATTGCTCGTTTGGATAATGGTGTATTACAAGCACAGTTAAGCTCTGCAAAGGCTAGTTTTAACCTTGCATCAAACACATTGAATAGATATGAAGCAGCACCTTCAGGAGTTACCCAATTACAAATTGAAAATGCTAAAGCTCAAAAATTAACTAGCCAAGCTCAAATTGATCAGTTAATTAAACAAATAAGTTTTTGTGTTATCAAAGCACCGTTCTCCGGAGTAATTTCTTCAAAAAATGTAGAATTAGGAGCTATTGTGTCCATAGGCACTCCTTTGGCTACATTAATAGATATAAACAGTTTAAAATTAGAAATAAATGTCCCTGAAAAGCATCTTTCCAAATTTAAAGAGAATATGAATTTAAAAGTCAAATCTGACGTCTATTCTGATGCAATTTTTAATGGGAAGGTTAGCTTTATTGGAAGTCAAGCTGACGAATCTCATAATTATAGTGTAAAAATTTTAGTTCCTAATAATAGTATAATGCCTTTGAAAGCGGGAATGTATGGTAATGTTACAGTTGATAATTCAATAACAAGCAAAGGGATAAGTATTCCAAGATCCGCAGTTACTGGAGATTCTTCAAATCCAAAAGTTTATGTCGTAGAAAATGGGATAGCTAATTTGAGAAATATCAAAGTTGGAGTCAGCAATGAAACTGCTGTTCAAGTAGTAAGTGGTCTTACTGAAGGGGAAACCATCGTAACCGGTGGAATAGTAAACTTAACAAATGGTTCTAAAGTAGAAATTAAATAAGTAAAATATGTCTTTAACAGAAATCGCGATAAAAAGACCTTCACTGATAATTGTAATATTTACAATTTTAATTGGAGGCGGGCTGTTTTCATATAGCCTTTTAAGCTATGAACTTTTGCCCGATATGAGTCAGCCAACTTTATCGGTAATGACAAGTTACCCGGGCGCATCTCCCTCAAATGTAGAACAAACAGTTTCTAAAAAAATTGAAGATGTTATCAGTGGGGTTGACGGTATAAAAAGTATTTCAACACAATCTCTGGAAAGTACCTCAATAATTACTGCGGAGTTTAATACAGATGTAGATATAAATGAAAAACAACAAGATGTACAACGCAAAATAAATAATATTATGAGCGACTTGCCATCTGAAGTAAAAACTCCCAGTATCACTAAAATATCTCCTAGTGACCAACCCATTATTCAGCTTAGTGTAACTTCAAATTTATCAAACTCAAAATTTTATGATATCATAAAAGATGAAATTAAGCCACAAATTCAACAAATCTCCGGAATTGGAGAAATCAATTTAATTGGTGGTCAAGAACGTGAAATTCAGGTAAATATCAATAAAAATAAATTAGACTATTATGGTTTATCAATATTAAGCATCACACAAGCAATAAATAATGCTAACGTTGAATTTCCAACTGGTAAAGTTAAATCTGAAGAAACTGGCCAAATGACAGTTAGATTAACAGGTAAATTCAATTCGGTAGAACAGTTAAATGATTTAACAATTGCATTACCAGCATCTGGAAGTCCTATTAAATTGGGCGAAGTTGCAACAGTAGCCGACATTACCAAAACTCCAGCTTCTATTTTTAGATATAATGGACAAAATGGAATTGGTTTACTGATAAAAAAACAGGGCGATGCAAATGCTGTTGCAATTAGTGAAGAGGTTAAAGAAAAAATAAAAATTTTAGAAAATAAATACGAAAAGGAAAATGTAAAATTTATTACTGCCGATGACACGGCAGATTATACCCTAGATGCTGCTGATGGAGTTATTCACGACTTACTTATTGCAGTTCTTTTAGTATCAGCAATTATGCTTTTGTTTTTACATAGCATCAGAGATTCTTTAATTGTATTAGTTGCAATTCCAACTTCGTTAATAGCAACTTTCATTGCTATGTATATGTTTGGATATACATTGAATTTAATGACTCTTTTAGCATTATCGTTGGTAATTGGTATTTTGGTCGATGATAGTATAGTGGTTTTAGAGAACATTCACCACCATCTATTAATGGGCAAAGACAAAAGAACAGCCGCTCTTGATGGTCGAAATGAAATTGGATTTTCAGCAATGGCAATTACGCTGGTTGATGTAGTGGTATTTACTCCATTGGCACTTTTAAATGGTATTATTGGTGATTTACTGCGTCAATATTCATTAACAATAGTCGTATCTACATTAATGAGCTTGTTTGTTTGTTATACATTAACCCCTTGGTTAGCATCCCGCTATGGCAAAATAACAATTTTAAATAAAGACAACTTTTTTCATAGATTTCTTATCTACTTTGAGAATGTTTTAACAGGTTTTACGAATTGGTATGCTAATTCTTTAAAATGGGTATTAACGCATAAAATTATTTTTTCTGTTTTCATACTATCTCTATTTGTAGCCACAGGAATGATATTAAAAATGGGAATTATTGGAAGTGAGTTTGTTGCTCAATCTGATAAAGGGCAATTTAGATTGGCTTTAGAATTTGATAAAAACACCACGGTTATCCAAAATAATATTAAAAGTAATGAAATAGAAAACTATTTGCGTCAACAAGCTGACATAACCACTGTATTTAGTAATGTAGCAGGAAGTAGTACTTCATCTATAGTTTCGGGTGTAGGTTCTGACTATAAAACAGAACTTACAGTAACATTAGTTGATAAGCTCCAAAGGGTTCAGCCTACAGAAAAACTTATGCTGAAATACGCTCAAACTATAGCTAAAAAATTTGGTGGCGTAAAAGTCAATCCAACAATGGTTAGTATGGTAAATGGTGGAGAACCGATTCAAATAGTTTTGAATGGCGAAAACACCGAACAATTGATGAAAGAAGCTAATGATTTAAAAAATAGAATTAGCACAATGCAAGGAGCTATAAATACAAAATTGAGTGTAGAGGAAGGAAATCCTGAAGCGGAAGTAAATATAGACCGAGAAAAAATGAGTCTCCTTGGATTGGATATTAATACTGTTGGGGCAACGCTTCAAAACGCTTATGCAGGCAATGATGACGCCAAATTTCGTGTAGGTACTTCGGAATATGATATTAACGTAAAGTTTGACGATTTTGATAAAAAGAGTGTCGAAGATGTCAAAAACATCACTTTGACAAATTCTTCTGGAAAAGCAATAAAACTATCACAATTTGCTGAAGTAACACAAGGAAGCGGACCAAGTGTCTTGGAACGTAAAGACAGAAGAACTGCAGTAACGGTAAAATGCGATGTGTTGGGAATCACTTCTGGAGATTTAGCAGAAAACATTAAAAAATCGCTTTCAGAAAAGCCATTGTCAAAAAATATCGATATTAAATGGAGTGGAGATGCTGAACGACAGGGAGACTCTTTTGGTTCTCTGGGACTGGCAATTCTTGTCGCTATTATTTTAATGTACTTAGTAATGGTCATACTATACGATAACTTTGTATATCCATTTGTGGTTCTGTTTTCAATTCCCGTTGCGTTTGTGGGTGTGTTTTTATTATTAGCACTAACTAAATCATCTTTGAGTATATTCACAATGTTAGGTATGATTATGCTTTTAGGTTTGGTTGCTAAAAATGCTATTCTTATAGTCGATTTTGCAAATCATAAGAAGACACTAGGCATATCCACTTGGACTGCACTTATTGAAGCTGGAAAGGGAAGGCTACGTCCAATTTTGATGACAACAATCGCAATGGTTATAGGGATGTTACCTATTGCCTTGTCCACTTCTTCAGGTTCCGAATGGAAAAATTCACTGGCTTGGGTAATCATTGGTGGACTTTCAACAAGTCTATGCTTAACCATTTTTATTGTTCCAATGGTATATTACTCTATTGATAGATTCAACTACAAATGGAGGTTAAAATTCCCCAAAAAAATAGAGAATACTAATTCAATTCAAATCAATCATTAATTTTTTTTAGGTCGAAAGCGAGGTATTATATTTTCCGAGCTTTTGACTTTTTAATGCTTGAAAACAGCAATTGCTTGTGGCACACTTTCCTGATAATCTAATATAAATCCAGCTAATAATGATTCCTAATCATACTATTGATAGCCTAATAATGAATAAGGCAAGTTCATTATTTACAAGCTATGGAATAAAATCTGTTTCAATGGATTCTATCGCTTTGAGTTGTAAAATTTCAAAAAAAACTATTTATAAACATTTCAAAACAAAAGAGTTGCTATTGCATAAAATTGTTTTGGCAACCTTCCTTGAGAACACCTTGGAATTTGAAAACTTAATTTATACAGAAACAATTTTTGAAAGTTTGGAACTCATTTTCAAAGCCGTTGAAAAAATTTATGTGGTAATTACTCCAATATTTATTGTTGAGACAAAAACTAATTTTAAGAATATTTACGATTTAATAACTCATCTTGAGTTAGTTAATTTAWAGAATAATTTACAAAAAATAATTCACAAAGGTCGTTCTCAAGATATTTTCAGCAATGTACTAGATGATAATTTTTCAATTGAAATATATTTTAATTTTTTACATAATCTAATAAATGAATCTAACTCATCCATCTATAGACACAATCAAATTAAGTGTGTTAACAATTATTTTCTATACAGTTTATTAAGCCCTAAAGGGTTACAAATTCAAACAGAATTTTTTAAAAATGAAATTGGCAACAAATAATTATGCATCCATAATTATTTCACAAAGCTGAACCTAAACCCTCTAAAATTGGAAAGAGTGGAATAAACAGCATAAATAAAAAACATCCGAAGTAATAAAAAAATAATTATAAAGAATATGACTTTTTTTAAAACAAAATTCCTAACCATAACACTTTTTGTTTGTATAATTTTTTATGCAAACGCACAAAATAATGACTCCATTAACAAATCAAAGGCTACCAAAATTTTATTAAGTCAGCCCAGTTTTAGTATGTACAAAGACAATTATTTCATAACAGGCACAGCATTTAAAGAAAACGCAACAATAAATAATTCAGATGCTAAATTTCAAATTAGTTTTAAATATAGAATAGACCAGAAACCTGTGTTTGATAATGTTTACGCTTATTTGACCTATACACAAAAGTCATTTTGGGATATTTATCAGGAATCAAGCCCTTTCGGTGATATCAATTTTAATCCGGGAATTGGATTAATTAAACCTTATATGAACAAAAAAGGAAGATTAGGATATTATTCCCTAATGTTGGAACACGAATCCAACGGAAAAGATAGTATTTATTCTCGAAGTTGGAATTTTATATCATTAAATTGGAGCGCCGAAATTAATTCAAGATTACTTATTGAAACAAAGGCAGTAATCCCGTTTAGTTATAAAACGGAAAATCCGGATTTACTTAAATATGTTGGATATGGAGACATCGGATTTACTTATGTTTTTCTCCCTCAAAAACTATATACTAAAATTATATTGAAGAAAGGAGCTTCGTGGGACTGGAAAGGTTCAATTGAAACACAATTGTTTTTCAAGCCAGTTCAATCTTCAAATTTTTATTTAATGCTACAAGGGTTTCACGGATATGGCGAAAATTTATTAGAGTACAATAAAGAAGTAAATATGTTGAGATTTGGTATTGTAATTAAACCCAATCTTATGAACTTCTTTTAAAAATCATCAAAAGAGTAGGCTTTTTTTTGTAACAACATAAATTCAGTTAATAAAATATTTTTAAATTTTTATGTTAGAATAAATATACTTTAGATTGAAAATCAAAATATTAAAATCGAAAAAATCTTCAAAATAAGATAGTGAATCAAAAAATAAACCTACTTCTTTCTGACCTTAACGAACAACTTAATTTCA
This sequence comes from Flavobacterium sp. P3_A6, assembly GCF_056403035.1. Taxonomy (NCBI): domain Bacteria; kingdom Pseudomonadati; phylum Bacteroidota; class Flavobacteriia; order Flavobacteriales; family Flavobacteriaceae; genus Flavobacterium; species Flavobacterium sp. P3_A6. Next base: position 33,730 of record NZ_JBFUGG010000024.1, on the reverse strand, counting down.
TAAATCTTGAAATTGATGATAATTTAGTAAAATGTGAAAAAGCAATTGAAATTATTTTAAAATCAGTTCAAAAACTCAAAAATATCTTCATAAAAGAGAACATTAAAAGCGAAGAAAAAGAAATAGATTTTTTCAAAAATGTAAAGCCAAAATTTACTTCAAAACTCATATACTACAACATCATTTACAAAATGGAGGCTCAAATGCCCTATGGTGGCGAACGTATTTTAAAGAAATACCTCAATAATGAATTGGATAAAATAAGAAGGTATTTTTATAACAACCACGATTTCAATAAATACCATCGTACTGGCGCTACATATCTTGATACAAAATATTTTATCCGTGGCAAAATTGATATTAAATTGGCAGTTGATAGTTTTTATTTTGAAGCCGATCATAGTTTCACTACTTCACACGATTTTAAATTAGCCAAAATTTTGGCACACGATTTAGTTCAAGTCTATATCGAAGACCGATTGCGAGCTATTGATTACAAAACGCTCAAAGAAAAATCTCAAAACACAAACAATACAAAATTGATTTGGACGGGTTCAAAAGTGGCATTAATCGAATTATTATATGCCCTACAAACTCAAAAAGTCATCAATAATGGTTCGTCAGAAATAAAAGAAATAGCTGAATATTTCGAAAAAATATTCAATATTGATTTAGGAGAATATTACAGAACATTTTTAGAATTGAAAACAAGAAAAGGGGTACGTACAAAATTCTTAAATTCATTGGCAGAAAGTTTGATTAAAAGAATTGATGAGGCTGATGAAAAATAAAAACACCCAAGTTCATTTTTAAAAATCTAGTAATTTGAGAGTGAAAAAATTTGTTTTTCTTGATATACTTTTAAAATTATCTAATAAAAACAAGGGCTAACGCTGATTTAAAAAAATAAAACACCCAACTTGGGTACAACTTGGGGAATAAAACCAATCAAAACATACAATTTTGTACCATAACAATCTAAAACCTCACGTTATGGCAATCGAAGTTATTACTCGCGAAGATTTGAACGAATTCCGTACACTTCTTCTTTCCGATCTAAACGCAATGTTTAATTCAAAACCTCAACAGCAAAAACAATGGCTCAAATCTTCCGAAGTCAGAAAGTTGTTAAACATTTCTCCAGGTACTTTACAAAACCTTCGAGTGAACGGAACAATCACTTATACTAAAATCGGTGGCATTCTATATTATGCCAGTAGCGATTTAGACAAAGTTTTAGAAACTAACAAAGTCGAAGCCACCCCCAATTTATTCAATCGCAAATAATTTCCAAGATGAATTATATAAAACATCTAACAGGATTTTTCGAAAAAGTGGCTATCGACAAAACACTCAATCCAACACACGTAAGTTTGTATATGTCGTTGTTTCAATTCTGGAATTGCAATCGGTTCAAAAATCCAATCAGTATTTCTCGTGATGAGGTAATGCGGATAAGCAAAATCAGTTCCAAAGCAACCTATCATAAGTGTTTGAAAAACTTACATTCTCTAGGTTATATCAACTACGAACCATCATACAATCCATTCAAAGGAAGCCACGTTTATTTATTCAATTTTTCAGATGATTTAAAACCAATTCCCAAAAGTGAAAAAACAGCAATACCAAAAAACGAACCTGTTTTTGAACTTGTCAATGAACAAGTAGTGAACAAGCTTTATACTGGTAGTGGTACAAGTAATGAGACAGGTACTGAACAAGCTCTGGTATCTTATATAAACAATACAAACATACCAAACATTTCAAACGATTTAAAGATTGCAAACTTGGACGAGCAAGCAAAAAAAAATGAAAATGATGATGAGTTTTTAAAAAACGAAACTGCTGAAAAAGAAAAAAAGTTGCGCCAAAAAAAGAAAGATGTAACACCAACAATCGAAAATGTGAAAGTTTATTTTTTCGAACAACACTTTCCGGAACTCGAAGCCGTTAAGTTTTTTAATTATTTCTCCAGCAACGGTTGGTTAGTCGGTGGCAAAACCCCGATGGTCGATTGGCAGGCATCAGCACAAAACTGGATATTAAACGCACCTAAATTCATTTCAAATGAACCACAATCTAACAGAGCAAAACACCTCAACACAGGAACAGACAAAGACTATTCAGAGCCATTATAGCTACACTGAAATAATTGTTTGGTTAGAAAAAAAAGGCGTTGAATTATACGGAAATCATTTCAAAATTCTTGAAAGCGATTATCCCATAATTTATAAACTCATTGCTTATTTTTTAAAAGATGAAGCAACTTGTTTTCAATACAACATCAACCTCAATAAAGGAATTTTACTTTCTGGCCCAGTTGGATGTGGTAAAACATCACTAATGAATTTAATGAAACACTTAGCACCAACAGAGCATAAGTTTTTCATAAAACCGTGTCGAGATATAAGTTTTGAATTTATCCAGGACGGCTACGAAATAATCCACAAATACAGCAAAGGTAAACTCTATCAATCCGAACCCAAAACAATATGCTTCGACGATCTAGGAACTGAAAACAACCTGAAATATTACGGAAACGAATGTAATGTTATGGCAGAAATTCTATTAAGTCGCTATGATATTTTCACAAGTAAAAAAATCCAAACGCATATCACTACTAATCTTTCTGCAAGTGAAATTGAGAATGTTTATGGGAATCGGGTTCGTTCTCGGTTACGTGAAATGATTAATTTGATTGGTTTTGAAAAAGGAATTGAGGATAAAAGAAAATAAAACTTTCAATTAATTTGGCGGGCACTATCCTAAAATTGCTTTTGTTTTGCCATTTTATATTCATTAGTATCTCTCAAAGCATTCATAAATAAACGGACATTATCTAAAGTTAATTTCGATAAAACATCATAACTTTTTTTGTGGCATTTTCTATATTTTTTACCACTACCACAAAAGCAATCTGAAACCCTATCTATTTTTTTACCTTCAAGTATTTGAATTAACCCAAATTCTATATTAAAAATATTAGTTGTCATAAAAGTTTCCTCAAAAAACTCAATCCAACCAGCATTACCGTGAGATCTTTCTTTTAAAAAATAACCATTCTGATTGCGGAATGTTTGACTATAAAAATAATTTTTAACTTGATTTTCAATAAATTGAAGTAACCTAATTCCACTATTACAAATGATAAATTCTTCAGGAGGAGACGCAATACAACAGTTTCCAGTTTTCTCAAATATATGCCAATCAATATTTCTTGGAATGCGTCCTCCAGTTTCAAATAACAAAGGAAAACTATAAGGATAATCAATTACAGCCTTAATCTCAATTTGATAAGTATCTTCAATATTCCCGTATTCATCAGCCAAAATAATAGTCCCGAAAATACAAGGAATTCCATCTTCAATTTTAAAAGACAATTCCTTGTATTTCTCAACAACAGCTGTTACTTGCTCTTCAAAGATTGTATAACCATTCATTTTTTATTTCCCCCAAGGTCTTGATAATGCCGCGCCAGTTGTCGTTGCAGAATTACTATTTGATTGTTCATTTTTGTCCTCTCCATCAGGAAATCTATTCCCTAAATGTTTTTGCCATAACTTACTAGCTTTAAGATGATTTTGCTCTTTCAATGCTGCTTCTGCATCAGAAAGAAAGCTATCCAAATTATTTAGAAAATTAGTTTTTCTTGTTTCATCATAATCAGCAAATAAATTATCTTTTGGAGTGGCAGGAACAATACATTCAAATTTTTGAGCTAAAGTTTTTTTAATTTCTCTCAAAATATCAGTCAATAAAATATCATCTCTATCATTTAGAACAATTTTCTCTTTTGCATTCATAGCTAGAATAGTCATTGCAAGTCCACTTGGCATTTTATTTCTTTTATAATCACACCAAGCTTTCATTTCTTTTATGACTTTTACAATCTTATTATTAGCATCTTTATTGTTGTTAAACCAATCAATAAGTGCTTTTGGATCGCTATCTTCCCAACCATTATTTTTTACAGCAAGTTTATATTCTTCTCCACTCACTTTATAATAAACAGGAATGTCAATTTCATAATCACCAGAAAAAATATTTCTAATGCACTTTTTTCTATGTTCCGGAGAAGTTGTAGTATATCCATTAACGGCATCCCAAATCCAATTTTGCAATGTCGTTGCCGTTACATCTGGTGTTCTAAAGAAGTAAACGCCATCATCTAAATCACAAATATCATCTTTGGTTCTAATACCAGTTTTCATTTTATAAGAACCTTGTATATAGAATTTTGGAGTGTATTCAGGATGATTTTCTTTAAAATATTTTCTAATTCTTTCTCTAATACCGTCTTTAGAGTTAGTCATTTTTGATTTTTTATTTGATGTTAGAGAGATTTCGGTATTAAATTCTCCAAACAAATTGTGACAGTTTGCCATATTAATTGTTTTTATAATTTTTAATAGTTTTGAAAAATTCTAAGACTTCAGGTTTTGTGGCAAATGTATTGCCAACTTGATTTCCTAGTGATTGAATTGTTAATAGTGTATTTTTATCAGCTCTATCCATAGTAATAACATTCATTTGAGCTTTCGACAATTCAGGAGACTTTATTCTAAAATAATTCCCTTTAGGAGTTATTTTTGGTACAATTTTCTGTAAAAAATAGTCTGTAAAAAACGATTGTCCATCCAACGCCGTTTGAAACATCTTTTCTTTCCATCCAATAATTGACTTTGATTTATTTGAAGTAGATATCCAACCATTTGGATTAGTTATACTAGAAATTGATAAAATGCTAAAATCATCATATTCTTTTCCTTCTCCAACATAATAATCAATAGCTTCTAATAATCCACAAAGTGAGGGATTGTTTGCCCAAACACCTCCGTCAGTATATAAAAAGTTGTTATGCTCGTGAACTGGATAATAACTTGGAGCGGCAGAAGTAGCTAATGCAATATCTACAAGTTTTATATTTTTATCTACAAAATGTTCAGTTTGATTACCGGATTTTTTAAAAACTTTTGGTTGTCCATTGGTTAAATTAAAACTTGGAATACAAAGCAAATTATTGGCATCACCCATTGTTTTATCTCCAAACAAATCATCAAGTATTTTTTTCAAAGGCTTGACAGAATGTTTATTGGAGAAAAATATTTKCTTAATTATTTTATATGAATTCTGAAAACCTCTAATAATATAACTATTTGAAGTAGGGAATATTCTAGAACCTTTAGTACTATATAAATCCACTAACGATTGAGCACTCATTCCATTGGCTAAACCAATTGCAATTAAACCACCTGTAGAAGTACCACATATCATATCAAAATGATCCGTAATGTTTTTTCCTGTTTTATTCTCAACAGATGCTAAAACAGATGCACTATACAATCCCTTTATCCCGCCACCATCTATAGATAAAATTTTAAACGTTTTATTTTCCATAACTACTATTTGATAAAGCGAATACTAACCCCACAAAACCAATAAGTAATCCAGCTGATACTTGAGGACTTTTTATTACATTATACTGAATATCATTACAGAAACTTTCACAATTATAGTTTATCAAACTATATGGTTTACCTAATTTAGTCAATGCCTTCTGAACTATTTGTTTTCTTTCAAAATTGTTTCCTTGAAACTTTTCTATACGTGTCACTCTTTTTACATCATAAAAAAAATCTTCTACTCTAGTTAGTTTTACACCAACACCAAACGCGTTTTCACAGATAAGATGTTGTCCTAAATTATTATACCCTAAATACAATGCGTGGTGTTGTACTAAACCTAAAAGACTTTTTGGAATAATTATTCTGTCTCCAGGTTCTAAATTAAAGTGTTTTACTATATTCATATTTTTTATTTTATAGGTTCCATATTAATTGAATTGTCTAAATTGTCTTTTACAGAAGCGTTTGCGACGGTTCTTAAATATTCTACATTTCCAATAGTAACAATCGTTACCAATGCGCCAATCTGCCAATGAGGATAGCCCCAGGTAATTGTTTTAATAGTTTTTTTTGATTTCACCAAGTTAATTGCATTTGATTCAGATGTTTTTACACCCATATTAAATGAATTATTTTCGTTTACAGTATGTAACATTACATCTGTGATTCTTTCGGAGTTGTCTTTCCAAACTCCCGAGATAAAGTAATCGGCTAATTTTGTCATTTTTAATATTTTTTATTGTGTTATACATTGTAATGCTATGAAAAAGTAATAAATTGCCATCGCTGTGGAAATTTTAAGATAAATTAAAGCATTACTATATAAATGGGAGTTGAATATCGAAAAGTTGCAACTTTTGACGAAAAATGTAGGGCTATTCAAGAAGTATATACTCCTGAATTCAATACGTTATTGATGAAACATTGTATAGTAAGACTAAATAGTGTATTTAAAATAAAATATGATTTGGGAAAAGGTTTTAGAGGTCTTATGATTGAAGATTTTATTAGTGAAACAATTGAATCATTTCTTAAAATTAACGGTCGCAATTGGTATCCTGAAAAATTCCCAGATTTTCGAAAACAAATTATTAGTGCATTAGATAGTGTGATTTCTAATAATTTGAATACAGAATTAGAAAAAATGAATTCCACATTCGAAATTTTAGATAATGATACAGAATTGTCGTTTGATGATTCCAATTATCAAGAAATGTTATCAATCTGTAATGATGAATTGATTATATTAGGTGCAACCGATGAAGAATTATTATTATTTGAGCCTTATATTATAAATGGTATGAAGCGACAGGATTTAGCAGATCTATTTGGTATAAGCCTAACAGAATTAACCAACATAAAGAAAAAATTAGAAAGAAAATTGCCAGTTATCAGAGAAAAACTCAAAGTATTGAATTATGAAAAATAATTTCATAAATAAAATAGACAATGCCATAATTTCTCAAATTATTGAAGGAGATTATTCGGCTTATGATTCTATCCTTTTAGAACAAGGATATGATTTAAATTTGATTGAGACCCATTCTCAAAAAAATTTCAAGAAACAAGCATTTTTATTAAAAGGAATGATGAACAAGCAAAAAGATATTATGCTATTAGAAAAAGCATCCAATCTTTTACGTGAAGCTATTGAAAAAAATATTGATAAACCTATAACTTATTTAAAAGGACTAATTGAAAATAACCAGTTCCAAGTTCAATACAGAAATCTTGAGAATCTAGATATTGAAGAAATTCAAGAGATCATAAAAGATCAAAATTTACTTGAGCTATTAGAGAAATTGGAAAATGATAAAGAACAGTAAAGGGGCAAGAAAAGCTAAAGAACTATTACTTGAAATTGGCTTTGAAGAAATAACAGATATACCTATGGATATATTTGTTGCCAGTCTTGGAGCAACACTTATTGAAATGCCACTTAAGAATTCAGATGGTAAAATTGTAAGAGGAAATTCTAAAACTCTAATAAAAATTAATTCTGAAATTCAATTTGAAGAAAGAAAGAGATTTACTATTGCTCACGAAATAGGTCACTTTTTGTTACATAGTAAATTAGATCTTGGAGCACATAATGAAACTTCAAATACTTTAAATTGGTTTAATACTACAGTTCAACAAGCAAAAAAAGGAATTCAGGAATGGGAAGCTAATGATTTTGCATCTGAACTTTTGATGCCTGAAGACCTTATTAGAAAAGAAACATTTAGAAAAAAATTTTCTCCCGATTTAGTTAAAGATTTATCAATAAGATTTAAGACTAGTTTGACTTCAATAATCTACAGATTATTATCCCTAGATATTTATCCCCTTTTTGTGGTGTTTGTAAATAAAGGTGTAGTACGATATTGGAGCAAATCAAATAATTTTTGGATAAAAATCAAAAACATTACCAAATTAGCGCCTCCCGAGGATTCTGTTGCATTAGAATATATAGATGCTAATTATGAATATCTTTATTCTGGTAAAGAAAAAGCACAACAAATTTACAAATCTATATGGTTCGAGTTAAAAGATGATGAAGATGATTCTGATTTCTTTGAATACTGTATTCCTACAAAACAATATGAAACTATTATTAGTGTAATTTGGGAAAAATAAGATAGTTTTATTTCTTAATATTCCATTCAATACTTTCAATTGTTTAAAAAAACACTTCCCTTAAATAGTGGCTATTTATATAAAATCCATATATTTGTTCATAATTTTTATCTGTTCACGAATAATGAACATAAGTAAATAATGAACATAATGAGTTTTTACAATGAATGAAATAGATATTTTAAATAATGCGATTCATAATTTAGAGAAAAATGTTCCAATAAATTGGGATTGGAAAACTATTGACTATAATAAGGATAAAGGAGTTGATGGAGAATTAAGCATTATTCTGAACAATCAAAAAAAAATGTTTTTTGTTGAAATAAAGAAAGATGTCAAAAACCATCAACTATTTAACATTCTTAATTATAAAAACAAATTCACCCATTTTTTATTGGTGGCAGAAAAATTATATCCAAAAGTAAAAAAAGAACTTCGAGAAAATCGTGTAAACTATCTGGAAGGCAATGGGAATGTTTATATTAATACGGATAATTTATTTCTATATATCGATACGAATGAAGCTACTAAAACTCTGAAGGAAAAAGGAAATAGAGCGTTTACCAAAACAGGATTAAAAGTAATTTTTCATTTTCTGTTAAAACCAAAATTAATCAACCAAACGCAACGTGAAATTGCAGAAGTAACGAATGTAGCATTGGGAAACATTCCTTTAATCATAAATGGATTATTGGAAACTAATTTAATAGCAAGACTAGACAAAAATGAATATGTAATCAATAATTATGAAGAATTACTAAACAAATGGATTACAGAATTCGAACAAACATTAAAGCCTACTCTTTTCAAACAACGATTTAGATTTCAAAACAAAGATAAAGATTGGAGAACAATACCATTAAATACCGATAAAACAGTTTGGGGAGGCGAACCTGCTGGGGATATAATAACCAACCATTTACGTCCGGAAAAATTCATTTTATACACAAAAGAAACAACAAAAGAATTAATACTAAATTACAAACTGTTGCCGGATGATGAGGGAGAAATAATGGTTTATGATAGGTTTTGGAATAATAATTACAATACAAATACAGCTCCAAAGGAATTAGTATATACCGATTTAATGATTACTGATGACAAAAGGTGCAAAGAAACTGCAAAATTAATCTTCAATGAATATATCGAACCAAACCTATAAAGAACTCGCCATTCCTTACTTCAAGGAAGTTTTTGATTGCATTGATGACGTAATGATCAAACTAAATGTACCTTATTATCTAATCGGGGCAAGTGCAGTAGCCTTAAATCTTTTAAAAGATGGCATAAAACCAAGCAGAGGTACAAAAGATATCGATTTTGCGATAATGATTTCCTCTATTCACGAATTTGAATCAATCGAGGATGAGCTTGTCAAATTTGGATTTAACAAAGTGCAAGCTCCTTGGACATTTTACCATCCCAAATTCAATACCGTCATTGATTTATTGCCTTTTGGAGAAATTGAAGAAAAATTTACTGTAAATTTCAATCAGCGTAATACCTTTTTGCACGTATTGGGACTTACCGAAGTGTTGCAGGAACCGGAAACTATCAAGATAGAAGAAAAGTCTGTGCAGATTCCATCATTACCAGGAATGGTTATTTTAAAACTAATTGCCTGGAGCGATAGACCGGAAGATCGTGGGAATGATCTGTATGATATTTTAAGGATAATAGAACATTATTTTGACCTAAATTTTGATGAAATAATAGAACACCACTTTGATACTTTTCCTGATGACGATAAACTAGACCAGTTTAAAATTGCAGCAAGAGTATTAGGAAGAAAAGCCAGCAAGTTTTTAAATGTTTCAGAAGCAATAAACGATAGAATCCTAAAAACTATAAATGAAAATGTTGTGAATGTCGAGAAATCAGCAATCGCAAAACAATGGATTAGAGATAAAGATTGGGACTTAAAATATGCTGTTGAAATACTGGAGGAATTAAAAAAAGGATTGACTGAAAATAATCCACAAATTTAATTCTATTGCTCTAAAATTATAAATAAGAACTAATCTAATATATTACAAATGTGGGATTCATTTAATACTTATGGTGGAGGGTATCAAAATTCATTTGAGACTCTATGTAATCAATTATTCGAGAGATATTTATCAAGAAACTACAATACTACATTAGATGAATTCAAAGTAATAAATGGTGCTGGTGGAGATGGCGGAATTGAAGCTTACGGTAAACTATCAAATGGGAATTTTATTGCGATCCAATCAAAATGGTTTAAACAAGCATTGGATAATAATGAAATAAATCAAATAAAGAATTCTGTAACTACAGCATTAAATATTAGACCAAATATCATTGAGTATATTATATGTATTCCGCACAATGTTAGTTCTATTAAAATTGGTAGAGGCAAAAAGCCAACTGTAAACAGTGAAGATGAAAGGATTAAAAATTTTGAAAAAGAAATAAAAGAATCTTTACCCAACGTTAAAATTACTTGGTGGTTTGAACAAACTATCTTAAACGAGTTACAATTTCCAGAAAACGAGGGAGTTACTAAATATTGGTTTGAAAAAGAAGTAATTTATTCAAGTTTTTTAAAGGATAAATTTGACTTGCAAAAAACCAATTACTGGCTAAAAGAAAGGTATGTTGGTGATTTACATACAAAAGGAGATATTCAAAACTTAATAGACAAACAACTTAATAGTTTACCGTTTAGAAAAAAGATACTTGCCAAAATATTAGATCTCAAAAATAAAATAAATCACACTTTAAAAATTTCTGCCAAGTTTATCAATGTCACTGTAAATTCAGATGACCTCAAGAACAAGCTTGAAATAATTAATTATTTTCTTGATGAGTTAATAAAAAGTTCGACAGAATTAGAAACAAAATTAACAAATGGAGTTGAAATAAATTTAAGCATAAATGACGAGAAAGAACTAACAATTTTAAACACTATTTATGAAGCTGTTGAAATACTTGAGACTATAAATCCAACAGATTTTCAGAAACCTATATATCAAAATTTAAAAATTTGTTTAAGAGAGCTTAATACCGATATTATTAATAAATATTTAGAGATTGAAAATAATTTAACTCTAATATCGACTAGCATAATTTTGGGAAAGCCAGGAACAGGGAAAACACTTGGTTTGGCTTATGCTGTCGAAGAATGTGTAAAAAAATCTGCACCAGCCATATTAATTCAAGCAAAAGGAGCTAATTCTAAAGATTGGACACAATTATTATCCAAAGAATTGGAGTTAACTAATTGGAACAAGAACGAGATTTTCAATGCACTCGAAGCAATTGCTGTTAGAAAAGATTGTCAATTAGCTTTTGACAATATTAAAGCAGCTGAAAATACAACTGTATTGATTTGTATTGATGGTCTTGATGAAGACTTTTCAAACGAAGCAAATTGGTACGACAGAATTAATGAAATAATTGAAATAACTAATAAATACAAAAGGATTCGGTTTGTTTTTAGCGCAAGAGAATATTTTTATAATAATCAAAAGTTGCCAGTTTATAAAAAACAATACGAAGAATTAAGATTAAAAAGAGAAGGGGATGTAAAGGTAGAAGATGTTGCAAATGATTATTTCAAAAAATATGATATTAACATTGAAAATCATCAATTAGTAAAAGGATTAGATAGTTTATTTGCTTTAAAATTATTTTGCGAAAACTATAAAGGTTCAACAATCAAAGGAAATGATTTTGTTCAAACTGCCACTTCTAAACTTATTAATTTAAAAGTCGAAAGAATAAATGATGAATATTTAGAATCACTAGAGACTAAAAAATCTAAATCCGTAAAACCTGTTTTAGATTTCTTAAACATAATCTCTGATTTATTTTATTATAATTCCGAAGTAAGTCATACTCAAATTTTTGATTTAGAAATTGAAAATAAATTAAAGTATTTAGATAATAATGAGATAGAACTTTTAATTGAATTTTTATCAAATAACGGAATTCTTATAAAATATGAAAGAGACAAAAAAACTAATTCAATATTAGAAGAAAAAGAACGTTTCTATAATTTTAGTTACCAATCAATACTTGAAAACGTTGTTTCAAGCAAAATTAGTCATTCAATAATAAATGAAGATATTGATTGTTTACCAGATTCTATTTTTAAGCCAATACCGTTATCAAATGAGTTAGATGATGTAAATAATTCTTATGTAGATTTTATACCAAATCGAAGAATCATCGAAAATATTATTACAGATGTATTTATAAAGAATCAAAAACTTATTGGTATTGATAATTTTTTGACAAAAGGGTTTTCTGAAAGCGAAGTTTTCGAACTTCAATTAAGTACTTTATATCTAGTACCTAATGATTTAAGTAGTAAGTTTAAGGATTGGATAATTACAATATTTAAGGAAGATTACATTAAAAGATTTCAAATCTTACAAAATTTAATTATACCTCTGACATATGATAATGAAAGCGCTTTTAATGCAATGTTTCTTCACGATATTTTAAAAAACATTCCAAGTGTTTTTGAAAGAGATAAGTTTTGGTCTGGTCTTGATAGTACAGAAAAAAATATTATTTCAAATAAATTAAATATCAGAGAATACGAACTAAATGAATGGTCAATAAAAAGTATTCTTGATGATAATTTTGATTTAGACGAAACTGATATGTTCGATGGACTTCCATTAATATATGCTTGGGGTCTGACAACTATTGACCAAAAGCTACGAGAAAAAATTCGTGTCAAATTAACGAAATGGGCTTTAATTCTGCCAATAGAATTCAAGAAACTTTTAGATTTAATGGTGCAAATTAATGACCCGCAAATTAATGAAGATTTGGCATCAATTACTCTGGGTGTTGCAACTAAATGTAAAGACAAAAATGCTATACACGAAATTGCCTTATGGTGTTTAAACAATATTTTTAATGATACTAATAAATTTAGAAATGTAATTGTTAGATATGGATTTAGAGCGATAATCGAAAGAGCTTTTCAATTTAATCTAATAAACGAAGAGGAAGCTATAAAAGCAAGACCTATAAAAAAAGATGATTTTATAATTTTAGAAGTTGATTCAAAATACATTGCTAATCCTAAAGAAGAGTTTTATCCAATTGGTCACGATTTGTCTTGGTATGTTATAAAAGAGGCCTACGATGATTTCTTATCAATAGCTACTGGTTTCAATTCACATTCATATGAAAAAACTAATCCTTTTATTAGTGATTTTTATTCTAAATACAGTTCAGTTTTAAAAGGCTGTGAATCTGCAAGAACTTGGGGTATGTCAACGGCAATAGCATATATTAAATCTTTAGGGTTTGACAGAACAAAAGGGAGTGTATATACCGACGCCAGTCACGGTAGTAAAAGTAAAGAATTCACATATGAAGAAAAGTATGTTTGGTTGGCTGTTCATTATTTAAAAGGTTATTTGTCAGACTATTTACCTTATAAATATAATGAAGAGAACAGGAAATTCGATTGGATTGATGATTATTCTAAAATTGTACACATAAATAATCCTATAGAAGATTTACAAACTAATCTTGAAAGTGAAGTAGATGAATACTTTAATCCGCCATTGTGGATAATTAAAGAAGAATTAGCTCCAGAAATTGACAGTTCAAAAGATATTCAAAAAGAAATAGATAAAATTGTTACTAAAGACCCAAAAATAGATTTTAATAATTGGCTAAAGTATAACAATGTTGATTTTGATGAAGATGTTGAAAATGAATATTTGGCAATTAATCAATACACATCGTTAACAAATTCATCAAAAACCGTTAACTCATTTATAGAATGTATTGGTTGTTTTATTCTTGAGGATGATTTTAAACATTTATTTCAACAGTTAATAAAAGATCCAAAATCTATTTCGATCAGCTATTTTGCATATCCTGATACAGATACTTATACAAATCCTTCTAATTTATTTTGGATGAATTGGATAAATGAAACTAATAACACATTTGAATTTCAGGAAAATAAGTTTGTATATAACTGTTTAGCAAGAGTAATGAGTAATAACGTTGATGGAGAAGAGGAAATAAAAATACCATCGAAAAAAACTAGAGAATTGCTTAAAATTACAGAGTTAGATAATAATACTTATCTAAATATTGATGAGAATAGTATTGGATTCAAACATCAAATAAATACACAACAATTTAGCTATGGTGATACTCAAGAATTGATTTTGTTAAACAAAGAAAATTTATTAAATGCTTTAAAAAATAACAAGCTGAAATTATTTTGGTTAGCAAGTCATTTTATCAAAAAGAATCCATTAAATGATGAAATTAAAAAAATTAATCACATACAAAAATTTAGAAAATACATCATTTGGCTTAATGATAAAAATGAATTACAATCTTTAAAATATTCTGATAACACTTTTTCAAATGAATAAAAATTACATTCAGTCTTGGATAGATCTGGCAATAGCGGATTTAGAAGTTTCACGAATTCTCTATGAAAACAAAAAGTATTCTAATTCCTTTTATCATTTTCAACAAGCTTCTGAAAAAGGGTTAAAAGCGTATGCTTTTATGGTTAAAACATTTACTAAAGAAAAAGATGCACATAATACGAGTCACTATACACTAAAAGTTTTTTTAGATTCTGCAAACGAAAGACAAAAAGAGATAGCTTTTTTGAAGGATTATGAATTTGAAAAAATTATTGGAAGTGAAAATTTAGATGGTTATTCGAATAATTTGGAGAACGGTTTAAATTTATTACCTAAAAGAACAGAAATATTTGAATATTCAAATGAAATATTACACGAGATTTTAAAAACGATAAGTGAATTACGTGAATATAATTTTGAACTTCCAAATGGATTTAAAGAGCATTTAATTGAAAAAATGGATTTAGTTTTTGATTTAATTTATAAATTAAATCCTGAAAAAGCAGATGAAACTAGAAAAGAATTTAATGAGTTATTAAAAAATGAAAAGCAACTAAATGATTTTATAGAAATTACAAAAGAACATTTCAATAATACTATGATTGAAAATTATTATGTCTTAATTCTTTATTATTCAAATTTGATTTCACATAATCACAACAATAAATCAAGGTATCCAGAGATTGATTTTAATCCATTAGAATACTACAATTTAAGTTGTCCTATAATTCAAAGATTACCTGAATTTTCTAAATACTTAAATTCAACATTACTTCAATTAAAAAAATGGAATGATCTTATTAATTGAAACCCATTATCTCATTCAGCTGCACAAAAATCGCTCCTAGTCCAAATATTCCTAGCATCAATTCTTTGTTTGCTTCATTTCACTAATTACGTCTCCAATAACGAGAAAATTCTTTTTCGTTCGTTGGTAAAAAGGAAGTTTTACATTCCAATTGCCCCTCCTTTGCCAACGCTCCAAAAGTTTTTGTACGCCCTAGAACGTTTACGGTTCAAAAGGAAATTTGTGGGTAGGGCAACAAAAACTTTTCCCCAAGCTGTGTTACATAATTGAGTATTATAATTCATTATAAAGCTTTGTTATTGTTTTTTTGGTTTTTGCAATGAAGTTATAATATCATTTATGTAAAACAGCCGCCACACCCAACGCGCTTGTGGTTTGCTCCAGGACAACTTTTTTGAGCAGCTCCATAAATAATATCTTAACATTGAAACATTCGTAGAGAGCAGCTCAAAAAAACCGTCCTTCACAAACCACTGTCATAATTCCGAACAACATTTTCTTAAAATTCAAGCAATTATTTCGCAAGAACTTCACAACGGTTTTATCAGCGTTGTGGTTAAATCGGTAGTGTTTGCATTGCTTTTATGAATAGAAAAATGGCTTTAATATGTAGTTGATTTGCCTATGGATAAAGCCATTTTTCTACCCATAAAACCAAAAAGCCAGCAAGAGTGTGATTTTTTATTTGCCAGAACTATCGAAGTAATTGTTTTCACGATGGCCAAGATGCCATAGCAATTTCATAGCACATTCTTTGGTTGCCGAAAATCTAATAATTCCAAGAACGTTTGTGGCATCAAGCCATCATAAAAACAATCAGAAACACCACCAGTAAGCAAATAAAAAACCACACACTTGCCTGCGCTTCTGCCTCATCGCACTAGGAATTATTTTTTCATTGTTTTTGTAAGTATTGAAAATCACTTGAAACTTTTCCATAAAATAAAAAATATCGAAAAGTGATTTTCAATACTCACAAAATCAAGTCCAGGAAAGAGTATGGATTTTCAAACCAGAAAAATAATAGGAATGAATTTTATATTTCTTTTTTCTGTTTTAAAAATCCATACCCTTTCTAAAGAACTTCTATCTTCCTAATCAACGTTTTTAGATCCCATTTCATAAGAAATCTATCGGTCGCGAGAAAAATAAAAAAATAAATAAAAAGAAAGTAAAGGTAAGCTCCAGTTTCAAGAAAAGAAAGTTCAAGCCTACGGTTTTCAATAAAATCTCCACCCTACGTTTTCGTTTCGCATCAACATTTGACTAGAATCAAAAACCCACTTCCGAACAAATCCATCTTAAAAATCCGGGTAGTATTTTCTTGAAAAAACTTGCTTTTCTTGAAACCTCCACTTGAGAGACGACTTTCTTTTTTTTCCTTTTTTCTTTTAAAAAATTTAATGTGTGCGGAGCGGAGCGAGGCGCATTATCCTAAAAACCGAAAGTATGCTAAATTTTATCATTAAAACTCACCAAAAGAATACCAGTTATACAAAACCTCATTTGTTTATACTCAACAAAGGAATGAACAGCGGTAAACCACAAAAAGAACCATTTACAAATAGTTTTGTGGTCATTTTTCAAAATGAAGAAGATTGCGAGAGTATTTATTTTGTGGCTTACAGCTTATGGCAAACTAAATTTTGGCATCCTTTTTTAGTAGGTTCAGTAATTCCGTTTTTACGCCTTCCAAATTTCGTAAAAGAATTCAATAAGAAAGCTAGTTTGATGATGCAGGAACACGAAGAACACCAAAAAAACATCACAGCACTCAAACTTTTAGAAAAAAAGGAAAAACAATTTCACGAGAACATCAATTTAATAAATGACCTACGTAAAACCATTTTATACAGGTATTGCAGGAAATAAACCCATTTATAAACCAAAAATCAATAAAAATGAAACTATTTATTTTGTATCAAACCGACAATTGGAAGTCCAAAGCATCAAGAGTATGTTTCGGAGTTTTCGACACCAGAGCCAAAGCCATTGATAGTGCAAAATGGCAAGAATTATACAACCACAATTCCGAAGTGGTCGTTTTAGAAATTACGCTAAACCTATTTGAAGAAGTTTAATTTTTAGCCACAAAAAAAGCCCAATCCTTGCGGTTTGGGCTTCAATATGATCTAATCCAAAGGTCACCACAACTAGAATTAGACTATTTTTTGTGCTTCTTGATGAAAATTTTGAGTACAAAAGATATTGTAAAACTGACAATCGCACCAAGTGTAGCAAGAATTATAGTTTTTAGTACATCCTCCGAATGTAAATTCGGTAAAACACTCAAAAATGTACCGCCAGCTGTACCCATTACGGTCGAATTACTGTGATCCATCTGCCTTTTCGGTGGTCAATTGGCTAACTGCCGAAATAACACCCCCAGCAACCGCCAAATAACCTGCTACCGAAGTAACAACAACTGGCAAAGCAATTGGAGCAGCCAAAACAGTTCCGCTAACGGCGACCAATGCCAAACCAATATTTCGAAGCACTTTGAAAAATTTTGGAGTTGGAGCTTTCGCTCTTTTTATTGCATTCATAATCTATGAATTTAAGATTTGATAATTAATTCTACACTTTCGTTTTTTTCTAAAATAGCATTTACTAAATTTTTCAATTTAGCAAAAGCTTTACGTGACATCAGCCCCAAGCCTGGTCCTGAAAGCTTCGTTACTGGAGCAATACAACCATTTAATTCTTGCAAAGCATTATTGGCAGGATGAAATAGAATCAAGCTTCTATTTTTGACATCCATAACCTCCAAATGCCATTGAAATTTCTTGCTGTATCGCTTTTTTATAAAATATTTCCCTTCCGGAATGCAGGAAACTTTCGTTTCGTTATTTTTCCAAGGCAATTCAATAGTGTTACAAATGAATTTACCCTCGCATTCGAGTTTGCCATTCGTTCCATCAGGGAAATAAGTTCTAGTTATAGAAATAACCATTATACACCGCTATCCACTTTCACAATCGATAATGGATTGTAAGCCCCATTTTTCAAGGCATACATTTGACCATTAACTTGTTGGTAAAACTCAACTCCAAGAGCTAAAAACAATGGTTTTGTACTTGCTGGAGAAACAGGATTAGAATGATTAATAGCATCCGATGGATTAATATCCCAAGGCAAAATATCTGATTCCGAATTAGAAACCACGAAAGTTTCAGCTTCAAAATCAATTTCCGCACCAGCAGAAATGATTTTATAATGCGTGGTTCCACTTGGTGCAGCAATCATATTCAAAGGAATAAATGAAGCTAAATCAACCACAATATCGCCATTCGCACGGTCAATTGTTGCCACAAAAGGAGCAAACAAAGTAGTGCCTAGTTTTCCACCAATGTTGAATTCAAAACCGGCTAAAAGTTCTGCTTCGCCATCAATTACATTTCGCAATCCTCTAACACTAGTTGTGTCAGCTTGGATAACTTTAACCATTTGTTGAGTCAATCGACTAACCATTCTACTGTCCGCAGAATTCAAAAGCAAGGCTCTAAATGCCGTTCTCAAAATCTTTCCAGCTTTTCCCGCTCGACCAAATTCAGAACCATTCTCACGCGTTCTTTGAAACGCAGGATCATTGGCTATTCTGCTAGCATCAATGCCGCCTTTTTCACGTGCCAAATGCCCGTCTTGGGTTTTGTAAAAAGTAATATCTCCGATAGTACCTTTCAATTTAATTATGCCTTTCTGTCTTGCCATAATTTCTAAAATTTTAGATTAATAATTACTCTAAATCATCTTTCCGTTGCAACATCTTCCGATTGATTTAGAAACAAATTTTAAGCTATTTCAGAACAATAAAAAGGGGGAGGTGTTCGATATGTCCTAAAACGACGCAAATGACTCAATAGAGCATCAATAATCATTATTGAACGTCTTGAAATAATGATTAAATTGCACTAGTTTTAAAAAGAGAAGCAAGCTATTAGACGTATAGCATAGCCTACTCAAAGCTATAGATAGAGTATGAAAATACAAATTAAGAGAATATGTATTTATCCAAAAGACATTGAACGCATCACAGGCAAGAGTTACAGACAAAGCGCTCGAATGTTGCAAGCCATCAGAAAGAGCCTGAATAAGCTTGAAAATGAGTTAGTAACCATTGAAGAGTTCTGCCAGTATGCAGGTTTGAAAATTGAACAAGTAGAACCGCTAATTTTTGGATGAAAAGAAGAAACCAAAAAATAGAGAATAAATTTCCCTAGAATACCCAACTAGTTTAATAACTAGTTCATTTTTTAGTATGAATTAATTGCGCATACATTTGGTCAATACCTTATTAATCAGTAAATTTACATTATAAGATTTAGTGATATTTGTATCTGTTTAAAGGAGCAAAATCGAGACCCTTATGTTTTAGACTAATATATTTTACTATATATCAACGCATTGGAGATTAAGTTCTAATCCCTCATCGCCCACAAAACTTCTCAATTTCTTGAGAAGTTTTTTTTTGCTGTAAACTGAAAAATCACAAACCTCTAAAGTCATATGATTTTGGAGGTTTTTTTGGTTCGAAACAATCGAATGATTAGTCAAAATAAAGTTAGAATTATCAAGAAACTAATACTATATTAGAATTATGAACCAGAAACAAACCAGCCCTTGGAATGAAATTCCTTTAGAGGATTATGAAAATCATATGTCTCATAATTCAGTTGGTCAATTAGCCGTTTTGAATTCATTGACCAAAAAATATCTAAATAACATAAAACCTAAAACATGTCTTTTTTTAGGAGTTGCAGGGGGAAATGGCTTAGAACATATTGATAATACTATTACTCAAAATGTAATTGGGATCGATATCAATCAAGACTACTTAGACAAAGCGAAAGAAAGATATGAAAAAAAAATCACCTCCCTAAAACTTAAAAATTTTGATATAACTACAGATACAAAAGTATTTTGCAAAGCCGATTTTATCTGGGCAGGTTTAGTATTAGAATATACGGGGATTGATAAAAGTTTAGAATTTTCAATAAACAATCTTCAAACAGGTGGAAATCTTATTGTTTCTATACAATCAAATAATGGAGTACAGTCAGTAAGCCAATCCGGAATTGAAAGCGTCCAAAAAGTGGGTTCAATTTTTCAGCTTATAGATCAAGAGATTCTTGTTACTAAAGCGATAGAAATAGGATTAAAACTTGTTGAAAATGAGGAATCTTTTTTTCCAAATGGAAAATCATTAAAGACTTTTCATTTTATATTATAATGTTGCAAGAACCTAGTAAAATTATATTTATTTAACTGAAAGATTCTTTAAATCCTGTAAAAAATGGTTCGTAAACAGGTTCGTAAGGACCACAAAATTTCTCAAGAAATTGAGAAATTTTTTTTTGCTCTAAACTGAAAAAATTAAAAACCTCCAAAGTCATTAGCTTTTGGAGGTTTTTTGTTTGAAAATTATTGTCAGTACCTTAACTGACAGAGGTCAAAGATTCTAAACCTTTAAGGAATCCAAAATTTTTCATTTATAAGTATTCGTCAATTTTTATACTTCTGCTTTCATTATTTGCATCTTCTATCGCTTTCAAAATAGTTCTAATTTGAATTTTATCAATCCTGTATTTATCAAAAAACACATATTCTATAGCCTTTGTATTTTTAATATCTTCTAAAGGATTTTTTGTCAGTAATACTAAATCTGAATTGTATCCTATTTTTATTTTCCCAGTTCTCTTTTTCATCCAATTACTTGGCGCAACTGTTGCCGAATAGAGTGCTTGTGAGTTAGTCATTCCAGATTTGGATAATGACTCTAATTCATTATGAAGTGAAAACCCAGGAACAACAGTAGCTACATTGGCATCAGTTCCAGCCATAATTGTAACTTTATTATCGACTAATGCTTTTGTCATAATATGAATAGCTTTTACATAAGTATTCCAAAAAGTTAATGATAATTTTCTTGCTTCAGGTTTGTCTTCTCCGTCATATTCATATCCATTTTTACTGGGAAGCCATCCCAATTTGTAAAGCAGCGTTCCTTCAACAATTTTTGGGTTAGCATATTTTAGTTCTATTTCTTTCAGTTTAGATTTTAAGTCAAATCTTTGTTTTATAAAACTTTCACATAACCAAACCGTTGAAGTAACACTGATGTTATTCTCTTTTAGTTTTTTTGCAATTTGGTCTGAACGTACTTTTAAAAACTGGAGATATTCTTTTGGATTTCTGGAAATTGATTTTCCAAAATCATCAATAGTTTTTACTGTTATCTCTTCAATATGAGCAACCTCATTTTGACCTGATGGATAAAACGTTTCTAAACCAACTAATGGAATATGACCAATAACTGGAATTTTATACTCTTTGGCAATCTCAATTGTAGTTTTAAACATTTCTGGATTTACAAAACCGTACATTTTAATTGCATCATAGCCCTGTTTGCTTATTTTCTTTATTGCTTTTTCAGCATCATTTTTAGTTGAATAATTGATTGCATGCCGTGTCCAGCTATAATAATAACCTGTTAATCCACTCTCACTAAATATTGGCGGAGAAGCAATAAACATTCTTGGCCCAATACCATTTTCTTGTATTGATTTTCTCCATTCTAAAACGACAGGACTTCCAGCCATTTCTCTAACATAGGTAACACCATTAACTAAATATAAAAACAAATCATTTTTACTTTCTTTTAGATGAACATGACTGTCTATAAGGCCTGGGATCAGGAATTTGTTTGTACCGTCAATTATAATAGTTGTGCTATCCAGCAGCTGGATTTTACCAATTTGAATTATCACACCATCTTTAATAATTACATCTTGATTTTTTATAAAATTGCTACAGTCTTCTGAAAGTATGCTTACATTTTTTATTTGAATTGCTTTAGATGGCTTAACAATTGAAGAAACATTTATAACCTTAGTTGACTGACCCAAGACTTTATTTAATTCATTATCCGCCCAGATAAAAACACCTATAAAAATTATTAACAATATCATAACGAGATATATTGATCTCCTAAACCATAGCTTTTTCATAAAATATTTAATTTAGATTTTAGAGGCAAAAATAAACTCTTAAACATCCTTAATTTAACATTTAATGAGAGTTAGGTATGAAATGTGTCGTTTTAGGTACGAAAATTACAAGGACAATAAATACTCTTTGTAATTTTTAGAAACAGGCAGGTCAATTTGAGTAAGGGAAATGGTATCCTGATTTTTCCAAGATTTAAAATGTGATGGATTTATTAAATGCGAACGATGAACCTGAACTAAAAAGTCAAAATTATCCTGAATTTTTTTAAGTGTACTTCTAATTAATTTTACTTTTAGCTGACTCTCATCTATAAAGAAAATCTCTACATAATTCTGTGCGTTAGAAACGCAGACCAAGTCATTTGCTCTTATTTTTAAAATATCTAATTTATTTTCTCCTCTAATAATTATTTCTTCGTTTTCGGACAGAATGCTTTCGACTTTCACTGGAATTAATTTTACAGAATATATTCTAGCCAACACTATTATTGGAGTTGAAATCAAAGCCGATTTAAGAATTATTATACTTAGAAACTCAAAAAAATCATATCCTCCATTCAATATGGGGCTTTTATAATAGAAATAGGTACTTACTAAAAAAAGCAAGTGAAAAAACGCTAGACTAACTATCTCAAAACCGACATTCCATTTTGAGAATTTTTGATAAAAACTTTTTTGAATTATAGCAAGTAGTCCGTAACATAGAAATGCAATTAAGCTAAATCCAATACTTATAAAAAGCCACATTTTAAAGCTTATTGTTCCATCATCAAAAGGTCTTATAAAAAAAGCGAAAATAAAAAGCCAAATACTAATGAAGATTCCAATCAGTAAATGATGTGTGATCGAAGGGTTTAATTTTTTCATTTTAATAAAAAATGACTATTATAGATTGTGGCGTTTGTTTTTTGAAACTCGTCTAAACTTACAATATATAATTTAATCTTTACGATAAGGTTAGCATTAAAATATATTCACAAATTATAAATTTAGATTACTGATAGTTTCTTTAAATCCTACAAAAAAATGATTGGCAAACAGGTTCATAAGAACCACAAAAAATCACAACCCTTCAAAGTCATTAGATTTCGGAAGTTTTTTTTATGGTTCAAAAAATACTTATCAACCTCTATGCGTCTTTTCTCTTTAAACACCGTCCTCTAGGCTCATCACCCTCATGAAGCACAATTTCGGAATGCAGAAACTCCGCGGCAGCGGCTGAATCTTTTACTTTTGCACCACTGCGTTCTAACATTTCTGCTTCAAACTCAGTTAATACACTTTCCCTCACTCCAGCTTTTCTCCATTGAGATAAAGGCCTGCATCCTCTCGTAATCCCCCGAGCTAGAGAAAGAGCATCCAGCAATGCTTGATTTGCCCCCTGTCCTTTGAATGGACTCATTGGGTGAGCCGCATCTCCGATTAAAGTCACTTGCTCACATTTACTCAACAATTCTGACTTAAGCAATTCCCGATCGTACACAGGATAGCCGGAAATCTGAGCTTCCAGAGTCACTGCTAAAATCTGAGGAATGGGATCGTGCCACTGAGTTCTGCGACACGCTTCTTCCTTAAGTGCTTGAGATCCTTGAGCGCTTAACGCCTTAGCCTCTTTTTCGGGCATTGGAAAGCTAAGCTGCCACATCACCGAGTCTGACGTATAAGGCATCATGTAGATTCGCTCATTGCCATTGGCGGTTTGAAATACAGTGGCCGAGTCCAGCAAAGAACTATCAAGACCTTCAAGAGCGCTTAAAGGGCAAATACCTAATATCACAATACAACCCAGGTAACGCAATGGGGTAATATCATCACCTATCAGTAACCTCCGCACCGAACTGCGAATACCATCGGCTCCAACCACAAGATCCGCCTTACAGTTTTTCATCTCCCCGTTTACTTGAAAACTTAAATCTACACCTCCACTCTCACTTTCCTTAAAGCCTATTAACTGGTGTCCCCACTGTACCTTATCATGTCCACCGAGTTGCTCA
Source organism: Flavobacterium sp. P3_A6 (assembly GCF_056403035.1). Taxonomy (NCBI): domain Bacteria; kingdom Pseudomonadati; phylum Bacteroidota; class Flavobacteriia; order Flavobacteriales; family Flavobacteriaceae; genus Flavobacterium; species Flavobacterium sp. P3_A6. Next base: position 9,508 of record NZ_JBFUGG010000024.1, on the reverse strand, counting down.
AGTAATGCTAAGCGCAAAGATTGCCGTGCAATATGCACATTTGAACGTTTCTGAGAAGTCTTCACATCGATCTGCAACCACTTTCTGACTCCCCATTCACCGATTACTTTTCCTTCTATAGTATGAACCAGATGTCTTGTTGAAACCACCCCTTCTTCTAAAGTAAAAACCCCCAATCCCTCTATCGCTTTACTGGCTTGCTGCAAAGTGAGTCCATAACCCTGAGACCGAGCTTCGAAGTGAGTATCGCGTTCATAAAGAGTAAAAGGAATTCCGCGGTGCAAACAAGCCACAGCCAGAGCCACACCTCCTATTCCACCTCCAATAATGGCAACGTGTGGGTAATTTTCTTTATCTATTATCGGATGGCTGGCAGAATGAACCAAACCGGAGCCATAACATTTCAAGCAGGAATATAAGTGACCCTTAGGACGAACTGGAGCCGTCCCTTCTTTCATTTTTTCAAATTGATCGAGTTCCATCTGGTAGCGGCCTCTCACTTTCTTGCTGAGCCTTTGCTTTTTTTTGCCATGTCCCTGACATTCTTCGCAAATGGTCCAGCTTACTCCTTCATTTTCCGGTTTTTCCACTTCCTCTTTATTTAACTTGATATGACTTCCCTTTATAAGACAAAAGATTAGCGCCGCAAAACTACTTTTTCAAATTGAAATAGAAGCATTTCTCTGAGTTATTTTTATTGAAAGCTTCTTCAAATTCTGCAAAAAAATGGTTTACAAACAGGTTCATACAAACAACAAGAAACTGTCCAAAAATAGAGTGAACCCAAAAGGTTATACGAATTTATAAATATTTTACTAATAAACAACAGGACACAGCAGGACACTAAAGAAATGTTAAATAAATAGTTTTGAGACAATTAACCCAAACCAAATTACTTTATGAAATTAAAAACTTTACTTTTTAAACAAGTACCAAAAGCACTGTTGATTTACGGACTTGCATTAAGTTCCGGGAATTTAAATTCCCAAACATTAGCCTTCCCAGAAGCTACAGGATTTGGCAGGTATACAACCGGAGCAAGAGGAGCTGCTAATCCTCAAATTTATTTTGTGACCAATTTAAATGATAGCGGAGCGGGTTCGTTTCGAGATGCAGTTAGTCAAGAAGGCAGATTTGTAATATTTAAGGTTGGAGGAATAATTAATACATTATCTCAAATTGTAGTTGCAAAAAATACAACCATTGCAGGGCAAACAGCTACTGGGGAAGGAATTGTGCTTCTAGGCGCAAAGGTTACATTTACAGGTTCAAACAATACTATAGCCCGATATCTTCGTATTCGTTATGGAACCACAACCCAAGGGCAAGACGCGTCAGGTATAGCAAATGGTGCAAACATGATTTTTGACCACATGTCTTTTACTTGGGGTACAGACGAAGTGTTTTCTATTAACTGGGACAGCAAAGGCACAAGTCCTGATAATATAACGATTCAGAATTCTATTATAGGCCAAGGATTGCACCGTCACAACCACTCTGCGGGAGGATTGATGCAGCCTCCTGTCGGCGGTAAGATAAGTTTAATTGGAAATTTATATATCTGCAACAAAACCCGTAACAATAAAATAAAAGGAATTAACGAGTTTGTAAACAACGTGGTTTATAATTGGGGTAACTATGGAAATACTTATGGACATGCTGAATCTGGAGACGCATACATTATGGGAGGAGATTCTGCCGGAAACTCGGATGTAAATATTATCAATAATTATTTTATTGGAGGGCCAAATACAAGCAGTTCAGTTACTACACCTTTTAACAGAGGAAATGATAACTTCTCTTTATATGGTGCGGGCAACTATTTTGATAATAATAGAAATGGGGTATTAGACGGTACTTTAGTTCCTCAAGATTTAACTGGATATCCTACTGGAGATATAGCAACGATTCTGTCTGCTCCTTATGATTACCCAATGAAAAATACTCCTCTAACTGCTCAAAACGCTTATGATAAAATTGTGTCAAGTGTAGGAGCGTCGTATCCGAGACGTGACCAGGTGGAAAATTTAATGATTTCCGATTTGATGTCTAAAGGAACAGTTGCTACCTATGTTTATGTTCAAACCGATTTAACATCAAAATTTGGTTTTATAAATGGTGGAGCAGGTCATGTTTATGGAGCTCCAGCTCCTTTGGATACCGATAATGATGGTATGCCAGATGCTTGGGAAGATGCAAACGGGCTGAATAAAAACAACACTGCCGATGCTTTGGCAGTAAGCACAACACATGCGCCTTATTTGAATATTGAAGTATACATTAATGATTTAACAAATCAAACACCTCCGGATTTTATTATTCCGCCAACTTCGATTACATTCAATGCAAGTTCAGTTGAAATCCCAACTCCTTCAAGTAAAATTATTTTAAACTGGAAAGACAATTCAGAGAACGAAACTAACTTTGTAATTGAGCGTTCAACAGATGGAATTTCTTTTGCACAAATAGCACAAGTAGCAGCAAATACAGTTACCTATACCGATACTAATTTAACCACTAACACTAAATATTATTATCGAATAAAAGCTAAAACTGCCACTGAATCTTCGAGTTATAGTGATGTAAATTCTATTACTACGCCGGCAATTCCTTCTGCACCTACAAAAGCAGCTACTCCAACACCTGCTACAGGGTTGAATGCCGTAGAGCTGCTAAATGGTGCTCTAACTTTAAAATGGACAGGCAGTTCAAATACAACAGCCTATTCTGTTTATTTTGGAACAAATCCTGACAACTTGACAAAATTAGGCGATGTAGCTTATACTGCAGCTCCAACCTATTCAGTTACTGGTTTAAGTCCAGCAACAACGTATTATTGGAGAATTGATGCTTCTAATGCTAAAGGAATTGTGACTGGAGATTTATGGAATTTCCGCGCTCTAAATCCAGAACTTGTCGGTCATTGGCCATTTAAAGAAACCGCAGGAGATGGTGATCAAATTGCAGATATTTCAAGTTATGCTAATGATGGCCGATTAGATGCTGCTTTCGACAAAGCTACTGTTAGAGTATCTGGAAAAGCTAATAATGCAATAGATTTTGGAACATTATTGCCGAACAAACTCATGGTAAGTGTCCCACATCAAGAAAACCTCTTATTTGATAAAAATTCTTTTACAGTTTCATTTTGGATGAAAGCAGATGCTAGTTTAATACCAACAGGCTCAACATTGAGTTCTTATATATTGTGCAAAGGCTCGATTACAAAAAATACTACGACAGGCGCAACAGGTAAAAGATTTGATGTAGAAATTAAAAATAATCAATTCCGATTTGCTATTGATGATGACAAAGTAAAAACAGAACTTACATCAACATTAGCAGCCACCAGATATTATACCGGAGATTGGGTACATGTAGTTATCATGAGAGATGTTACTGCAAAGAAATTAAGATTATACACTAATGGTGTTTTTACTAATGAAGTTACTGATGCAACAGGAACAGCCGTGGGTATTGGTGAACCAACTGATTTAGTAATTGGTAATATTGGAGCGCTTGAGCTGTATGCTAACACTACTCCTGCTCCTTACAAAGGAAAATTAGATGAGTTAAAAATATTTAACTACGCTTTATCTGCTTCAGAAATTGCTGCAATTTACAACACAACCGTTATCAATGCGCCATCTAATATAACTTTTGAAAGCCACACAATTGCAGCACCATTAGCTTCAACTACAGCCATCTTAAACTGGAATGACAATTCAAATAACGAAGCTAATTTTATATTAGAACGCTCATCAGACGGTTCTTCTTTTATTCAAATAGCTGAACTTGCCGCCAATACAACTACTTATACTGATACCGATGTAGTTCATAGCACTAAATACTATTATCGATTAAAAGCAGCTAACAAAACCGATTCTTCGAATTACAGCGAAATATTTGAAGCAACTACAGAAGTGGCTCCAGCTCCAATAAAAGCGATTAATCCTAATCCTGCAAATGGAACTTATTTCTTAGAACTGCCTACGCAAAACTTCAATTTAGCTTGGGAAAGTAATATTGATGCAACAGATTACAGTGTTTATTTTGGTACCGACCCAGAAAACCTAAGCAAACTAACTGATGTTTCTTATTCGGAAAATCCATCATACCAACTGCCGACAGCTTTAAATTCCAGAGTATATTACTATTGGAGAGTGGACGCTGTAAATGACTATGGGACAACAACAGGAGATATATGGAGTTTCAGAATAACAACAAATGAAATTGTCATACATCCAAATCCTGTAAAAGAACAGATAAATATTAACATTCCTTCTTACAACTCGCCAAACATAACTGCCACTTTAATGGATGGAACAGGAACCATTATCCTTAAAGAAGTACTGGAAAGCAATGGCAGCAGTAAAGGAAATTTCAAAATTCATTTGACAAAAAGGAATTTACCCGGTGTTTACATATTAAATATTACTGGTGAAGATCTAAATAATAATGTGAAGTTATTGATAAAATAAAAATTATAGTTTTAAAGTAAAAGCGATACCATTTTTTAAGATGGTATCGCTTTTTTTTATAGCAGCCTCAACTCGATAATTAATTTGAAGCTGAAAGATATTCAGATTCTTACTATTTTTACAATCATACCATTCTTTTATATTAATCCACAAAGCCAATAAAACAATTGAATTTGTTAATTAAAAGTTAATTTTAAGTACTATGCGATACACAATACCTTTTTAAAGACATATATTTGCATAGGATATTATTATATGATCCGAATTATTTAATCAATCATCAATCAAAAATTAATTATTATGAAAAAATCAATCATTTATTTAGGAGTTGCTTTAATCACTGCAACAAGTACTTTATCAGCATCAAATCTGCATTCATTTTCGAATACTTTACATGAAGTTAATTCCTCAGAAACAGCTTCTCCTCTGAGCATTGCTATCTGCAAAGGAGATGTAAACATTGTTAAAAAATTTATTGAATATGGTGCAAATGTAAATGAAAAATCAAACGGAATGACACCTTTAATGGTAGCCGCCCGTTACAACAAAACCGAAATTATTAAACTTTTATTATCAAAAGGCGCTATCCGTAATGCAAAAGATGAAAAAGGATTTACTGCGTTAAAATATGCAGAGTTATCGAATGCACATGAAGCCATCGAATTTTTAAAACAATAACATAGTATAAATATAAATGAGATATCATTTAAAATGATATCTCATTTTAAAATCAATCAATCAATCAATCAAAAAACCATTAGTCATGAAAAATTCAGTTTTAATTTTAGGAGTTGCATTAGTATCATTTTCAAATATTTCTAATGCAAAAAACACAGTTAACTTGCCATACAGCTCATTTGAAAACATCATTTCATCAAATGATAATACAGATAATAAAACCAGTGAGGAAGCAAAATTTGGAAAACCTTCTTTAGCAGAAAATGTTGAACTATTCAATCCTGAAACTGTAATTGCCTATAATCCAAAAACAATAAAAGACATTATTGCCGAAGGCAATAAAATTGTCGAAGCAACAGTTTCTGATGAGTTGGAATTTATGGAATATGAAGAATCAATGCGGGAAATAATTGCTCAATCAGATTTAGTTATAGAAAATACCGTTTCAGATACAATTTACCCGCTTTACATTGAAAGAACAATATTTGATGAGGTAGCAGAAATGGAATTAATTATTGAAAGTAATGTTACAAATGAAGCAAAACCATTAGACTTCAAAAAAATCAATGGTGATTCTATCATGATTAATTCAATTACTACTAAAAAGTTTCTTGGGATGAATTAAAAGTAAGAACGGTATAAGTAACTAACCTATAACTTAGGGCTTTTAAAGCATTTTTACGAAAGATGAACTGCCCTACCCGCGTTGCAAACGCTGCGATTCAACTTCTAATTTAAGTAGGTACTCGTTGCAAACGAGATCTAGGGGGCGAAAAGATTAATGTCAATTAAAATTTTGATCGTTTACCCAAAATTTATCGATTCAAATATTACTGACAGAAAATTTACATTATAATATTTGACAGAAAAACAGCAGATATAAAACTTAATGGAGTACACAAAACAAATAAAACAATGTCCGTTTTTTTAAAGTTTTTAAAGTCCGTTTTTATAGCGACTGTTATTGTTATAATTATCGATAAAACAAAATATCCGAGAATGTAAAAACCTCCACCAAGACCACTTGGAGTATTCTTTGTTTGAAGATACATATCCCATTCAAGAAAATTAATTACCAAAAAAAATACTGTCATAAAGATTCTTAGTAATATCATTTTTTTGTTTTTAGTTAATGACTAGTAACTTTTTGGTAAACAGCGGATTTTGGATTAAATTAAGCCCATTATTCGAATTTGCCACCCGAGCGATAGCGAACAGGCGAAGCAAATCATCACAAATACAAAACCAACTTCCCATTAAACCAATTGCCCAAATCCGTTGTACCTGTTGGCAGGAGCAATCTTATTTAGTTTTAAGAGAAGTTACAATTTCATCTGCTGACTTTTCCCAATTAACTCGCAGTTTTTCAATGCAATTAAATGAGAATAATAAAATTTTTCCATCAACAATTATGAAAAAGTAATAATTAAAAATTTTTTGGTCAATTACTTGTGTTATAAATTTAAAATATCCAACTTTCTTTCCATTAATAACTTTTACGCCACCATTTAAAACTTTTAAATCAGGTCTGTTTTTTTTTAACTGTTCGATTTGGAAATCTTTCCATAAGCCCAATTGACTTTCTGATGCAGACTGATTTGTTGTGTCCGCAATAAGATTGACTCCTCCATTTTTATCTGATACTACAAATGTAGGTTTCGGTCTATTATGATATTTTAATGTCCACATTTCATCAGTCATTTTAGTTAATTCCGTCGGGGAATTAAATTCGACTTTTCCATTTAATAAATTTATTTTTTCCATTTTAATTTGGGCAAAACTTATAAATGGAATTAATACTGCAACAGAAAAAATTGATTTTAAATTGTTTTTTCTCATTCTGTTTTATATACGATTTTTGCTATTGTTTCTGCCAACGTTCTGGCGCTTGGCGAGGTTGGGGAATAAATATGCGTGATTTTTCGGTTAAACACAAATTTTCCAAATACAAAACCAACTTTCCATTATGCCAATTGCCCAAATCCGTTGTAACTGTTATGAGCTGTGTTTTTTATTCCGTTATTCTGATTAAAGAAAAATCATCAGTCGGTTTCAATCCAAATTCATTTTCTAATATCTTTAGTTTTAGATTAAGCATTTCGTCTTTTTCACAATTCGTTTTTTCGGTTGTTAAAAATTCAATTACATTAATCTCCTCTTTAGATTTATTCGGTGCTAATTTCTCAAAACTAAATATTCCGTCAGTCGAAATAGTCAAGTCTTTTATTTTGTTAAATTCAATTTTCTGTTTTTGAGAATTATAAAATGTTTCAAAATCCTCTGATAAATGAAAACCTAAATAATCGGGTTTATTGTCTTGTTCAAATTCAGTTATTTCTCCATTGACATTAACAAATCCATCTCCAATTGCTAAAATTATTCCTTGTTCATTATTCTTGTCAAACAGCATTATAATTAAGGTTGTCAATAATTCCTTTGAGTCAAGCATTAATTGATTTTTCACAATTTTTAGCTCATTTAATAAATCTCGGAGAATTGATTTTAAGTTTTCTTCGATATTGAGTTGTACATCATTTTGTTCAATAAATTCTTTATAACCTTTTTCAATACAAATTTTCTTTAGAATTTTTCCAACTAAAGTTGAAGCAAAATGACTTTCCAATGCGGTTGTGCAACCATCCATTACAGCGCAAAGAATTTCATTTTTTCCATATTCTCCAATATACAAATGGTCTTCACAATTATTTTGATGATAATCTCCTATTTGTATTGCTGAATATATTTTCATTTATGGATTTTCTTGTTTTTAAAATAATGTGTCTTCTGTTTTTCTGCTAACATAGCCCATAACGTTCTAGGAGTAGGTGTTGGCAGTAGTATTTTTTATTCAATTTCAATTTCAACGCTCGTTTTCCACCACAAACCTTTTCGGTTATCTTTTAAAATTTCAGTTATTGAATTTCTACTTTTATAAACTGTCTTTATATCTTTAGTTTCAATTGCTATATTTTCTATGCCTTTAGTTATATTATCCACTTCACTTTCTGACCATGTTCCCATTCCGCAATATATGTATTCAGTTCCTCTTGATTTTAAGTTCAAAACAATGGAGTCTCCTTTAGAAATTTCTTCAAGGCTTTGACTTGTTTTATTTGAGCTTAACATAATTTTAATTTTTACTGGAGCTTCGGTTTGGTTTACAAAGTTGATATTACGTGCAGGGTCACAGCTAAAAAGTAAAAAAGAGACAAAGATTAAAATTGTCAATTTAAAAATATATTTCATTCTTCTAAGGTTTTGCGAATATTACTGCCAAAGTTCTCGCGCTACAAGCAGTTTGGGACTAAATTAAGCCCATTCTTCGGATTTGCCAAATCATCCAAATACAAAACCATCTTTCCATTAAGCCAATTGCCCAAATCATAGGAGTGGCTGTTATGGGCTGGCTATTTTCTTTCTGTATAGATTCCATTGTGCCTCAAAACTCCTTTTGTCGGATTCTTTTAAATTTACCTTATCAATCAAGATTTTCTTTTCAAGATCGATTTTGAACACATACATTCCTTTTTCATTATCAACACATTGATTGTATTCTATGAGTCCTTTAGGATTTACTTTGCTATCTTTTATTGAAAACAAATAACTAACCCAATTATTTTTTCCGCAACCATTTGGAGAAAATGAATAATATAACTCTGTGCCTTTAATATTTTTTGAATATGCGTATTCAGGATTATCTATATCTTCAATCTTTCTGAATTTTTTGGTTTTAGGATTAAATAAAAGAATCATTTCATAGTAATAATTGCTATTGTAACCATATCTCACGTCTAAATAGCCGTCATTGTTAAAATCCTCAAATGTTAAAGGGACTGGAGAAAGATCTTCTTCTTTTTGAGCAATAAGAGTATCTTTTTTTGAATTTATGATGTATAAAATCATACTACTTCTATAATCCGCTCGATAAGTATCTTTTAAAATCTTTGCTGATACCGAATAAATTAAAGAGTCTTTATTTGAAACTTTCTTACTAAGTTTTTTCTCTTCAGGTTTTCCACTACAAAGCGATAATACTGAACTTAATAAAATCAAAATATAATATTTCATCTAAATTTTCTATTTAGTGCTTAGCTTGCCCATAACGTCAGTCTGTGAAAAAACCTTCGTTTGAGTTGCCTCAAATATAACAAAAAAGTTGTGGCAAAACAGGAATTTTCGTATTTTTAGGAATGCAACATATCACAGGGATTTCCCGCCACCAAATGCGTATTTTTAGTTTAGAAGAGGCTATAGCTCCCAATAATCAAGTACGATTTATAGATGCTTTTGTAGCGTTTGTAGATCTTGCGAAGCTTGGTTTTTCTGTGCAGACCATCAAAAGTGAAGGC
>NZ_JBFUGG010000023.1:0-78078 GCF_056403035.1 Flavobacterium sp. P3_A6 | reverse complement strand
CCTTCAGCTTCACAGATCTGTATCAAAATCTCACGGCAACGCTTTTGAACATCACCTTTCAATACTTTAAACCTATACTTAGTAACCCAAACAACATGACATGTTAATCTGCTAACTGTGTGCGAACCTTTTCTTAAATCTGTACTCATAATCTAAAGATAAAGATTTTTTCGCATTACTAAAGTACTGCAATAAATTGCAGGGTTTTAGACCCTAATCTGAGACCAATAAATAAAAAAGTGTCCGCAATGCGGACACTTTTTTTATGGGAAAAATTCAAAATTAAACCTTACTTCCCCAGCAACATAATCTCACTTACAACCACTTCGGTGATATAGCGTTTTTCTCCGTTCTTGTCATCGTAACTTCTATGGGTTAGTTTGCCGTCTATAGCGATTTGTTTGCCTTTGGTAACAAATTTCTCGATGATTTCGGCGGTTTTTCCCCAAGCAACTACAGTGTGCCATTCGGTGTGATCTACTCGTTCTCCTTTTTCGTTTTTGTAACTGTCTTTAGTGGCGATGCTCAAATTGGCTAATTTTTTTCCTCCTTCAAAAGATTTAATTACTGGATCATTCCCTGCGTTTCCGATTAATTGTACTCTGTTTTTCATGGCGTGTAAAATTTAAATATTGGTGTATATGATTTTTTATTGAAATTGACATTTGCAATTGCATTGTTTCATTTCGACAGGGCAAAAATGCGACGGCTTTCAAAAATTATTCGGTTACTAACTGCTTACTTTCGGTTGTAGTTGTTTGTAACCGTTTGTAAATGGGATTTTTTGAGTATATTTGAGAGATTTGAACAAATACATCGCAAAGAAGAGATTTCCGAAATATATTATATTTGACAATAAACAAAAAAAGATGAGCAAAGATTTAACTAATTCTAGTCTTGACAGAAAAAACATATTGAACAACAATATAGCTATACAAGAAGTATATGAAGAACTTGGTTTTTATGGAATTAAAGTTGATGGAAAATATCGTTTTACCAAACAACAAGTTGCTCAATATTTTGATGTAGACATTAGAACTATTGACCGCATATTAGAAAACAACAAAGCCGAGTTAGAATTAAGCGGTTATGAGTTATATACAGGATCAAAACTTAAAACTTATAAAGAGCAAGTTGTTGCTTTTGTAAGAGCAGCAAAAGAAAAAAACGATGTTCACGACATCAATGTCGTGAACATGCTACAATTAAATGAAAGTGAACTAGATAGTCTATCAAAAACACCACAACTATCCATTTTTACATATAAAGCATTTTTAAATGTTGGCATGCTTCTTACTGGCTCTGAAAAAGCACAAAAACTAAGAACATCCATATTAGACATTGTAATTGATGTATTGAATAAAAAGCTTGGTGGAAAAACAAAATATATAAACCAACGAGAAGAAGAATTTTTACCAAGTGCCATTAGAGAATATAATTATCGCAAAGAGTTTACAAACTCATTAGATTTCTACATCGCTGAAAATAAATTTAAATATAGTCAACTAACCGATAAAATTTACAAAAGTATTTTCCAAGAGAACGCTAAAGAATATAGAAAAATTTTAAATCTAAATTCAAAAGAAAGTGTGCGAAGTACAATGTATTCAGAAGTCTTGGATTTAGTTTCTGCATATGAAAATGGATTTGCTAATTATTTAAAAGTTAAATCTGAAAGCCTAAATAAAAAACTTTCACTTTCAGAAGCACATTTATTATTTTCTGAATTTGAACAAGTAATGGAAGCATTTGTAAATCCTTTACAAGAAAAAGCTGTAAGCTTAATGGCAAGTCGTGATTTAGTATTTAGAGATGCACTACATGAAAAACTAAAAAATTATATAAATGAAGTAAGTTCTGAAGATTTCGATAAATTTTTAGGCAAAAAAAGCATGGAATTAGAAAAAAGATTAGAAGAGAATAAAGAAGTATTTAAACGATTAAAAGACCGTTAATTATGAAATTAATATACTTTAATTCAGAATATGCTATAAAAATACATGACAAAATAATTGATATTTCAGGTGGTCGAGAAGGAATCAAAGATTTTGGCAATATAGACAGTCCCCTTCATCATATTCAAAATGATGATTATTATCCAACATTTGAAGAAAAGCTAACTCATTTAGTATTTTCATTTAATAAGTTTCATGCTTTTAATGATGGGAATAAACGTACATCAATTGCAATGGGAGCATTTTTTTTAGAAATAAATGGCTTAGATGTATTTGTAAATAAGTTCATTATTGAAATGGAAAATATTGCTGTAACTGTAGCAGATAATCTTATTAAAAAAGATTTACTCCAAGAAATTGTAACGTCACTAATTAACGAAATAGATTATAGTGACGAACTAAAACTAAAAATCATAAATGCTCTTAACCAAGTAAGAGAAGATGTAGAACAAATAAATTTAGGCATAGATTTTTATAAAGATATTTATTAAATAATAATAGTTGCTTATTGCTACTTGATTGTATCTACAAAATCACAGAACTATGAATTCGATTTGAAAATGGTTTTAAAGATATACCAGTAAATGATTGTGACGCTAAGAAAGTGGAATCTTTGATTTATGAATGGAACAATTTGTTATAAATTTTAATGTTTCGTTCCAAAAAAGAATAATGTTAAACATAAAACGATGATAGTATGAAAACCTGCCTCGAATGTGGAGATCCCATTGTGGGACGCGAAGACAAGAAATTCTGCAGTGATGGCTGCCGGAATGCCTACAACAACAAAATAAATAAGGACAGCACTAATTATATGCGCAATATCAACAACAAATTGCGTAAAAATTACCGAATTTTGTCAGAGCTAAATGTGGAAGGAAAATCGAAAACAACCCGAGCCAAACTGATGAGCAAAGGTTTTGACTTTGAGTTTTTTACCAACGTTTTGAATACCAAATCGGGAAATACCTACTATTTCCTGTATGACCAAGGATATATGGTTTTGGAGAATGATTATTATATGTTAGTTAAAAAAGATATTTAATACCCTCAAATGATGAAAAAAAATTACTCCTCTCTTATAACTGTTGTTCTCATAGCAGGGATTTTGACCTTTTTATTTGCTTTCCTGATGCCTTCCTGGTCGCCAGATGAGGACAAAAAAGTTACGGAGTTTTCGACTAGCAGGGCCTTGGAACATATTACGGCGATGACCAAAGAACCGCATTATGTAGGCGCCAAAAACCACGAGGCCGTTGCCAGTTATATCATCAAGGAACTGCAAAAACTGGGATTGGAAACAACGGTTCAGGAAGGTTTTACGTTGAGTGATTGGGGGAATCTTGTAAAATCCAAAAATATCATGTGCCGAATTGAAGGCAGTACAAACGGCAAAGCTTTGCTCCTGCTCTCTCATTATGACAGTGCACCGCATTCGTTTTCGCGCGGGGCGAGTGACGATGCCTCGGGTGTGGCTACCATTCTGGAAGGAGTTCGCGCTTTTTTGAATGCCAAAACTAAAAACAAAAATGATATTATCATTCTATTTACCGACGCAGAGGAATTGGAATTGAACGGCGCGGCACTTTTTGTAACCCAACATCAATGGGCCAAGGAAGTTGGACTGGTCTTGAATTTTGAAGCCAGAGGTTCTTCGGGACCGAGCTATATGCTGATGGAAACCAACAAAGGAAATGCCGGTTTGGTAAAGGAATTTGCTAAAGCTGGAGTAACCTATCCAGTTTCGAATTCACTAATGTACAGCATTTACAAAATGCTTCCAAATGATACCGACTTAACAGTTTTTAGAGAACAAGGCGATATTCAGGGATTTAATTTTGCTTTTATCGATGGTCATTTTAATTACCATACACAACAGGATGATATAGCTCATTTAGACAAAAGTACGTTGAAACATCAAGGTTCTTATCTGATGCCTTTACTGAATTATTTTTCGAATGCTGATTTAAATGCTACGGCTACGGCTTCGACTGCAGACGATGTTTATTTCACGATTCCTTTTACGTTCATCAATTATCCTTTTGACTGGGTAATGCCTATGACACTTATTGCTGCAGGACTTCTTATCATATTGGTGTTTTTGGGTAAAGTCAAAAGAATGCTGAAACTAAACGATATTATGAAAGGCTTTTTCCCTTTTTTGGGAGCTTTAATTTTCACTGGATTGATTAGTTACTACGGCTGGAAAGGGTTACTGCTGCTGAATCCGCAGTATAATGATTTGCTCAACGGATTTACATACAACGGACATGATTATATTGCGGCCTTTATATTGCTGAGCGTTTCTATTTGTTTTTTCTTTTATCAGATAGCCTCGAAGCCAAAAGTAACGATGAACCATTATGTGATTCCGCTAATCTTTTGGATTGTGCTGAATGGTTTTCTTGCCAACAGTCTCCCAGGTGCAGGATTCCTGATTATTCCAGTGTATTTTGGACTGATATCTTTTGCCGTTTTTGTATTTAGCCAAAGATCCAATTGGATTGTAAACCTCATTTGCGGCATTCCAGCCTTGTTGATTATTGCTCCGTTTATTCAAATGTTCCCTGTAGGTTTAGGATTGAAAGTACTGTTTGGAAGCGCAGTTTTGACGGTTTTGGCATTTGTATTGCTGTTGCCGGTTTTTGGAGCTTTCACCAAAAAAGGAAGCTGGTCATTATTGTTCTTCTTAACATCTGTTCTATTTTTAGCGAAAGCGCAATATCATTCGGGTTACGAATCGGGCGAAGCCAAATCCAACAGTTTGGTCTATCTCTATAATGCTGATACTAACAAAGCATATTGGTTAACTTACGATACCAATCTGGATTCTTGGACAAAAGGCTATCTGGGAGAAAAACCAAAAGGCGCAAAAATATTCAATGATTTGAAGCTCACTAGCAAATACAATTCGGAGTTCACTTATGCTTCCGAAGCGCCAAACAAAGAGATACCAAAACCAACCATTACTTTTCTAAAAGACAGCGTAGTCGGTTTCAAAAGATATTTGAAAATACAGATTACTCCAAACCGAAAGGTCAACCGCTATGATGTTTTTGCAAATGAAATTATGAGATTTTACAATTTCAAAGCCAATGGCGTAACCACTTTGGGACAACAAGGAACCGAATTGGAAAGAAACGGCAAAAAACTATTGAGTTATTATGTTGTCAATAACGAACCGCTTGTATTGCAATTCACCATCAACAGAGCCACTGTTCTAGATATGCATGTCATGGAAAGCTCTTTTGACTTGATGACTAATCAGTTGTTTAGCATGACTCCAAGAGAAGACTGGATGATGCCAACGCCTTTTGTATTGAATGATGCAATAATCATTACCCAAAAATTAAAACAAACTCCGAAATTCGTTGTGTCTGTTGTAAATCCTGCGACAGTAAAACCGGAATTGGCAGATAGTTTAAAGATGGTGAAGGATAGTTTACGGTAAAAGTTCTCTCGCAGAGATACACAAAAAAACACAGAGATTACAAAGAATAATTTATAACCCTTTGCGAATCTCTGTGTTTTTTTCTTTATAAAGCTTTACGAAACAGTTATCGCTTTATAAATTTTAATTGCTGTGAGCCAACATCTGTTTTTACTTTCATCAAATAAACACCCGAAGCCCATGAACTCACATCCCAGCTGGTAACAGTATTTGTTGTTTTTATTTTTTGGCCGGCCATATTGTAAAATTGTATTTTTTCGACAGTTATGCCGCTAGGAATGTCAAGTGAAAGAATATTATTGATTGGATTTAGGTATAATTGTGATGCAGTCAATTCAAATTTTCTGGAAGATAAAGTTATAGTATTGCCTTTGGAAATAATATTTTTTTCAGGATCAAATGTGATGCTTGTAATCGTAAAAGGGACGTTTTCTGTAAAAACTTCTCCATTAAACGTATTATTCAAAACCAAATCCAATTGCTGCCCTCCTGTCCCAAAAATCCTAATAGGGACGGGCATCTCAAAAAAGGAAACTGAAGCATCCGATTGCGTTTGGCTGATTGTGAATTTAGCTTGATCACCACCTAAATTTTGAACAGAAATATTGTAAGTTGGATAGCCCTGTCTGTAAATCCAATCATTAAAAAATTCGGCCAGACTATTACCGTAAACTGCTTCCAAATGCGATTGCAAGTCAGCAGTTTTTGCATACTTATAGGCAAGATTCAAGTCTTTTAAATAATTTTTTATTCCTTGAAAAAACAAAGCATCTCCCATTTTAAAACGGAGCATATTGATTACCATTGCTCCTTTGTCATAAGTTAATCGGGAGCTGAAAATTCTGTCAACATCCGAAAGTTCAGCATCTGTCAAATAGACGGCTCCATTGGTTTTGGAAACAATGTTACTTATCATTTTATTCTTTTCTGAAATAAAAGCATTTTTACCGTCAAAGTTTTCGATTACCAGTGAAGCAGCATAAGTAGCAAAACCTTCGTTGAGCCAAATATCATTCCAAGTGCCGCAAGTGATTTTGTCGCCAAACCATTGGTGAGCCATTTCATGTGCTATTAAGTCTCTTTCAAAACTATTCATAAAAGAAACAGTAGTGTGTTCCATTCCGCCATTCCATTCAAACTGAGCATGTCCGTATTTCTCAGCATGAAAAGGGTATATTTCAAAAAGGCTTTCGTATAAATTTAAAATCAATGGAGTTTGATCTAATTGTGTTTTTACCGACGCCAAAGTTTCGGGATAGATATAGTTGATTATTGGATATTTGTTGGGTGCAGTTCCTCCTTGTTGATTATATACACTATAATTAGTCACAGCTATGGCAACCAGATAAGCAGGAATTGGGTAGCTATGATGAAAATGAGTAGTTTTACTGACTCCATTAATTACTGGGACTTCCGGTTCAATACCATTGGAAACACTTACATATTGTAAAGGCGCCGTAATGTAAACATCGATTGCGTCAATTTTATCATTTAAATCCTGTTTACATGGCCACCAATCGCGGGCACCGTAAGGTTCCGATAAAGTATATAAAATAGGAGAAGCGTTATGAACAGTCGTGATAAAAGCTTCCTGGCCAATGGGAGGAGTGCCCGAATACCGAATTTCAACTGTTGTTGAAGCCCCCGAATTTAAAATGGCTGGCAAAGTAATGACTAATTCATTATTGGCATTTTGTACAAAGCCTATTGATACTCCATTTTGAACAACGGTAATTACTGTCAGCTTATTAGTTAAATCAAAAGTCACGGTAGAAAGATCAGACAGCGCAGTAATAGTGCTGGTCACGATTCCTGAAATAAAATATTTGGTTGGATCTACAGTAAATTCCAATTTTTGATAGGTCACATCATAGTTTAGCGTATTTGGATTAACGCTCAGGTTCATTTTCTTTGCCGTCATCTTTTGCTCAAGTTGAGCAATATTTAATGTTTGGCTTGTGCTTTTTTGGGCATAAGCCGAAATCATCAAAATCTGTACTATCAGCAAAAGGCTTTTTTTCATTTCAAATTCTATTAGTTATCAAATATAATCAATGATTTTGTTTTAAACGCTTTCTAAGCAAATCAACACAGAATCCGCTTTTTAAAGAAACTTAGCCAATACCAGAACCATGCGGATTTTATATTCGAAAAGACTATATTTGAAATACTTTAAAATCAACAGTACAATGGAAACAATATTCAAAGAAAAACAAAAATTCACCCAATGGTGGTTATGGTTATTTTTAATTGGGCTTGGGATTTTCCAAGTTTATGGTCTTTTCAGCCAATTAATTAAAGGGGTGCCTTTTGGAAATAAACCTATGTCTGATATTGGATTAATTTTCTTTACACTAATTCCGTTCGGACTGATAGTTTTTTTCTTGTACATGAAACTAGAAACAGAAATTGACAAAAAAGAAATACGTATTACGTTTACTCCATTGGCAAAAAAAACATTTCAATGGGAAGATATAAAATCAGCAGCAGTTATAAAATATAAGTTTGTGGGCTATGGAGTTCGTCTATTTACCTCTTATGGGACTGTTTATAATACCAAAGGAAATACTGGACTAGCGATTGAATTAAAAAACGGCGAAAAAATCTTAATTGGCACGCAAAAAGCTAGCGAATTAACCAAGAACATTGAAAAACATTTAGGCCAGTAAGTCATAATTTAAATCCCATATCATTGTGTTTTGCAATTTCATGATAACAATAATGCAACTATTTTCAATAATTATGTAACGGTCACCATGCAGTCTAAAGCTAATTTAGCCATTATTAATTTTAAAAAAAAGAGACATGAAAACTAAAAGCATATTAATTGCATTCTTGTTAAGCATCGGATTATTTGCAACGTCTTGTAATTCTAATGATGAAAACGAAGGAGATACATTGGCTCCTATAGAAGGGAAATGGAGTATTGTAAAAGTGGGTACCAGCATTAATGGTGTTGAAACATTGTCTGATCCGCCTCAAAACACACCTGGCTGTGATCATGACTTTATTAACCTAAAAATTGATAATACATTAATTTCAGGAGATTATAGTTCTACTGTTAGTCCTTGTGCATTAACAACTCAGTCAGGAACTTATTCCAGAGGAGACAGTAAAGTGACACTGGTTATAAATGGCGCAAGTACAACTTATGACATTGTTAATCTAACAGTTAATGAATTAAAACTAAAGAATGGCAACGCTGTCTCGGTTTACATCAGATAACATTTATTCTGATGTTAGATTCTGTATCTTTTAGTATATGAAACGGAAATGACTTAAAAATCATTTCCGTTTTTTTAAGAATGGATAATCAAGATAATAATGACCGGATACCAATAGCGTTTGCCTAAAATAATTTTTCAAATTCAGCAGGCATTTTATTTATAGGTTTTATTTTAATGCCTTTGTAGAAAATCTCTCCAGCCTCACTCTGCAATTGAATTTTTCCTTCGACTAAGGGCTGAAATTCTTTGCCGTCAAAATAACGGGAATTTTGCAAAACCATTACCACTTTGCCATTAATTATATGGAGGCTTTTGCCTTCGAAACAAACTAATTCTATTTCTGTCCAACCATTATTAGGTGTTTCAGCTCTCATTTTTCGCATGCAAAAACCTGTGTTTATTGTGTGAGCACCGAATGGTATAAAATTCTGGCTTTCGTCTGCCACAGCATTCATTGTGCCTTCTGGAAGATACGCTCTAATGTCGATAGCAGCATTGGCAATGTTCCAATAATCTCCAAAATGCCCTTCCATAACTTGAAATTCTTGCGACAGCATCCATGCACGCCAATAGTCTGCGCCCGCTTCCCCTTGTGAGTGATAGAGTACGCCAGCATCCATGAGTTTGTCTGTTCTAGGCTCCCATTTTTTGGTGCCAAACTTTACTTTTAGCTTTAAGCGATAATTTTTAAATTTTTCTTTAGTAAAAACACAACCATAATATTCCCCCGAAACTTTGAGTACAGGCTGCTTGTTTTCCTGAATTACCGAAAACATATTATTTACGTTTTTGTTATAGCCAATTGGCAGGATTTCCTTGCCGCTAGCATCCGTTGGAATCTTGCCAGAATACCCGTTCTGGTGTTTATAACTCAGGTACATTTCCCATTTGCTTAGATTGCTGTCCAATAAATTTATCCAGCCCTCATCTTTGGGATTGCTTTTTTTTGTTAAAGAAGTTAAGCTAAAAAGAAGCCCAAGCATTATTAATAATGAAAGATTTTTCATAGGCTACATTGGTTATTTAAATAGCAATTATTATAACAAAACTAGTGAATTTATTAAAGTATGCGGTTTGAAGATTAATTTAAAAAGTAAGATTTTACTTTTTTTTGTTTAATAAATAGTTTTTATTTGATAAAAAACAAAATCAGTTGTGTTTTAGCACTATTATTTGGTGCAATTTTGCAGCTTATTATATAAATACAAATCCACATGGAATTCGGCAGAATCATTATTTCAGAAACCGCGTCAAAAAGCGAAAATCCTCAAGACATTATCAACTCTAATATTTCAGTAATCAATCTAATGCGCGAAGAAAAAGTAGATGATGACTTGATTCATGAAGATGCCTTGATGAGTTATTATTTAGATTATTACGTTTCCCAATGCACTGAAGGTAATTTTGCTCAATTTGTTTATAATTCCCGTTGGAATACCGAATTGAATGAACTTATCGAAGAAGGTCTGCAATTGCTTGGTGCCGAAAAACATTTGGAATTGTTTCAGCAGCAATGCAAAAAAACAAAACTAATGAGCAGTGTCAAACGGGAAAAATTCTTCAAAAGCAAACTTGAAGGCGTAAACCCAATTAGAGATCTGCTGAACAATGATACTTTTTTCGAGATAGAAGAAAATTTAGTCGAACTAAATGCCAATTTCTTAAAATCCCATCCTGATACAGAAATCCTTACTGTAGATGAAATGTTTGCTGTTCTGGAAGAATTCGTAGAGCATGAGATTAAAAGAGAATAACTGTTTTCAAAAGTAGATTTAATTTTACATAAATACTCAGAGGAAAAGCATTGCAAAATAACTTTTGCAATGCTTTTTATGTTTTAACAAGCGCATTCAAATTTTAATCCTTCTTTATTTCCTTGAGTTCCCTCCGTAGCGTAACCATCAAATTTCCACCACTCGATTCCTCCTATTAATTCTTTTACTTTAAAACCCAATTTGGTCATATTCAAAGCTCCTTTAGTTGAAGCATTACAACCTATTCCATCACAATACGTTACATACAAAACTTCTTTATCCAAATGGCTGGTAGTTTCCGGACTCATTTCGCGATGCGGAATATTAATTGCATTGGGAATATGTTCAGTTTCAAATCCAAAAGCTTTTCGGGCATCGAGAGCGATTACCTTTTCTCCATTGTTTAATGCGTCAAATAAATCAGAAGGATCCATTTCGAATGCTAATTTGTTTTCATAATATTTTATTTGTTCTTCCATGCCTAATTTTTTTAGATTTAATGCTAATCCAAAATTAAGACAACTGCATTTCTAATAAAAACGAAAAGAATTCATGTATCTGATGAATTCTTTTCATCTAAATCCAAGCATAAATTTTGTTCCTTTGTGAAAACAATTCTCAAAAATGGAAATCAGACATTTAAGATTGATTAAAGCGATTGTCGAAGAAGGGAGCATCACAAAGGCGATAGACAAACTTCATCTGACACAATCGGCACTAAGCCATCAGCTCAAAGAAGCCGAATATCAATTGGGTACCAAAATATTTTTGAGAACAAATAAAAAATTGATTCTGACCAAAGCCGGCGAGAAATTATATGAAATTGCCAATGAAATTCTCGATAAACTTTCGGAGACAGAACTTCAGATCAAGCAAATGGTATTTGGAGAATTTGGCGAAATAAGAATCAGTACCGAATGCTTTTCCAGTTACCATTGGCTGCCTTCAGTAATCAAGCAATTTCATGATTTGTATCCAAATATTGAATTAAAAATCGTTACCGAAGCTACTCATTATCCGCTGCAAAAACTTCTGGATAATGTAATCGATATTGGGATTGTAAGTGACCAAATCAAAGATGACAGAATAAAATACCTGGAACTTTTTCAGGACGAAGTGGTGATGGCCGTTTCTGAAGAGCATCCTTGGGCGAATAAAAAACATGTGGTTGCCGAAGATTTTACCCATGAACATCTGATTATTCATTCCTTGCCTTTGGAAACCGTAACTATTCATCAATTCGTTTTGGCACCAGCCAAAATAAGTCCGAAAAAAATAACGCCATTGCCCCTTACCGAAGCTTCTATCGAAATGGTCAAAGCAAATATGGGTGTCATGTCTATGGCCAAATGGGCGTTGCAGCCTTATCTAAAAAACAGCCCAATAAAAGCTGTAAAAATTGGCAAAAACGGACTAAAAAGAAAACATTTCATAGCCATTAGAGCCGAAAAAGAATATCCGGATTATTTCAATCATTTCATTGGCTTTTTACAAACCGAAATTAATCTTCAATGGAATATTTAATTCGCAATTGCCTGCCAACAGATGTAAGTACAGTTTTAGATTTATGCCAAAAACATGCTGATTACGAAGAAGCCTCTTTTGACCCGATTGGGAAAGAAGAAAGACTTAAAAACGCTTTATTTAGTAATCAGCCCAAATTATTTTGTTTGGTTGTCGAAGCCAATAAAACTGTTGTAGGCTATACTACTTACACTATTGATTTTTCAACTTGGAATGCAGCTTCATTTATGTACATGGACTGTTTATATCTTGAAGAAGAAGCACGAGGTTTTGGAATTGGCGAAGCCTTAATCGAAAAATTAAAACAAATTGCAATAGCAAAAAATTGCATCAACATACAATGGCAAACTCCTAAATTCAACGAGAGAACCATAAAATTTTACCGTCGAATAGGCGGAACAGGAAAAGACAAAGTGCGCTTTTTTCTGGATTTGTAAAACATCATCAAGAATAAAATGAAACAAATAAGCATATTAGGCTGCGGTTGGCTAGGCTTTCCATTGGCGAAAGCCTTACTGGTAAATGGATTTTCCGTAAAAGGCTCAACAACCTCCGAAGAAAAAATTTTAGGATTAAAGGCTGAAGGTATTGACCCTTTTTTGGTTGCGCTTGACAGCAAAAGAATAACGGGTGCTATCAATGACTTTCTCGATGGAAGTGAAACTTTGATAATCAATATTCCGCCTCAATTGAGAGGAAAAAATAATGATTCTTCGAATGTGGAAGAAAAGATATTTGTAGAAAAAATAAAAACTTTGATTTCGGATATAGAAAAATCGGCGATACAAAATGTTCTCTTTGTGAGTTCGACATCAGTTTATGGCAAAGTCGACGGAACGATAACCGAAGATACGCTTCCAGAGCCAGATACAGAAAGCGGTAAACAATTGCTGGAAGCAGAATCACTTTTACAGAACAACTCCAATTTCGAAACCACAATTCTGCGTTTTGGCGGACTCATTGGCGAAGACCGCAATCCGGTTAAATTCTTGGCTGGAAAAAAAAACCTTGAAAACCCAAATGCCTGTATCAATTTTATTCACCAAGAGGATTGTGTTGGCATTATCCTAAAAATAATTGAACTAAAATCTTGGGACAAAATTTACAATGGCGTAAGCCCATTTCATCCCACAAGAGAAACCTACTATACACAAAAAGCAACTGAATTAAAATTACCTTTGCCAGAATTTGACCACTCAAAAACTTCTATAGAAAAACTCATTTTGAGCGACAAAACAACCACCGCCTTGGACTATTCCTTTATTAAAACCAATTTATAAATTGAAAACAAAATCACAACTGGGTTCTCAAATAACTAGCTCATTTTTTGACATTTACCAAAATAGTGCTTTATTAATCTTGACAATTCATCTTTTTTAATTGGTTTCGAAATATATCCATTGCATCCGGCTTCTATTGTTTTTTCTTTATCGCCTTCAAGCGCAAAAGCTGTTTGTGCCAAAATAATTACATTTTCATTGAATTTTCTTATTTTCTTTGTCGCTTCATATCCATTCATTTGAGGCATTTGCATATCAATCAAAACTAAATCAATATCTGGATTTTTTCGGCAAATTTGTACGGCTTCAATTCCAGTTTTAGCAATTAGTATTTCTTTGCTGAATGAATTTAAAACCTTTAGTATTAATATTCTTGATATTTTATCGTCCTCAGCAATCAGTATTTTTAGTTTTTCTATCTGACAATCATCTTGATTTGCTAACCCATTAATCCCCGTACAGCTGTTTTCTTCCAATTTCATCATGCAGGGAATTGTAAAATAAAATATTGAACCTTTTTCGGGTTCACTTTCTACCCAAATTTTGCCACCAAGCAGTTCTACATAGGCTTTTGCTATAGACAAACCCAAACCAGCACCTTGCCGTGCCATTTTATCATTGAAATCTGCTTGAATAAAACGTTCAAATATAGCTTGGTGTCTGTCTTTTGAAATTCCTATTCCAGTATCTTTCACAAAGAATTCAATATAATTATCCTTTCTTTCGTACCCAAATTCTATAATTCCTTTGAAAGTGTACTTGATGGCATTTTTAACAAGATTGATAAGAATGGCATAAAGTTTTTCCCGATCTGTCCGAATTATAGTTTCATCTTCAGCCAAAGGCCTTTTTAGAAGAAGGAGCACTCCCTTATCTTGGGTTTCAGGCTTAAAAAAAGTTTGTATGTATTCCAGTTGCTCATCAATGTTTGTTCCAGAAAAAACAACATTCATCTGCCCAGCCTCAATTTTTGAAATATCAACAATATCATTAATAATATTGAGCAAACGAGTACCGCTTTTTTCAATAATTTCAATATAATCTTTCTGCTCCTCACTGCTAAGATTGGCTTCTTTCAATAATTCGGCAAAACCCATTATCCCATTCATTGGGGTTCTAATTTCGTGGCTCATATTAGCAAGAAAAGCTGATTTTAATTGGTCGCTTTCTTCAGCTTTTACTTTGGCTTTCTGCAATTCTTTGTTTGTCTCTTTTAGTTTTTCTTTAGATGAAATTAATTTTTTATAGTTCTTTTTAAGTGAATTATTTATCCTTTCATATTCCTGATTTTTAATTGACAAGTCCAAACTTAATCGTCCTGCAATAATTTTTGCACGCTGTTTGGTAATCAGTAATGAATAGGATAATGCAAACAACAACAAACTTATTATCGTTCCTCCTATTGCAATAATTAGTGTTTTGGCCGAAAATAAAAATGGTCTTCTCAATGGCTGTGAAAACACCAAAGTCCATTTTTTATTATTGAACAAAATAGGAAGTATTCGTGTTCTAATCCTTGTATTACTGCTGTTTTTTATTCTATTTTTATGACTGTCAAACAATAGGCTGTTTTGCGAAACAATCTCATCGTCATAAACCTTCAAACGAATATTTTCATCGCTGTTTAAATTCCAGCTTCCTAAAATGCTTTTCATTAAATCGTCCATTCGAAAAGGACTAAAAACCCACCCCAAGATAGCCGAACGCCGTTCTGCAATTGTATTTAATGGCGCATCTTTGTATACAGGAACATAGATTAATGTTCCTGCCTGGACATCCTTTTGAGTTTCCTGACGCAGCACTACTTTACCTGAAAGAACCGGCATCTTATAATCTCGGGCTTGTTCCATAGCTTTGCGCCTAACTGGTTCTGTAAACATATCAAAACCAAGAGCGCGAGTATTCCGTTCATTAAACGGCTCCAGATAAATTATAGAGGTGTAGACAGCTCTGCTGTCATTAGGATAAACTGTGTATTCCGAAAACCCTTCTTTTCTAATATCTTGAATGTGCTTTTTTAATTGCTCCTTTTTAACTATAGCTGAAAATCCAAAACCCTGAACCCCTTTGAAATTTTCATTCATTGTGGAAAATTTATTGAATTGTTCCCACTCTTTTCGTGTCACTAATTGAGAAGCTTCAAAAAAGGAAGAAGCATTGATCAAGAACTGTATGTGTAGATTAATTCGGAGGAAAATTTTTGTTTTAGCCTCATTACAAGCTAAAACAAACTCTTTGTGAGACTGAAATTCTTCTTCCTGACTAACATAATTAGAAACACCAAAAGTTATTATCAACCCAACAAATAGGATTCCAAAAGACTTCCATAAAGGGTTGTGATTTTTTATAGAGCGGTTTTTATACGTCTTAAATTTGGCATCTTTATTATTTCTTTTGCAATTATAATAATTCATGGAATAAGGTTTGCTTTTTTGCTTTCAACTGGAATTCCAGCTTAAATTGAAAATTATCCAAATAAATCATGCCTAAAATTCAAATAGCCACACAAATTAATAAAAATAATAACACTAAAAAGATATGTTAAAAACTTATTAATTCCGAAAAATAAAACTGTATTTACTACAGCTCTCGCAGACTGAGAATCATTAACTCTTTCTAAAACAAATTAATTAGCAGATGAACCTTTGCTATCACATTAAATGAATCCATAATACCTCCCAGCCTCTAAAATAATTACAATAAATTCTGAACTTTAACCATCTGCTATCGAATAATTTTAATTGAAAATTATGTAAGAGTAATTAATATTGCACCCAAAAACATTAATTTAATAGTACCTTTGCCAGAGTTTGACCACTCCAAAACTGCTGCAGAAAAACTCATTTTGAGCGATAAAGCGGCGACCGTTTTGGGTTGTTCTTTTATTAAAACCGATTTAAAATTGACATCAAAAATAAAAACCGCGATTAAGGCGAAAGCCAATTTCATAGGATTGCCTATTTTGGCTCTGTGCTGGGTAGGTTTTTTTTGGGGCACTACTTGGTTAGCCTCCAAAGAAGGTGTCAAACACATGCCCGCACTGCAGCTTGCCGGAATCAGACAATTTATTGCGGGCTCACTTTATTTGTGCTTTTTCCTGTTTAAGAAAACTCCTTGGCCCAAAGGAAAACAATGGAAAAGCATTTTCATCCTTAGCCTGCTCAACTTTGTATTAAGTAATGGGCTCAGTACTTGGGGCGTTAAATACATCAGTAGCGGACTGGGCGCTATCATTGGTGCAATGGTTCCTTTGTGGATTGTGTTTATCAGCATTTTTAAAGGCGAAAGAATTACCCGATTAGCTGTTTTGGGAATTTTGGTTTGTTTTGGCGGCGTTTGTGTTATCTTTTACGAACACCTGCTCGATTTTTTACAGCCCGACTTTCAATTTGGCATAGCGCTTTCAATAACAGCCACAATTACTTGGGCTTTTGGCACTTTATATACCAAGAAAAAAGCTGCCAGTTTCAATCCATATTTTAGTTTGGGACTCCAGATGTTCATTTCCAGTATTTCTCTTTTTGCCTTCATTGGTGCAACAGGCACAGGCATTCCCCTTTCTGAAATTCCTGCCAATTCTTGGTGGTCAATTGCTTATTTGGTTATTTTTGGCTCGATTCTAACCTTTATTGCATTTATTTATGCGCTGCAAAAACTCCCAACCGAATTAAGCAGCGTATATGCCTATATCAATCCAATAGTTGCAGTTATTTTAGGCTCTTTAATTTTTGGAGAACCCTTAACCACAGCAATCATCTTTGGCGGAAGCGTTACTTTAATTGGATTATATCTTATCAATTATGCCATGCGGAAAAAACGTTAAATCCAGGTTCGCCATTAGAAATCCACAACATCTGAATTCTTTTTATAATGAAAAATCCCATCAAGTTTTAAAGCCTGATGGGATTTCTTTTAGTTAAAATTATTTTACTACCAAATCTTTACTCTTTTTTCAGGAGTGACAAACATTCCTTCACCCGGTTTAATATCGAATGCCTGATAAAAAGCATCAATATTTTGTAATGGTACATAACCTCTGTACATACCTGGAGAATGCGGATCTGTTTTTACACGGCTTTTGATTGCTTCATCTCGCATTTTGACACGCCAAACGGTGGCCCACGATATAAAGAAACGCTGTTCTGGCGTGAATCCATCGATTAATTCTGGCCTTCCATTTTCTTTCAAATACAATTGCAGACCGTCATAAGCAGCATTTACTCCCCCCAAATCACCAATGTTTTCACCAAGTGTAAATTTACCGTCAACATGTATTCCTGGAAGCGGTTCCAACGCACTATACTGATCGGCAAGAGCAGTCCCTAATGCAGTAAACTGTTTTAAATCTTCGGCAGTCCACCAGTCAACAAGATTTCCATCAGCATTATATCGGGCTCCTGCATCGTCAAATCCATGGGATATTTCGTGTCCGATTACGGCTCCAATTCCGCCATAATTTACTGCTTCATCAGCTTGGTAATTATAATATGGAGGCTGTAAAATCGCTGCAGGAAACACAATTTCGTTGTATGATGGGTTGTAATATGCATTTACGGTTTGCGGTGACATGTGCCATTCTGTTTTATCAACTGGTTTTGGCAGGTCATCAATATCTTTTTGATGCTTCCAAAGTGACACATTTTTTGAATTCTCAAAATAGCTCCCTCCTTCAGACGGATTTTTTATTACTAGTTTCGAATAATCTTTCCATTTGTCCGGATACCCAACTTTAATGGAGATTTTATTTAATTTTTCAATCGCTTTCACTTTTGTTTCAGGAGACATCCAAGTCAAATTGTTAATTCTTACTTCATAAGCTCTGATAATGTTTTTAATCATCTTCTCCGCTTTTACTTTCGCTTCAGCGGGAAATAATTTTTCTACATATAATTTTCCTAATGCTTCCCCAATTTTTCTATTTACAATTAGTAAAGCTCTTTCTTCAAGAGGTCTTTGTTTAACGGCACCTGCTAATGTTTTTTCGTAAAAATCAAAATCAGCAGCCTCTATATTCATTGATAATAAATTGGCCGAATTATTCAACAGAGTCCATTTCATATATTCTTTCCAGTCGGCCACTTTGTTTTCCGTAAAAATAGTTTGCAAAGCCTTCATATATCGAGGCTGATCTACATTGACGATATTTAATTTTGTAAATCCAACTCCCGAAAAATAGTTATCCCAATTGATTGCAGGAACGATTTTTTGCAAATCGGCAATGGTAGTCGGATTGTACTGCAATCTAGAATCTCTACGTTCAACTCTGTCCAATCTGGTTTTTGACATAGCAGTTTCCAAGGCTAAAATCTTTGCCGCACTTTCACTGGCTTGCTTTGGATTTTCACCAATAAACTGAAGCATTCTAGTAACATGAAGTACATATTTTTCTCTTTTTTCTTTAGAGTCTTTATCTTCGGAAATATAATAATCCCTATCTGGCAAACCCAATCTTCCTAAACCAAGACTAACAGTGTTTTTATTGCTGTCTTTCTCATCGGCACCAACTCCAACATCAAAAAATCCAATGCCGCCAATCGATTCCATTTCAATCAATATTTTTTGCAGATCATCAATATTTTTAACTTTATCAATTTTTGCCAAATAAGGTTTCAGCGGGTTAATTCCCTGCTTGTTTCTAGCAACCGTATCGAGAATTGATTTGTAAAGATTAATCGCTTTTCCCTGATCGGTATTGGACTTATACTTGGGGTTTTTCGAAGCTTCTTTCAAAATATCTAGAGCATCTTTGTCTGTTTTTTTAACTAATTCACTAGAAGACCCCCAAGTTGTTCTGTCCTTTGGAATTTCAGTTTTTTCTAACCAAGTACCATTTACAAATTGGAAAAAATTTTCTGAGGGCTTAATTTTTGAATCCATATAGGAAACATTAATTCCAGGTTCAGCCATTTTTGCAGCTGATTGCGCTTGACTTTCAGATGCCCAAATCAATGCGGGAATCAAAAATAAAAGCTTTTTCATTAATACGTTTTTCATCTATTAATTGTTTAGAAGTTGTTACAAACATATTAATAATTTCTCGTTTTGTTATATTTTTTTATAAATACTCAAAGTTAAAAAGCCTGAAAAAGAAACTCCTTTTTGTATTTTTGCATTAAATTACTTTTATGTTATCTATTTTAAAAAAATACAGAATCTATATTGGTGTCTTAACGGTTTTTTCCATCATAACGCTTTACTTATTTTATGGTGCTTTAAAACCTAGTAAAACATTGCCTATCTATAATCCTGCCGATGTAAACACTGAATTGGTAGACAGCACTGTTCAATATGTTAGTAAATACCACACGATTGCTGATTTTTCCTTTATCAATCAAAACGGAAAAACCGTTACCCAAAAAGATTATGAAGGCAAAGTATATGTAGCCGATTTTTTCTTTACGACCTGCGGTTCTATTTGTCCAAAAATGACAACTAATCTGGTCGATGTGCAAAAAGCAATCAAAAACAATCCTAAAGTTAAGCTGCTCTCCCTTTCCGTTTTCCCAGAAACCGATACTGTGCCGGCATTAAAAGCATACGCAAAAAAGTATGGCGTTATTGATTCTAAATGGAATTTGGTAACTGGAGACAAAAAAGAAATTTACACAATGGCCAGAAAATCGTACTTGGCCGTAAAAATGGGAAAGCCAGAAGAATTATATGATATGGTGCATACTGAAAATTTTGTCTTAGTAGATCAAAAAAGAAGAGTGCGAGGTTTTTATGACGGAACTAAGAAAGAAGAAATACAGCGGTTAATTGAAGATATTAATTGGCTTTGCGAGAATGAAAAAAATGAGTAAAACTGATAATAATCAGCTTTAATTATAATAAAAAATGTATTTTTGCAATCTTAATTCAATCTAAATAAGCTTTGCAAACAACGATACATTCTCTCAAAAAAGGGCAAAAAGCCACTATCCTAGATTTTGATATCGATTTAATCCCCCTAAAACTGCTTGAAATGGGCTGTTTACCAGGTAATGATGTCGAATTGCTTCAAGTGGCTCCGTTTGGAGATCCTTTGTATTTAGACATAAACGGCTCCCATCTTGCCATTCGCATCGAAACCGCCAAGCTTATTGAAGTAGAACTCATTAACAATATAATAAAATGAGTTTAAAAAATATCAACGTTGCTTTAATTGGAAATCCGAATGTTGGGAAGACTTCAGTTTTTAATCAGCTGACGGGTCTGAATCAGCAAGTAGGGAATTATCCGGGCATTACCGTAGAGAAAAAAATGGGTTTTTGCAAATTGCCCCACAATATCAAAGCCAATATTCTTGATTTACCCGGTACTTATAGCCTAAATGCCAGTTCAATTGACGAAAGTGTAGTTATAGAACTCTTGCTCAATAAAAATGACCGCCTCTATCCAGATGTTGCGCTAGTGGTTACCGATGTTGAGAATCTAAAACGAAATTTACTTCTTTATACACAAATAAAAGACCTAGAAATTCCAACAATTTTAGTCATTAATATGGCTGACAGAATGGAACACAAAGGCATTACCCTAGATATTCCATATCTCGAACAACACTTAAAAACCAAAATTGCGCTGATTAGTTCCAGAAAAGGACACGGTATAGAAGAATTGAAAAACTTAATTGTCAGTTACAAAACAATCTCGGCAGAACCCTGTTTGAATGCATCTGTAATTGATATTGAATATTTCAACAATCTTCGTCATGCATTTCCAAATCAGCTGTTATATAAATTGTGGCTGGTTATTACACAGGATGTCAACTTTTTGAATTTGGAACGTAATGAAATTCGAAGCACGTTTACCAAATCCCATTCTGATTTAAAACGTTTACAGCAAAAAGAAACCATCAAACGATATCAATTTATCAATGATGTCTTAAAAGAAGGATTGAAAATCGATTCCAGTGTTGCCAAAGATTTTCGCAGTAAACTGGACCGAGTACTTACACATAAAATTTGGGGCTATTTGATTTTCTTCATGATTTTATTTGTGATTTTTCAATCTATTTTCGAGTGGTCAAAAATTCCGATGGATTTTATCGATAGCACTTTTGCCACTTTAAGCACATTGGTGAGTGAGCATTTGCCTTCCGGTATGTTAACCAATTTGATTTCACAGGGAATAATACCAGGAATTGGTGGTATTTTAATATTTATTCCTCAAATTGCTTTTCTGTTTTTGTTCATTTCGATACTCGAGGAAAGCGGTTATATGAGCCGCGTTGTGTTCTTAATGGACAAAATTATGCGCCGATTTGGTCTATCCGGAAAAAGTGTGGTGCCTTTAATATCGGGAACAGCCTGTGCCATTCCTGCTATTATGGCAACCCGAAATATCGAAAACTGGAAAGAACGCTTAATCACCATACTCGTTACGCCTTTTACAACCTGCTCTGCGCGTCTGCCGGTTTATGCCATTATTATTGGCTTGGTTATTCCTGATACTTATGTTTTTGGAATTTTAAACCTTCAGGGACTAACCTTAATGCTTTTGTATGTTATTGGTTTTGGAATGGCAATATTAGCGGCCCATATTTTGAATGTCATTTTAAAAGTAAAAGGCAAAACCTTTTTTGTGGTAGAAATGCCCAATTATAAATTACCAATGTTCAAGAATGTTGCCATCAACGTAATTGAAAAAACAAAAGCATTCGTTTTTGGTGCCGGAAAAATCATTTTGGCAATATCGATCATCTTATGGTTTTTAGCTTCTTACGGACCAGGAAAAGACTTTAAAGATGCCGAAAAAATAGTCTTTGAAAACGCTAAAGAACATCCGTTGTCTTCAATAGAGTTTGATAATGCTGTGGCTTCCCAAAAACTAGAAAACTCCTATATTGGATTAATGGGAAAAAGCATCGAGCCGGTAATTTCTCCTTTGGGTTACGACTGGAAAATAGGCATTGCCATTATCAGTTCATTTGCCGCCAGAGAAGTATTTGTTGGGACACTGGCAACCATCTATAGTGTGGGCGGTACTGACAATGAAAATACCATAAAAAACAAAATGGCTGCAGAAATAAATCCTGTCTCTGGCAAAAAAATATTCAACTTTGCATCGGGAATTTCATTATTAATGTTTTATGCTTTTGCCATGCAATGCGCCAGTACTCTTGCCATAACAAAAAAAGAAACCAACTCTTGGAAATGGCCTGCTGGACAATTGGTTTTTATGAGCACATTAGCCTATTTAGTTGCATTGATTGCATTTCAAGTTTTAAAATAAAGAGTATATGATACAAGAAATTATAGCCTTTATCGTCCTTGTACTTGCTCTTGCTTTTTTGATCCGAAAGTTTTTCTTCAAAAAAAAATCGGATAAAAACTGTGGGAGTGGTGATTGTGGCTGCAGCTAATTGGGTTTTAAACACAATAAAAAATAAATCTAAAAATACATTTCTTCTATTAAATCAAACTATTGATTTAGTGTTCTTCTATTCAAAAAGGATGAAATTAGGAAAATATAAAGGCTTATGATAAAGAAAAACTCTAATTTCTATTACAAAATACAGTTCATTACATTAGCTTCTAAATTCAAAAATAAAGCTGTTTTTGTTTGATATTATTAAATGAACAGAATATCTTGAATCAAAAAAATCAAAATCTAATCAATTCTAAACCACTTTTACGAATAAATTACTTGCAATTTTATTAGAAATTGTAAATTCTGTGCCGTTTACTTTTATTTTTAAGGATAAATCGAAAGTTTCCTTAGCCAAAATTTCAATTTTAGTTCCCAGCCCAATTTGCTGCTTGTCTAGATATTTTAAGAATTCCGAAGAGTTATCTTTTACCCCTACGCATATTCCAGACTGATTTGCCTGCAGCTCTGACAACAGCTGCTTTTCTATAGCAATAATTCTTCCTTGTGCATCGGGTATTGGATCTCCATGCGGATCTTCGGTAGGGTTTCCAAGAAAATCATCCAGTTTGTTAATGAGTTTTTCCGATTTGATGTGTTCCAGCTGCTCAGCAATATCATGAACCTCATCCCAAGAGAAATCCAATTTTTCAACCAAGAAAACCTCCCATAAACGGTGCTTTCTCACAATCATTTTGGCACTTAATTTTCCTGCATCAGTCAAAGAAACACCTTGGTATTTTTTGTAATTAACTAAATCTTTATCTGCCAATTTTTTGAGCATATCGGTTACTGATGATGCTTTGGTCTCCATAATTTCGGCAATAGCATTAGTACTCACTTCACTATCAAGACTAGTCGTAAGGTGATATATAGATTTTAGATAATTTTCTTCGGAGAAAGTCATTTGATTGCAGATAGTTGATTAATGATTTTGGAATGCAGATATGAGCCCCGATCGAAGTGAAAATCCTTTTCTTTTTGCCTTTAAAAAAGAAAAGATTATAACCAATAGCGGGAAATAGCTCCCTATTTTAATTCTTTACAATGAACAAAGGTATTGAAATTTTATGACGCAGTTTGTCGACTGTAGTTCCAAAAATTAAATCTTTCAAGCCTGTATGCCCATGCGTTCCCATGACCAAAATATCAAAATTACCATTATTTATTATCGTTGGAATAACCTTAGTAGGATTTCCAAACCCTAATTCTGTTTCAATTGTAAAGCCCTTTTGCGAAAGCATTTCTTTATATTCCAGCAATAGCGTTTCATCTATAGAGGTTTCATGATCATCGGCTTCATTACCATACATCATGGCTCCAACGGTTTCAACCACATGTATTAAAGTATATTTGGCATCCATCCCTCCCAATTCAAAAGCATGATTTAAAGCAGCTTCATCTGCAGTAGAAAAATCAACCGAAACTGCAATATCTTTGTTAGAATAGGTTCCTATTGAAGAAAATTTTAAAGTCAAAAGATGCGGAGAATGGTTTTGAATATCCGGTTTTGATTTTGTCACAAAAGGCTTAATTACGATATAAAGCAGTAAAACCAAGAAACTAATTGCCAAGGGCACTACTGTTAACCAAAGAACTAATGGATTTTCTGAAGTTTCTAACCATTCTTGAATTTCAGAAAAAACCAATTTAGCGTTGAGCGAGACAATTACCAAAGCGACTATCCATGACGCAATTTGTGTAGTTCTACTAATATGAAATCCTTTCATTTTTCTTTTATCACTCACAAAATGAATAAGCGGAATGATAGCAAACCCTAATTGCAAGCTTAAAATTACCTGACTAAGAATCAACATTTTTCCGGTAACGCTTTCGCCAAAAATAAAAATAACAATCATGGCAGGTACAATAGCGATTAAACGAGTAATAATTCGGCGTACCCATGGCTGAATACGTAAATTCAGATAGCCTTCCATAACAATTTGCCCTGCCAATGTTCCTGTAACCGTCGAGCTTTGCCCCGCTGCTATTAAGGCTACCGCAAATAAAATAGGCGCCCACTTAGTTCCTAATATCGGTTGCAGAAAACGGTAAGCATCTTGAATTTCAGCCACTTCAAACATTCCATTTTTATAAAATGTAGCTGCCGCCAAAATTAAAATAGCCGCATTTACAAAGAAAGCCAAGTTTAAGGCAATCGTTGAATCTATAAAATTATATTTAATGGCTTGTTTGATTCCTGCTGGACTACGGTCAAATTTTCTAGTTTGCACCAAGGAGGAATGCAGATACAAGTTGTGTGGCATTACCGTCGCACCAATAATCCCAATAGCAATATAAAGTGCCGATTCATTAGGCATAGAAGGAATCAAACCATAAAGCACTTTCCCCATCTCGGGCTGCGCAAATATCATTTCGAATATAAAGGAAAAACCAATAATCATAACAAGCACTATGATAAACGCTTCCATTTTACGAATTCCTTTATTAATTAGAAAAAGCAATAAAAATGTATCTAAAACAGTAATCATAACCGCTTCTATCAATGGGATTCCAAATAATAAATTGATCCCAATGGCCATTCCTAAAACTTCGGCAAGATCACAGGCTGCAATGGCAATTTCGGCAAGAAAATAAAGAATATAATTAATGAATTTCGAATACGTTTCTCGTGATGCCTGCGCCAAATCACGCTGGGTAACGATTCCTAATCGGGCACTTAAGCTTTGTAATAGCAATGCCATCAAATTACTCATCAGCAATACCCACAATAGGGCATATCCAAACTGACTTCCTCCTGCTATATCGGTTGCCCAGTTCCCTGGATCCATATAACCCACACTAACCAAATAAGCGGGACCAAAAAAAGCTAATATTTTTCTAAAAATGGAGGATTTATTTTGTGTAGCTACCGATTGGTGTACTTCTTCGAGTGATTTACCCATATTTGAAATTTTTAAAACAAATATATAAAAATAACTTTATATTAATCAAATATTATTTTTAGCTTTGCCTAAAAAATTAATTAAGCAAAATGAAATATTTATTTTTACCAGTACTCATACTTATATACTCCACCTCTTTTTCACAAAACAGCAGTTCTGTCTCTGGGAAAATTACTTCCGAAAACAAAACAAAACAGCTTGTATCTATTGAATTGATAAGAACCAACTTCAAAACCCAAACTGACAGTTTAGACAATTATAAATTAGAAAATATTCCTGCCGGCAATTATAAAATACAAATTGCATCACTCGGATTAAAAACTATAACTAAAAACATTTCCCTGAAAGAAAATGAAACTCTTAGCCTTGATTTTAAACTGCAGGAAAATGAAAATGAACTCAACGAAGTTGTAGTTTCAGGAACTTTAAAAGCAGTAAAACGGCTCGAAAGTGCCGTTCCTGTTGAGGTGTACAGCCCTGTTTTCTTCAAGAAAAACCCAACACCAAGCATTTATGAAGCCCTGCAAAATGTAAACGGAGTAAGACCACAGCTCAATTGCGGCGTTTGCAACACTGGTGACATACACATCAATGGATTGGAAGGCCCATATACTTCGGTAATGATTGATGGTATGCCAATTGTAAGCAGTTTATCGACTGTTTACGGATTATCAGGAATTCCAAACTCATTGGTGGAGCGAATCGAAATCGTGAAAGGTCCCGCCTCTTCTTTGTACGGAAGTGAAGCTGTTGGCGGATTAATCAACATTATCACCAAAAACCCAAGTAATGCTCCCATCTTTTCTGCCGATGTCATCACCACTTCTTGGCTGGAGACCAATGCTGATTTGGGAGTGAAATTTAATATCAATAAAAAAGCAACTTCTTTATTAGGGATAAATTATTACAATTACGGCCAAACCATTGACAATGATCATGATGGGTTTACTGATGTAACAGCACAAAACAGAATTTCGGTTTTTAATAAATGGAATATCAACCGACAACAAAACCGATTATTCACCATAGCCGTTAGAGGAATGTACGAAGATCGCTGGGGTGGAGATGTTCGTTGGGAGAAAAAATACCGTGGGGGAAATGAAATTTACGGCGAAAGCATTTATACCAAACGTGGCGAACTTTTAGGAAGTTATCAATTACCCACAGCCGAAAAACTAATGCTGTCTTTTTCGGGAACAATGCATTTTCAGGACAGCCGTTATGGGACAACCTCATATATAGCCAATCAAAAAATTGGATTTCTTCAACTAACTTGGGACAAGAAACTAGGAAAAAATGATTTACTGACTGGAATCGCTTCCCGGTATACTTATTATGACGACAACACAACAGCAACGGCGGCTTTAAACGAAAACAATCCAGAAAAAACATGGCTTCCCGGTATTTTTGCTCAGGATGAAATTACTTTTAGCGAAAAACACAAAGTTCTTTTAGGGATCCGATACGATTATAATTCCATTCACGGAAATATTTTTACTCCAAGATTTGCCTATAAATTGAAAATCAATGAAAACAATATTTTACGTTTGAATGCGGGAACGGGCTTTAGAGTAGTGAATTTATTTACCGAAGATCATGCCGCTTTAACAGGATCACGCGAAGTAGTTATTGCCGAAAACCTTGAC
The DNA here is from genome assembly GCF_056403035.1 of Flavobacterium sp. P3_A6. NCBI lineage: Bacteria > Pseudomonadati > Bacteroidota > Flavobacteriia > Flavobacteriales > Flavobacteriaceae > Flavobacterium > Flavobacterium sp. P3_A6. The sequence goes on along the minus strand of NZ_JBFUGG010000023.1, from coordinate 50,987 downwards.
CCTGAGAAATCAGTGAATGCCAATTTGAATTATATCAAGAAAATATACTTCCCTAACGGTACCTTTTTAGGGATTGAAACTACTGCATTTTACACCCGATTTAGCAACAAGATTGTATCCGATTATGCAACCGATCCCAACAAAATTATTTACAACAACATTAACGGTTATGCTTTGAGTCAGGGCATTAGCTGTAATACGGACATCAATTTCACCAATGGATTAAAATTCATACTAGGTGCGACTTATATGGATGTCTCCAATGTAGAAAACGGTATCAAAACAAGGCCGTATTTAACTGAGAATTTCACTGCAACTTGGGCTGTCTCTTATAAAATAACCCCAATTAATATAGCGATTGACTACACAGGAAATGTATACAGCCCAATGAAATTGCCATTATTAAGCGATACCGATCCAAGAAGCCCAAATTCACCTTGGTACAGTTTACAAAACATTCAGTTTACCTATTCGGGCTGGAAAAATTTCGAATTGTATGCAGGCATCAAAAACCTGCTTAACTTTACTCCTAAACAAAAAAATCCATTTCTCATTTCTAGAACAGAAGATCCATTTGATAAGAATGTACAATATGATACTAACGGAAAAGTCTTAGTAACACCAAACAATCCTTATGGTTTAACATTTGACACGACTTACGTTTACGGACCAAATCAAGGAATTAGAGGATTCTTTGGGCTGCGATATAATTTATTTTAAATGAAAAAATGGCTTTACATCCTATTGATTTTCTTTTGGGCGATTCCATCCGGTTTTGCCCAATTGAAAACCTATACTTTTGAAGAAGCCGAAAAATTATCCAAAGAAAATCCAAAACCATTTGTAGTTTTTATTCACACTTCCTGGTGCGCTTACTGCAGAATGATGGAAAATTCCACTTTCAAAAACCCTGAAATCATCACGCTTTTAAACGATAATTATTATTTTATTGCACTCGATGCCGAAAATAAAGACGACATTCATTTCAATAATTATACATTTCAATTCAAGCCAAATGGGCAAAACACTGGAATTCATGAACTCGCCACGGTATTGGCAACCATTAATTCACAGGTGATTTATCCAACAGTTACTATTTTGGAATCTGATTGTTCGCTTGTATTCCAAAAGCATTCTTTTTTAAGTGGCAAAGAATTAATTGCTATTTTAGAAACGATAAAGTAATGAGTTACTTTTTAGAAAATATTTACCCAATCAAAACCTCATTATCAAACTATAACAAAACTTTATAATTCAAACTTACATCTTGATTTGAAACTTTGTAACTTTGCAGTACAAAAAGTTAAACCTAAAATAAAAAAATATGTATCCAGAAGAAATGGTAAAACCAATGCAGGCTGAATTAACTGCTGTCGGTTTTCAAGATTTACATAGTGCTGAAGCTGTAGATAATGCTATCAAAGCCGAAGGCACCACTTTTGTAGTTGTGAACTCTGTTTGTGGCTGTGCCGCAAGAAACGCACGCCCAGGAGCTAAAATGAGCTTAGAAGGAGCTAAAAAACCAAGTCAATTGATTACAGTTTTTGCTGGTGTAGACAAAGAAGCCGTTGATGCAGCAAGACAGCACATGTTTCCTTTCCCTCCATCATCGCCAAGTATGGCTTTGTTCAAAAACGGAGAATTAGTTCACATGTTAGAGCGTCACCATATTGAGGGACGTCCTGCTGAAACAATTGCAGAAAACTTAAAAGATGCTTTCAACGAATTTTGCTAAATAGCAATAGAATGAAAACAAAAAACCACGCAGATTGCGTGGTTTTTTTATGCCGTTGAATATAGATTAATATGACTATAAATGCATTCTGTTATCCTTAAAATTATCAAACAGAGATTACCAAGCATTTTTTATTAAAAATAATCCGAACAATTGATTTTTTACTAAATTAGTTCATTATTAATGCATTAAATTATTCAATACAAACATTATTTGTTTTTCAAATAGCAATAGCCTTTCATTAACATTAAATTTCGGTATCATGTCAAAATCAAATAAAAAAGAACTGAATGACTTTGAAGAAAAACTAATAGATTTAAGCTCTTTAAGCAAAAAAGAGCTGGTTCAAAGAGCTAAGAAATTTTCGAAACAATATTGTGTTGGTGATGGAAATGATTTTAAACTAAAAGATTATGAAACCAAAGCCAGTTTTAATTTAGGTGATGAAGAGAAACCGTTAGTAAAACAAACTTTAGAAATAGGTGTTGAGGCATTGGCAACCATGCAGGATATACTGTATGCACAAGACAAATGGTCGGTTCTGCTCATTTTTCAGGCGATGGATGCTGCGGGAAAAGACGGAGCAATCAAGCATGTTATGTCGGGCGTGAATCCGCAGGGATGTCAGGTTTTTTCTTTTAAAGCCCCTAGTTCTGAGGATTTAGACCATGATTTTTTATGGCGCTGCCAAAAGCATCTTCCAGAACGAGGACGCATCGGTATTTTTAACCGCTCCTATTACGAAGAAGTCTTAGTCGTTCGTGTACATAAGCAAATTTTAAAAAGCCAAAAACTTCCGAAAAAATTATTTACCAAAAACATTTGGGAAAATCGGTTTGAGGATATTCGCAACTTTGAAAAATACCTGAATAGAAATGGGACTATCGTAATCAAATTTTTCCTTAATGTTTCCAAGAAAGAGCAGAAAGAACGTTTTATTGAACGTGTAGACGATCCAGATAAAAACTGGAAATTTAGTGCTTCTGATGCTAAAGAGCGTGGTTATTGGGATGATTATATGCGCGCCTATGAAGAATTAATAAAAAAAAACTCAACCAAAAAATCCCCATGGTACGTTATTCCCGCTGATAATAAATCTTATGCGCGCATCGCTATTTCCTCGGCAATAATAACAGCATTAGAAGAACTTGATTTAGAATACCCAAAAGTAAGTGAGGCGAAAATAGCCGAACTGCAAGCTGTTAAACAATCATTGCTAAATGAGGAAGACTAATTTTTTTTTAGCTCTTTGTGATTAGTCCATGTGATATTATTCCAAAAAAGCAGTTTATTTACAGCTGTCCATCATCATAAATTACAAACAAAAGCTAATCACTTATAATCAGACACAACCTTTTTATCCAATTTAAATTATGCTTTCTAGACTATTCCCAATTACGTCTTGGATCAAAGAATACAAAAGAAAAGACTTAAAAAAAGACTTTATATCTGGAATAACACTGGCTGCTTACGGGATTCCGGTATCGATGGCTTATGCAACTCTTGCAGGTTTACCTCCCCAATATGGAATTTATGGCTACTTGATTGGCGGTCTTTTTTATACAATCTTAGGTACTAGCAGGCAATTAGCCATTGGCCCCACATCAGCAATTTCACTGTTAATTGGCACGACAATTGCCACTATGGCTAATGGTGATGTACAGCGCTGGGCCAACATTGCCTCACTAACCGCTTTAATATTTTCAATCTTAGCCCTGCTTGCTTATTTGCTGCGGTTAAGCGGTATTATCAATTTTATCAGCGAAACCGTTTTGGTTGGCTTCAAAGCGGGTGCTGCAATAACCATTAGCTTAACACAGTTGCCTAAAATTTTTGGCATAAAAGGTGGGGGTAAAAACTTTATAGAACGCATCATTATTATTTTTCAACAGCTTCCAGATACTAATCCCTCTGTTTTTCTTTTTGGTATAATCGCAATTATCATTCTAATTGCCGGCGAAAAAATGCTGCCCGGAAAACCAATCGCAATACTCATAGTGACCGTATCTATTATACTCGTTTCAACAACACCCCTAGCTAATCATGGATTCTCAACCGTTGGCGTGATCCCAACAGGACTGCCACAATTTCACTTACCAGCATTGCGCATCAAAGATGTAGACGGCGTATTGCCCCTTGCTTTGGCTTGTTTTTTATTGTCATATATCGAAAGTGTTTCCGCGGCCAGAACTTTGGCGCAAAAAAACGGCTACACCATTGACCCTCACCAGGAATTATTGGCTCTCGGAGCGGCCAATGCAGCTGTAGCTTTTGGCCAAGGCTATCCCGTAGCTGGCGGATTATCACAATCTGCTGTAAATGATACTGCAGGAGCAAAAACGACAATATCCTTAGTTTTTGCATCGGTGGCAATTGCCTTTTGTTTGCTGTTTTTAACGGGGTTTCTTCAAAACTTACCTACAGTAATTTTGGCATCCATTGTATTAGTCGCTATTCGAGGGCTTTTTGACCTTGATGAAATTAAGCATCTCTATAAAATAGACAAGCAGGAATTTTACATTGCAATGATTGCATTAGTAGGAGTACTCATTTGGGGAATCCTAACAGGCGTTTTATTGGCTGCCATAATCACTTTGTTATTGTTAATAAAAGCATCCTCAACTCCAAATGTCGCATTTTTGGGCAGAATACCAGGAACCAAACGCTATACAGACATAAAACGTCATTCCGACAACGAAAGCATTAAAGGAATACTGATTGTTAGAATAGAATCTTCCATATTTTATTTTAATACCGAATACATCAAAGAGCAGATATGGGGGAAAATTAATGGTGAATCCGATTTGATCAAGGCAGTAATATTAGACCTCAATTCCTCTCCCTGTATTGATATAGCGGGTGCCCGCTTTTTAAAACAGCTTTTTATTGATTTAAAATCCAGAAATATTTCTCTAAAAATTGCCGAAGCCCGATCCGAAGTTCGTGACACATTACGCTCCGAAAATCTGGAAGCTCTTTTAGGTCACATCAGCCGAAGCGTTTCTGTTGATGATTTAGTCGTTAGTGCCGTCAATTCTAATTTGGAGGAGCCACCTTCTAGAAAAAACAGCTAGCCGCTTTGTCGTCATGCCCGTTTTCTCTAGCAACTGTCGGGCAGTCTGCGCTAGTTCGGCAGCTCGCTTTCATCCCTCACCCAAACTTAGCCTATACAGGTATCTTTAGGGTATAAAATTATAACCTAAAACATCAAATCTTTCTGCCAAAAAAATAAAAAATTATAGCTATTAGAAATTAAATAAGCTGCAGGGTTTTGATATAACCTACAGCTTATTAAGTTTTAATAGCCTCTATTTTGTAATGAAAAAAGTTTCTTATTTTATCACTCTGATCAAAAATTTAGCTTAACAAGCTAGTAACTAAGAATAGGATAAGTAAACCTATAGCGATGTATTTTGTGTATTTTGACATTTTTTAATTTATTTAATGAGTTGATTTCAAAAGAATGAAAAATAAATTAAAACTCCTAAAAATTATAGTTATAATAATTCCAATATTTTCATTTTCTTCTTGAGCCGTTTCTCCGATTGATTTTTAGTCTTCCTAAAAATTTACACGACGAAATTATCAGCCCATAAAAAGATTAAAAAAACCAGCTCGCCACAAAAATTGCCGTAATTACACAGATCACATCAACCAAAAGCATCGTTCCTAAAGCGTATCGGGTATTTTTGATATTTACCGAACCAAAATAAACCGCAATCACATAAAAAGTACTCTCGGCACTACATTGAAAAATACTGCTTAACCTACCTGTCATCGAATCGGCTCCAAAAGTATTCATTGAATCAATCAAAAATCCTCTTGATCCCGCCGAACTAAATGGTCTAAGCAGTGCTACTGGCAAGGCATCGGTAATTTCTTTGCTTACTCCCATATTTGAAAAAGCAAAAGCTATCCAGTTACTGATAATTTCAAATAAACCGCTGTTTCTGAATAAAGAAATTGCCACTAACATCCCTAAAACATAAGGAAAAATTGTAACTCCAGTTTTAACTCCATTATTTGCTCCTGATACAAAAGCTTCAAAAACTGTTGTTTTGGCCTCGGCAAATTTCTTTTCTTTAATAAATGAAAATATCAACGTAAATGCAATAATGCCCACTAATATTAAAGCCGAAAGGTTAGAGGTAAAATAGTTTTTCCCGATTAAATCCAAATGGTTTACATACATCAATAACCCAACTATGGCTGCTATTAACCCCATTAAGGCAACAACCAAAGATGCGCTCTTGAAATTAATTTTTTGTCTGATTCCAACAATAAGAAAAGCGGCAATCGTACCAATGAAAGAAGTAATAATGCAAGGCAGCATTACATCGGCTGGGTTTGTTGCATTTGCGGCAGCACGATAGCCAATAATAGAAGTTGCAATTAATGTTAGTCCCGAAGCATGCAGACACATAAACATAATCTGAGCATCACTCGCTTTGTCTTTTTCGGGGTTTATTTCCTGTAAGCTTTCCATGGCTTTTAACCCAAATGGCGTTGCCGCAGAATCTAATCCCAGAAAGTTAGCGGCAAAGTTTAAAGTCATGTACGAAATCGACGGATGATCCTTTGGGATACTTGGGAACACCTTTACAAATACAGGGCTCAACAATTTAGCCAATTTTCCAGATGCCCCAGAAATGATTAAAAGCTCCATCAATCCGCAGAAAAATGCCAAATAAGCCATAAGAGGCAAAATCAAATCAAGCAGCGTGCTTTTACACGTTGGCAATAAACCATCAGATTTTTGAACACCGCTGAAGATTTTTACGGTTTTATTTTTATAAACATAAGTCGTGTCGGTATTTAGCGTATCACGATTGATAATCATGGTTTGATCCGTAGCTTTCTTGATACTGTCTTTGATAAAAGCAGGAACTTGTTCAATATATTTTTCAGATATAAGAACCGGATCGTCTTTTTTTCCATTCAAGACATAATCAATCGTATAGGTATTGGCAGAAAACAAACTGACAACAATAAAAATAATCGATGAAATAAAAATAACTAACCAGAATCTGCTCAATACCATAATTTATATTTTTTGTAAATGTAATAAATCAATTGCAATTGCAATATCAATCGCAATATTGAAAAAACTTCAATAGTGAATAATCCCTAATTTGCCTCTATTGAAAACTTTTATTGTTTAAGAATAAATGTTTGAGCTAGTGCAATTGTGATTTTATTTAATAGACTGACTATTCAGTCAAAAATATTTATTATACAAAAATAATAGTAATTTAATCAATATCAGTAATTTACAATCCAAAGACCACGAAGAGTTTAATAATTAGTTTTTAAAAGAACTAAGTGATTATTCAATACTAATTTTTGTTTCCAGATAATTTTCAAACGGTTTGATCGCTTGAAAAAGAGTGTTTTTTTTAGTTTTATCTAAAGCAGAAAAAAATTGAGTCTCTATTTTTGCGTGATCTTTCTTGATAGTTCGTTTCCAAAGCCCGATGACTTTCCCGTTTTCTAGAATAATGGGTTTAAAAATGCCGTTTCTAGTAAATGCTTTAGGTTGATCCTCCAGTAAAATAGAGGCTTCACGATTTTTATACGAAATTAAGATCTCATCAAAAGCGGGCAGAAAATGTACGCTTTCGCAAAAGTTATCCGACTCAGAAAAATCAGTCCCAAACCAGTACTTCTGATTATCAATTTCAACAGAGTTCAGCTCAGATTCTATTAAATTAAGAGCTAATTTAACAGCCGTTGGTGAAAAACCGGACCACCATGAAAAGTCAAGCAAAGTTGCCGGACCATGGCTTTCGAAATATCGTTTGGCTAATTTTGCTAATGCTTCTTCTTTAGTAAAAACCGTTGTGGATTTTGGAACACGTTCTTCAAGCAAAGCATAAGTCGTTTGTTTGCCTTTCATTTTGCCATTACAAACCAAACCATCAAGCTCAGCATTCATCATGATAACAGCACTCAGAAAATCTTCGCTTGAGCTTTTTTTGATATCCAGCCCCCGCATAATTTCGTCACGAGTCAGATGATTGTTTCCTGCCAGCAATTTTTCAATTTTAGCGTTAATCTGATCCAGTTTTTTGGAATCAAAATCATATTTCTTTGCTGCTGAAGCTGTAAATCTTTTTACTTGCGGAGCAGAAAGAGCTAACATCCAATAAATATCATCAGCGGCTACAAAATGCCAAGTCGGGCGTAAAATATGTGTTCGGATGATTTTTCCTGAATTGATAACATCTTCAATCACCTTTTCAGAAGCATCACAACGGGAACCGATCGCCCATTTTGCCATTGCATAATCCTGCGCCTGCATAGCGCCTAAATGTCGCACTATTTCTTGAGGTGTCTTTGGATTTGTTTTTAAAAGATTTTGTGAAACAAGCCGATAATTCGCAATTTCCTGATGTGTCATTTGAAGCATGAATTATACATGAATAATCTCCTCTTCAATCAATAAATCTTCTCGTCTTAGTCTCAAAAAGATCTGGGCTACTGCAATTGTATCTTTTTCACAATAAGTGACTATTCGGTCAATGTCTTTTTCTACATAAAAAACATGACCAACCTGACTGCCGTCGATATCACCTTTGGGAGAAGGAATTCCAAGTACTTTGCACATTAATTTCAATGAAGTGAAATGTTTATAGTCGCCAAATTTCCACAATTCTAAAGTATCTAAATGAGGAATTTCCCAAGGTTTTTTGCCAAATAAGTTCAGCTTGTCGGGAATTGGGATTTGGTTGATAATCATTCGGCGCGCCAAAAACGGAATATCAAATTCTTTGGCGTTATGCCCGCACAAAACATGCTGAGGTCCGTTGAAATGATTATTCAGCAGATTATTGAAGTCTTTCAAAAGTTTTGGCTCTTCACCAAAAAAAGATGTCACTCTAAAATTTCGAATATCACCTTTAATGACAAAATAGCCCACCGAAATACAGACAATTTTTCCAAACTCAGCCCAAATTCCTGCGCGGTCATAAAATTCCTCACCAGAGAACTCATCTTTCCGCTGGTATTGGGTTTTGAGTTCCCAAAGCGTTTTCATTTCGTCATCCAAAGAATTGAAATCAGCTGTTTCCGGAACGGTTTCTATGTCGAGGAAAAGGATATTATTAAGATTTATTTTTTCGATCATATTTCACAAGTTATCTAAAACGAATATAAGAAATTTATTCAATAAATATTTTAGAACAAACTTTGCTGTGTAGTTGGATTTTCATGTTCCAACAGCCATTTTTTTCGCCACAATCCGCCTGCATAACCTGTAAGCGAGCCATCAGTTCCGATGACTCTGTGGCAAGGAACCACAATCCAAAGCGGATTTTTCCCATTGGCGGAAGCCACAGCGCGGATGGCTTTGACATCTCCCAAAAATTTGGATTGTTCGAGATAAGTTCTGGTTTTTCCATACGGAATCTCCAATAATGCTTTCCACACTTTTTGCTGAAATTCGGTTCCTTTTGGGTTGAGTTTGAAATCAAAATTGGTTCTATCCCCCTCGAAATAAGCATTGAGCTGCGAAACAGCTTCCTGCAAAACGTTTGGAATTTCTGCAGAAACAGTTCCTTCATCGTATACTGAAATTTCCGATACGCCATTTTCATCGCCTATAATTTTCGCAATTCCTAAAGGTGTTTTGATATAGGCTGTTTCCATACTTGTAAAATTGAACTGCAAAGTTAATTTAAAAATTAGTCACTGAAATTATACTTTACAAAACGCTTATTTCTTTTTCAAAAATTCAATGGCTGTCTTAGCTACTTCTGATAGATGTCCTTTGGGCGTTGCCAATAAAATATCCGTAAAAAGATTCACAGATTGTATTTCAATATAACCAATTTCAGGATAATTATGACTTTTTAAAATAGCCGTAGGAACAATCGATACGCCTAATCCGTTTTTGACTAATTGAATAATCGAAGAAATATTATTGGATTCATGCACCACTTTTGGAGCAAAGCCAAAATGAGAACAGATTTCCAATAAATTATCATAATACTGAGGCGAATACTCTTTGTTGAAAAATACAAAAGTAGTTTCACTTAACTTTTCAATTTCCTGTTCAGATTGAATTGGGTACAAATTTTTATTGAACACTAAGGAGAAATTGTCTTTGAACCAAAGCTGTGTTTCTATTTTAGGCGAATGCAAAGGCGCGCGGACAATTCCTAAATCGATTTTGAATTCCTCTAATGCTTTGATTTGTTTGACAGTTGGCACTTCGTACAATCTAAAATTCACGTATGGAAACTGTTCCGATAAATACTGCACCAAAGCTGAAATATCTCCTGAGAAAGTAGAACTTACATAGGCAATTCGGAATTCTCCGCTTTGATTTTCGCTTATTTTTTTGGTTTTGATATTGATGAGTTCTATGTTTTTCAACACTTCCCGCATTTCTTTCTCGTAGAATTTTCCAGCATCGGTAAGAATTACCCGTTTATTATTGCGTTCAAAAAGCTGTACACCGATTTCAGTTTCCAATTCTTTGATTTGCCGGCTTAATGGCGGTTGTGAAATGAATAATTTTTCGGCGGCGCGAACAAAACTTAACTCTTCGGCTAGTTTAAGGAAATATTTAATATGACGTAATTCCATATATACCTTTTAAGTATTAATCATTGACAAAATAAGTATTTTTAAGTCATATATAAAAATTATAAGTTTGTAAAACAAAATGAAAACATCATGGAAAAAATTTGGAAAGACAGATGGAACGAAAGATACAGCAGTAAAGAGTTTGCTTATGGAGAAGAACCTAACAAATACCTCAAAAAAGAATTAGATAAACTAAAAGCCGGAACCATTCTTTTTCCTGCTGAAGGTGAAGGGCGGAATGCTGTTTATGCTGCCAAAACCGGTTGGAACGTATTTGCGTTTGATATAAGTTTGGAAGGAAAAAAGAAAGCGTTACAGCTTGCAGCATCTCATAATGCAAAAATTGATTACGAGCTTGGCGAATTAGAGACAATAAATTACGAAACGGATCAATTTGATGCAATCGGACTTATTTATGCTCATTTTCCCGCTGCTGTTAAATCGCATTATCACACCATTTTAGATAAATATTTACGAAAAGGCGGCGTTATTATTTTTGAAGCTTTCAGCAAAAAACACCTTGAATATATTCAAAAAGATGAGAAAGTTGGAGGGCCAAAAGATATTGAATCTTTATTTTCTGTTGCCGAAATAAAATCCGATTTTCCAGATTATGATTTTGAAGAATTGGCAGAAATGGAAATTGAACTTAACGAAGGACTATTCCACAATGGAAAAGGTTCAGTAATACGATTTGTGGGACGCAAAAAACAAAATTTATAACTATGAAAAAATCTACAGTAAACGAAATCAAGGAACGTTTTGATAATGATGTCGAACGTTTTGCAAATTTAGAAACAGGACAGGTTGCTACGATGGATGCACAAATTTCATTAGAGCTTTTAACTTCGGCCGCAAAAGCCATTAAACCAAAAGCATCAACTGTATTGGACATTGGCTGCGGTGCTGGAAATTATACGTTGAAAATGCTGTCTAAAACACCTAATTTGAATGCGACTTTGATCGATTTAAGTCAAAATATGCTAGACAAAGCTCACGAACGTGTTTCGGGAGCTACAAATGGAAAAGTCGAAACTATTCAAGGTGATATCCGTGATATAGAATTGCAAAAAAATCATTTTGACATCATCTTGGCTGGAGCGATTTTGCATCATTTAAGAGAAGACTCGGACTGGGAATTTGTTTTCCGAAAATTGTACGACAGTTTAACACCCAGCGGCTGTTTGATGATTTCAGATTTGTTAGTTCAAGATCATGAAGGAGTTAATCAATTGATTTGGGACAGGTACTGCGAGTATTTGAATCAGCACGGAGGAGCAGAATATCAGCAAAAAGTATTTGATTATATTGAGATAGAAGATACGCCGCGTTCGATGACCTATCAATTGGATTTAATGAAAAAAGTGGGTTTTTCGAGCGTTGAAATTTTGCATAAAAATGCCTGCTTTGGGGCTTTTGGAGGGATTAAGTAGGTTTAAACATTAAGTGACTAAGTAGTCATAAAGCACACAAATATTAAAAAACACAAAAACCATCTCATTTTCAGAGATGGTTTTTGTTATTCTGGTATACACTAGCCCAGATGGGAACGGCATCCTCTTATAGCGGGGTTCGCTATAAGAGATATAGTGGACAGCTGGATTAGCTCCTGAAAATTGTTATTTTAGATGTGAGTTTATATAGGCTTCTACCGCTTTTAATTCTTCCTCTGTGAAAGTTTTAGTGATTTCCAAATTAGCCTGCATTACAGGAAATTGAGCTGGATCGACAATGGCTTCACCTTCGCCTTTAAGAAAACTAACTATATTTCCGTTTTTGTCTTTGTAGATTTTGGCGATTTCCCGAATACTTGGCCCAATCACTTTTTGATCCATTTGATGACAAGCAACACAGTTTCCTTTACCTTCGAAAATTGCCGCCCCTAATGCTTTTGGAGTTTGAGCTCCAGTGGTCTTTTCTGCAGGTTTTCCAAAAGGTTCTTCACTTTCTTTCTTGCAAGAAAAAGCGAGAACAGCTAGAGCTATTAATACTAGTTTTTTCATAGAAGTCTTATTTTTGGTTCAGTATAATAGCGGCTTCTTTGGCAAAATAAGTCGAAATCAAACTGGCTCCCGCTCTTTTGATGCACATTAACTGTTCCATCATGATTTTGTCGTTGTCCAGCCAGCCTCTTTCGGAAGCGGCTTTGATCATCGCATATTCTCCTGATACATGGAAAACGGTTACGGGAACATTCACGGCGTTTTTGACCTCGCGAACGATATCCAAATAAGCGATTCCTGGCTTTACCATTACCATATCGGCACCTTCTTCGACATCCCAAACGGCTTCTTTAATGGCTTCGATGCGGTTGGCATAGTCCATTTGGTACGTTTTCTTGTCTTTTGGAACCACAACATCCGCTTCCCTAGGCGCGCTGTCCAATGCATCACGAAAAGGCCCGTAAAACGCGGAAGCATACTTAGCCGAATAACTCATAATTCCCACATTGTGGAAACCTGCAGCATCAAGCCCTTGGCGCAGACGCAATACTCGACCGTCCATCATGTCGGAAGGAGCAACAAAATCGGCACCCGCTTCAGCATGAGAAACGGCCATTTTTACCAAAGCATCATTAGTAGCGTCGTTTTCTACATCACCATTGGTAATAATTCCGTCGTGACCGTATATTGAATAAGGATCGAGAGCCACATCCGGCATTACAATCATCTCTGGACAAGCCGCTTTGATGGCACGAATGGCTTGTTGCATTAATCCGTTTGGATTCCAAGCTTCTTTTCCTGTATTGTCTTTTAAGTCTTCGCTTACTTTCACGTAAATATTGACTGCACGAATTCCTAATGCATATAATTCTTTGACTTCTTTTACCGTCAAATCAATTGAACGACGGAAAATACCCGGCATAGAAGGAATAGCAACCTCAACATTTTCGCCTTCGGCAATAAACATAGGAAACATAAAATCGGATGGGCTTAATGTGGTTTCACGAACTAATGAACGAATGGATTCGCTTGTTCTTAATCTTCTGCCTCTGTGTAATGGGAACATTTGATATATGATTTTTGATTAACGATTGCTGATTTTTGATTTAAAAACAAATTAATGACTTCAGAAAATCTGACTCGAGCGATAGCGAACAGACGTAGTAAATCATAAATCGTTAATCATCAATCTGCAATCCAATTTTTTGGGTTTTCTAATACTTTTATTAATTTTTCTTCTTCACTTCCTGCTTCAGGATGATGATCATATACCCATTGTACGTGCGGAGGTAGACTCATCAAGATACTTTCTATTCTTCCATTGGTTTTTAAGCCAAACAAAGTGCCTTTATCGTGCACCAAATTGAATTCTACATAACGGCCACGACGGATTTCCTGCCAGGTTCTTTGTTCTTGGTTATATTCTAAATTTTTTCTTTTTTCGACTATTGGAACGTAGGCTTCGAGGAAACTATTCCCAACTTCGGAAACAAAGTTAAACCAATTTTCCATTGACATTTCGTCCGTTGCTTTGCAATAATCGAAAAACAAACCACCGATTCCACGGGCTTCATTGCGATGTGCGTTCCAAAAATACGAATCACACTGCTTTTTATATTTTGGATAAAACTCTGGATTGTGTTTGTCGCAGGCGGTTTTGCAGGTTTGATGAAAGTGTGCTGCATCTTCTTCAAACAGATAATAAGGTGTTAAATCCTGTCCTCCGCCAAACCATTGCTGAATTACATTTCCGTTATCATCATACATTTCGAAATAACGCCAATTCGCGTGAACCGTTGGCACCATTGGATTTTTTGGATGTAAAACCAAACTCAACCCACAAGCAAAAAAATCGGCTTCGCCTACGCCGAACATTTTTTGCATGGTTTCAGGAAGTTTTCCGTGAACAGCAGAAATGTTTACACCGCCTTTTTCGAAAACTGCTCCGTTTTCGATTACGCGTGTTCGTCCGCCACCGCCTTCTGGGCGATCCCAAAGATCTTCTTTGAATTTGGCTTGACCGTCAACAGCTTCTAATCCTGAAACGATTGTGTTTTGGAGGTTTTGTATGTATTGGTAAAATTTATTTTTCATTAAAAATTTCTTAGTAATTCAAGTATTTAAAAGCGTTTAAAATGTCTAAAAAGTATTTAAAAGTGTCTAAAAAGTGTCTAAAAAGTATTTAAAAGTGTCTAAATTATTTCCCAATAATATCCTGGAAGACATTGTATTTTGCCTTCTTTTCCTAAAGCAGAGAGAAAATTTGTAACTTTTTTTTTCTTTTTCTCATCCGAAAGAACTGCTGACAATTTTGGAATAATTAAAATATCAATTGCTTTTCTTTTTGTTTTTCCAAATTTTTTTAAATATTCGAGAATCATATCTTTGAAATGAGAGTCATCAAAACTACGATTAGCAAGATATTCCGCTTTTAAATCTTCATCATTAGTAGATTCGATAATATTATAAGATAAATATATATTTGGTCTTCTACCTTCAATACATTTTAGCTTTTTTAGATACTTAAATTCATCTTCTGAAATTTCTTTATGTTTCTGAACTTTGTCCAACAAAATGATTTCGTCTAAACCTAAATCTGAATTTTGAATAATAATTTTGGCAAAATTTTCATCTAGGATTTTACCCGTTATTGTTACCTTAACTTTAGTATCTTCAAAATTAAAATCAGGCAAAGGGAAGAAGCGTTCTTTTTGAAAGTTAAATATTTTTCGGATTCCACCACCCTGAGTTTCAATCATATCCAAGTTTTTCATTGCTTCAACCAAAAATGGATTTCGATATATTTCTTCAGGAGTATCTTTTAATACTACATCTTCGACCGATTTTGGCAAAAAAGAACCATAATTAGAAAAAACCAAATGATCATCTTCAAATTCAACAACATTAATTCTCGCTCCTTTTGAGTAATCTTGGTGGGCAATAGCATTATTTAATGACTCTCTTATATTAAATGGTTCGTATCTTAAAACTTCATCAGGGAATAGTGTACCATCTCGTAAATAACGGTATTTAAGATTTCTAATTTTTTTATAAACTTCATCAACAGATAATATAAATGGAATTGAAAATATTTCAAAATCCTTGTCCTGATTGTCAATAGTCTTTAGATTCCACCTGATTTTTACTGTGGAGTTTAGAAAATGTTCCGATTCATCTTTTCCTAAAAGAATTAAAGCTGTTCTAGTTATTTTTCCTTTAATGGTAAGTTTTGCTTTATTTAAAAAATCGACATCATTCCAATTATCAACATCATCTGTATATTTAGGATTCCTTTTTTTGTATTCTAATCTAGCCTTTTCAATTGCATTTTTATCTAAATCATTAATAGTTGCTTCACTAATAATTACTTTAGTCCAATCTTCATTAACCTGAATCTGAGTTAATATGGCATCTAACCTTGCCTTAGTCATTTCAACTAAATTATCATCAATTCTTTGCCAAGTTTTTTTATGAGCATAAACTGGCAATCGAAATTGATGCTTAGGAATGTGAAAAACCCAAACTGTTTTATTAGTGTCTGATGTAATGAATTCTTGAACTCGAAAAAGATCTGGATTTAAATTTGGACAGTTTCCAATTACCCTATACTTAATATTCTCAATAGAATAATCGGCAAATTCCTGGATTCCTACAACAAAATGCGTTTGATCTTGAATTCCAATTACCAAATTTCCTCCTTGCATATTGGCTATTGCAGAAATATACGAAATAATATCATCACCTGCTCTTCCTGAAACTGCACTTTTTAAGGACTTAAATTCTTTCCACTCACATTTTTCATTTTCACGTGGGTAATCAGTTTTTAAGAGATTTTGTAATTCTTTTTCAGTCATTTAAATCATTATTTAAGTGTAATTATCATTACAAATATAGAAAAGCAAATTTAGTTTTCAATTCAATAGATTTTTTTACAGATTCAGTTTAGAAGGTTTTGTATGTATTGCTAAAATTTATCTTTCATTATTAATTTGCTTTCAAAGCAGCTAACTTATTTAAAATCCCAAACGAAAAAACTTTGCTTTCTTTTTGAATGTAATTATAAATGGCAATGGCTTTTCCTTTAAAATCAAATTGCTTTCCCTTTGAAAAAGCGACCAAAAAATCAGCAAATAATTCCAACTGACTCCAATCCAAATGAAGTTGTTGTAAATGAACAATCAATTCCTCTTCTTCAAATTTTTGCAGACTTTCGACATCCATCGCCAAGTCTTTTAATTCATTTTCCAAAAGCAAAAGATCTTCTAGATTCCAAAACTTAGGCACATAAACCAATGACATCAGCTTCTTGAGCACGTTGTCAATGCGAATACTTTCCTGGTCTCTTAAGCCTTTGTTTAGCATTTTTATTAGTTGTTCGTTGCTAGCTGTTAGTTGACAGTCATTAATGGTTTCTCCAACAACTATCAACTAACAACCGTAAACTATTTATTTTCGTATTCCTTAACAGCATCCACAAAAGCTTTGGCGTGGTCTACAGGGATATTCGGTAAAATTCCGTGACCTAAATTCACTATATATTTATCTTTTCCAAATTCGTCGATCATTTCGTGTACCATTTTTTTGATGGTTGGAATTGGTGAAAGCAATCTTGAAGGGTCAAAATTTCCCTGTAAAGTTACATTTCCACCTGACAAATAACGGGCATTTCTAGCTGAACACGTCCAATCTACACCAAGTGCCGAAGCCTTGCTTTTTCCCATTTCATTAAGGGCAAACCAACATCCTTTTCCGAAAACAATAACTGGAGTAACCTCAGCCAATGCTTCAACAATTTGGTTGATGTATTTCCATGAGAATTCCTGATAATCAACAGGAGAAAGCATTCCGCCCCAAGAATCAAAAATCTGAACGGCATTTACTCCTGCTTTTACTTTTTCCTTTAAGTATAAAATAGTGGTGTCGGTGATTTTTTGTAATAAAGTATGCGCCGCTACTGGGTTTGAAAAACAAAAACCTTTGGCAGTATCAAAACTTTTTGAACCTTTACCTTCAACAGCATAACAGAAAATTGTCCATGGAGAACCTGCAAAACCTATCAAAGGCACCTCATCATTCAGCATTTCTTTGGTCAGTTTCACTGCATCAAAAACATAACCTAGAGTTTCATTTACATCCGGAACATAAACTTGGTTTACCTGTTCCATCGTACGAATTGGATTTGGAATAATCGGTCCCAAATTGTCTTTCAATTCTACGTGAATTCCCATCGCTCTTGGCACTACCAAAATATCCGAAAATAAAATCGCGGCATCAGGCCCGATAATACGAATGGGCTGTACTGTAATTTCTGCAGCCAATTCTGGTGTTTCACAACGAGTAAAAAAATCATATTTATCACGTAAAGCTCTAAATTCTGGCAAATATCTTCCCGCTTGACGCATCATCCAAACTGGTGGGCGCTGTACTGTTTCTCCTTTTAGCGCTTTTAAAAATAGGTCGTTCTTAATCATTGTTTTTTATTGCTTTAGGCTTAAGTTTTAGACTTTAAGCTATTGATTTTATTTATATTCTTCGATTACTGATTCTATAACATCTTCAACTGTGGGTTGGTCTGCTATGATGATATTTTGTGCTTTATTTTCTAATGCCGATGCAGTGGTTTCGCCAATGCAAAAGCAAATTTCTTTTTTGATGGTATTCTCTTTTAAATAGCTTTGTACAGCTGAAGGGCTGAAAAACAAAATTCCGTCAACAAGGCTCTTTATTTTATGTGGTGTCAATGCTGTTTCATAAACTTCAATTTCATTAAAAACTACAGCAGCATCTTTCAGGGCATTTGGCAATGTGTCTCTTCGAAGATTTCCACAAAAGAAAGTAAAACTTTCCGATTTGTAAATTAAAGTAATGATTTCGGCCAAATCTGATGCATAACCAGTATACGCAATGACTTCAAAACCGTTTTCGGCCAATAACGTTTTAGTTTTTAATCCAACACAGTATACTTTTTTAGTTTTTAATTTTTCTAAATCTGGGTGCAGCAAAATACTTTCAACGGCATTTTGACTGCTGAAAATTAAGCTTTCGTTTGTGTTTTTTAAATCAAAAGATTTAATTTTGGTTGAAATGAAATCCGCTTCATTTATTGAAAAACCATTATCTAATAAGACTTGCTTTTGATAATTCAAAAGTATTTTTGTAGATAGAATGCTGATATTACTCATTTTTATTCTTTGTTTTTGTTTCAGGAATTAAAATGCGTTGAAACTCTTCTGAAGTTGGTAATTTCCCAATTAATTCTTTTGGCAATTGTTTGCTTAAACAATATTCTGATACTCCTATTGGTTTATTTGCATTTCGTAATGTATATTCCACTTCTAGATGATTTTTGTCTGGGACTAGCAAAATCCCTATACTAGGCTGATCATCTAACTGTTTCAATTGCTCATCCATTAATTGCAGATAAAAATCAAGTTTTCCAACAAATTCGGGTTCAAATTCAACCACTTTCAATTCTACAGCCACCAAACATTTTAATATTCTATGATAAAAAAGCAAATCGATATAATAATCTTTATCGCCTAATGAAAGTTGGTATTGGTTTCCAATAAAACAAAAACCATAACCTAATTCCAGCATTAACCGCTTTACTTTTTCCACCATTGAGTTTTCTAATTCCCTTTCGGTAACTGATTTGTTTATGTCCAAAAAATCGAGACTGTAAACACTTTTAATGCTTTCCCTCGCCTGTTCCTGAAAATGTTCCGGCAAAGCTTTTGCAAAATTATGCTGTGATGGTTTCAATTTATAATGCTCGTAAGCATTTGCTTTAATTTGATGTAATAAAACCGCTCGACTGTATCTGTTTTTGATAGTTTGTTCTAAATAAAATATCCTGGCTTTTGGCTCTTTTACCTTTTGAAGAATTAAAACATTGTGCTGCCAAGGCGTTGTAGCAATAAGTTTCTTTACATATTGCAAATGTGAATCAGGCTGATTCACATTTGAATATTCCGCGACTAATTGCTTCATAAACTGAAGATTTCTGGGTGACCAGCTCACTCCTTCGCCAATTAACTGTGGTAAATCTCGACTCAATAATAAAATAACCGATTTCCCCCAACCAAATTCTAATTGCTTCCTTATAATCAATTCACCAATATTCCAATACAGTTGGTTGGAAATCGTTTGCACAGACTGAATCGCCTTCACTCGATGCTCTTGCACAGCAGTAGCCACATCCGAAAGAAATTCGTTGTAAGCATCTGGCGAAATGTCTTTATTCAATTGTGTCATATAACTGCCTCAATTACTGATTCAACTTGATTTTAGAAATTTAAAAGTAGTTTATTTCTTCAAACTTTCCTTAATAGTTTTCATCAGTTCCACTCCTCCATTTTTCAGAATTTCTTTGGCACAATTGAAGCCTAATTTTTTCCATTCTTCAACTGGTACAATTTTTTCGATTTCCAATTTTTCTTTTCCGTCAATAGACAGCAAAATACCTTTGAAAGTAAAAGTATCTTCCAGCTCACAATAGGTTGCCAATGCTCCAATAGGTGCTGTACAACCGCCTTCTAGAATTTTTAGAAATTGTCTTTCTATATGTGTGCAAATTTCTGTTTCGATATCATTGAGCTGAGAAACGGCATCAAGTATATAATCATCATTGCCCATAGCCACAACAACCATTGCCCCTTGTGCTGGTGCAGGAATCATCCAATCTAAATTGATAAAATCCATCGGTTTCAAGTTGATTCTTTCCAAACCTGCGGCAGCAAAAACGGCTCCGTTCCAGTCATTATCGTTTAGTTTCTGCATTCGGGTATTTACGTTTCCACGCAAATCGACTACATTATGATTGGGATATTTGTTGAGCCACATCGCCTGACGGCGTAAGCTTCCTGTAGCAATAGTTCCAATTCCTTCAAGAAAATCAAGATTTCCTTTGTGAACCAAAATGTCCAAAGTATTGGCTCTTTCTAGAACTGCCGCTTGAACAATTCCAATTGGTAGAGCTGTTGGTACATCTTTCATCGAATGCACTGCAATATCAACTTGGCCGTTAATCATTGCAATGTCCAATGTTTTGGTAAAAATCCCAGTGATTCCGAGTTCGTACAGCGGTTTGTCAAGTATGATGTCACCTTCCGATTTTACGGCAATAATTTCCGTTTTATATCCTAAATCGTTTAGCTTTTTTTCTACAGTGTGGGCTTGCCATAACGCGAGTTCGCTGTCACGGGTTCCAATACGTATTGTTTTATTTGCCATTTTAATTATTTAAAATCAAGATTTTACTTTTTTAACCATTAAGACATTAAGATTCATTAAGGTAGTCTATGAATTTTTAAGAAAGAAATTAATCTTTTAATCTTGAAAAAAACTCATTTACAAGTGGTTTCATTGATTTTGTTATGTTTAGAGTGTTAAAATTAATCAATAATCCTTGAGGTCTTTGTAACAATTTCATATATGTAAGTAATTGTGCTTCGTGAATTGGCAAAAGGTTTTCTATCGCTTTTAATTCAACAACTATACAGTCATTCACAAGTAAATCAATTCTTAAATCAGATTCTAATTCAAGGTTGTAATAATCTATTTTAACAACCAATTGTTGTTTAACATCATATCCGTTTTATTCTAATTCATATTTAAGGCATTGCTCATAAATGCTTTCTAAAAGTCCAGGTCCTAAAGCTTTATGCACTTTTATAGCAAAACCTGTAATTTCATAAGCTAATTGCGTAACCTCCTTTTTTGTCATAGAACATTTTTTATTTTTCTACCATTAAGATATTAAGTTTATTAAGGCTGTTTAAAAATATTAAGACTTAATTTTTCTTAATCTCATAATGGTTCATTTTTTGCATTAAGTTTTTAAAATACAAAGCTTAATTCTCTTAATATCTTAATGGTAAAATTATTTAGCAGTCGTTTCTATCTGAAAAACTTTTTCGATCCAATCGATGCTCTCATCTACCATTGTGTCTTCATTTTTTAGATGATTGGCAAAATGGGTTGTGATTTTTTGGATAATTCGGGAGCTGATAATTTCGGCTTGTTCTTCATTAAAGTTGGATATTTTTTTACTTTGAAAATCCAATTCCGAATTTTTAATCGTGTTTAGCTTCTCTTTCAAAGCGTTGATCGTTGGCGCAAACTTTCTGATTTTTGTCCAGGCGATAAATTCATCCTTTATTTCTTCAATAATAGCCTCTGCTGCGGGGATATGGGCTTTTCTGTTTTCCAATGTCTCATCTGTCATCTGCGACAAATGATCCATGTGAATTAAAGTAACGCCTTCAAGGTCTTTGACGTTTTCATTCACATTTTTTGGGATTGATAAATCCAAAATCAGCAATGGTTTTTTTAAATTTAGGATGGCTTTGTCAATCGTAGGATTTTGAGCACCAGTTGCCACCACCACTACATCCGCTTTTTGAAGTTCAAGATGCAGTTCCGAATAATCCTTAACAATCAGATTCAATTTTCCAGCCAATTTTTCGGCTTTGTCTTTGGTTCTGTTGATTAAAGTGATGTGTTCGTTTTTAGTATGTTTTACTAAATTTTCGCAGGTATTTCTTCCTATTTTTCCCGTACCAAAAAGTAAAATATTTTTATTCCCAATGTCTGGAACGTTCTTGATAATATATTGAACCGATGCAAAAGATACCGAAGTGGCACCTGAACTGATTTCGGTTTCGTTTTTAATTTTTTTGCTGGATTGTATCACTGCATTCACCAATCGTTCCATAAAAGCGTTAGCCAAGCCCATTGCTTTCGCTTCAGCAAAACCATTTCGAATCTGGCTGATGATTTCAAAATCGCCTAGAATTTGGCTGTCCAAACCTGTTCCTACTCGGAATAAATGAGAAATAGCCTCTTGATTCTTGAAAACATAGGCTACTTTTTGAAAATCTTCGACAGTACCGTTGCTGTTCTCGCAAAGCAATTTTATTAATTGAAAAGGGTGCTCGGCATAACCGTAGATTTCAGTTCTGTTACAGGTTGAAGTTACAAAAAGACTTTGAATTCCTTCATTTTTGGCTTGTTCGAGCAGACGCGTTTTGGCTATAGTGTCTAAACTAAATTTACCTCTTATCTCGGCATCAGCTTTCTTATAGCTTAGGCCAATTGAGTAAAAATAGTGATGCTTCGAAACGTTATAATTTTCCATATATTCACTTTCACATAAAGTATTACAAAACTATTACTATCATTTCTATAAAAGTAACGCTAAAAGTTCTTTTTGTGTCGCTGTATGCTTTTTTGGATTTAATTCGTTATTTTATAATAAAAACTGTTATTTTTGTGGCATTATCAAGGGACATTTTCAAACTTGTTTAGAGTGATTCTAAATAAATGTTTTCAATAAAAGTCATTTTTTAATTAAAAAAATATCGCTATGGGTTCACAAGAAATTATAACTATTGAAGATGATTTCACGCTGATTCGTTTTCAAAATGACAGTGAAGTGCCTTTTCAGGCACAGCATGAGGTCAGCAGCGGATTGATTCAATTTCACTTTGGACTAAAAGGAAGTGCTAAATTCATCTTCAATCAAGGCAATTATGCTTTGGAACTGAAAGAAGAAAAATCTTTACTTTTATACAATCCTCAAAAAGAACTGCCGTTAAATCTGGAATTGGCTCCAAGCTCTTGGGTGATTTCAGTAATTATTTCGATCAAAAAATTCCACGCCTTGTTTTCAAATGAAGCCAATTATATTACTTTTTTGAGCGATGACAATCGGGACAAAAAATACTATAAGGAAGATGATATCAGTCCGTCGATGGCAATTGTACTAACACAATTGTTTCACTACAGCCTGCATCCTTCCATCAAAAATTTATATTACAAAGGAAAAGGCTATGAATTATTGAGTTTGTATTTTAACCGAACCGAGGATCCAAATGCTGAGCAATGCCCTTTCCTGATTGATGAAGACAATGTCCTGAAAATTAAAAAAGCCAAAGAAATCATCATTGCCAATATGGCCGAACCACCAGGATTGCAAGAACTGGCAGACGAAATAGGTTTGACGCTCAAAAAACTCAAAATGGGTTTCAAACAAATTTATGGTGATACTGTATATGGTTTTCTGTTTGATTATAAAATGGATTATGCCCGAAAATTATTGGACAGTGGCTCTTATAATGTAAACGAAGTTGGCTTAAAAATTGGCTACAGCACCGGAAGCCATTTTATCGCTGCTTTCAAAAAGAAATTTGGAACCACTCCAAAAAAATATCTGATGTCAATAAACTCCAATGTCTAAAGCACTATTGTTTTTAGATATTAAAACATAATAAAAAAATAACATTTATCATATTCCCAAAAAGTTGCTTTCTATACTTTTGGCAAAAACTAAACCTATATATGAAAGGCGTATTATTAGTAAATTTAGGCTCACCTGAAAGCCCGCAGACAAAAGACGTAAAACCTTATTTAGACGAATTTTTAATGGATAAATACGTTATTGACGTTCCATATTTACTGCGTGCCTTGCTGGTTCGCGGCATCATCTTGAGAAAACGCCCGGAAGAATCAGCTCACGCTTATCAGAAAATTTGGTGGGAAGAAGGTTCTCCATTAGTTGTCCTTTCGGAAAGAATGCATAAAAAAGTACAGCCTTTAGTAGATGTTCCTGTGGCGCTGGCCATGCGTTATGGTTCAATGAATATTGAAAAGGGACTGCAGGAACTACACAGCCAAGGAGTAGATGAAGTTTTGCTTTTTCCTTTATATCCGCAATATGCTATGGCTTCTACTTTAACTATTTTGGTCAAAGCCGAAGAAATCCGCAAGAAGAAATTTCCAAATATGAAATTCACTGATGTTCCTGCGTTTTACAACAAACCCGATTATATAAAAAACTTAGCTGACTCAATTCAGAAGCATTTATCCGGATTTGAATACGACCATTTACTGTTCTCCTATCACGGAATTCCGGAGCGTCATATCCGCAAAACCGATATAACCAAATCACACTGCAAAATTGATGGATCCTGTTGCAACACGCCATCGCCAGCACATGATTTTTGCTACCGCCATCAATGCTACGAAACAACCAGACAAGTGGTTAAACTGTTAAATCTTCCAGAAGACAAATACAGTCTAACTTTTCAGTCCAGATTAGCAGGAGATAAATGGCTGGAGCCTTATACTGATATCGAAATTGATAAAATGCCCAAAAAAGGAATTAAAAATCTGGCTGTTGTAACTCCGGCTTTTGTTTCGGATTGCCTGGAAACCCTTGAAGAAATTGCAATGCGTGCCAAAGAAGATTTTCAAGCAAAAGGAGGTGAAAATTTCTTGGCCATTCCTTGCTTGAATGACGATGATGAATGGTGTGAAACGGTTGGCAATTGGATTAATGATTGGGTAAAAAGATTGTAGATTTTTCATTTCTAGGATATAGTCATCTGAAATCTAAAATCATTGAATGTAACTAAATCTTAAGTCAAAATTCGTTAATCTAAAATCATAAATCTGATGGAATATTATAACTACCTAAAATCCCTGCACCTTATCTTTGTAATCACTTGGTTCGCCGGGCTTTTTTATATTGTCCGTTTGTTTGTGTATCAAATAGAAGCTGCCGACAAACCTTCGCCGGAAAAAGAAATCCTGCAAAAGCAATACAAAATAATGACCTACCGCTTGTGGTACATTATCACTTGGCCAAGCGCTGTCTTGGCTAGTATTTTTGCGTTTTGGATGCTGTTTTTTACTCCAATGGGCAATGCTTGGTTACAAATGCCGTGGATGCATGTAAAACTTGGCTTTGTTTTTGTGCTATATTTATATCATTTAAAATGCCAGCAGATTTTCAGTCAACTGCAGAGAGATGAGGTCAAATACACTACTAATTTTATGCGTTTGTGGAATGAAATAGCCACTATCATATTATTTGCAGTCGTTTTTTTAGTCATTTTAAAAAATKCAGTAAATTGGATTTACGGCGTAATCGGGATTTTTATATTTTCGATTACTATCATGCTCGGTTTTAAATTTTACAAAAAAATTAGGGAGAAAAACAATTCATAATCATGTCTAAAAGTTTTAAGATTCCATTAATTTCATTACGTTTTAGAATCTTCATTTCAATGATTATACTAATCATTGCCACCTCTCTTTTACTCATAACCATTTCCATCATTCAGTATAAAAATGTCGCCAAGAAATACAATCAACGGCGAATAGAAGGCATGGAAATGTATGTAAAAAAGCATATTGACTATATGCTTTCTACAACAGATTATCCATTAACCGATGATAATATCAAGTTAATTTTCAAAGATAAAATCCACGAAATATCAGATATTCAAAATACAGAAATACAAATTTACTCCTTAAATGGAAAACTGATAAAATCATCAAAAGAATCATTTTCGGTTGAAAAATATTCCCCAACAGTCTCAAAATTCATCCTTCGATTAGTCAATTCCTCAATTGATAAAAGATTTCTTGAAGTTAAAACCGTTAATGGAATAAAATATCGGTCTTCTTATAGTTTGATAAAAAACAAAAAATTCAAGCCCATTGCCATTCTAAAATTACCCAATATTCCTGATGATGGCTATTACGAAAAAGAATTGAACAGTTTTTTAATCCGTTTGGTGCAAGTCTATTCGCTAATGATAGCAATAGCATTTGGATTGGCTTACATACTGTCTTCCTTTATTACCAAACCCATCTATGATTTTGCCGAAAAATTAAGAGAGACGAGCTTGAACCAAAAGAATGAAAAAATTCCGTTTTCGGCAAAGATTAAAGAAATCAACATGCTGTTGCTTGCCTACAACAGAATGACCGAAGAACTCGAGAGAAACGCTATTGTACTGGCTCAAAACGAGCGGGATTTAGCTTGGAGAGAAATGGCTAAGCAAGTCGCTCATGAAATCAAGAATCCGCTTACGCCAATGCGTCTTACTATTCAAAGTTTTCAGCGAAAATTCAGCCCTGAAGATCCAAATATCAAACAAAAATTAAATGATTTTTCTGAATCGCTAATACAGCAGATTGACACGATGAGTACCGTAGCATCTGCCTTTTCAGATTTCGCCTCTATGCCAGCCCAGCAAAATGAACTGCTGAATGTTGTAGAAGTGATAGAACTTACTTTGGATATTTTTCATGAAGATTACATCGTTTTCGAATGTTCTGAAAAAGAGATTATTTCCAAAATTGATCGGGCACAGCTCATTCGGATTATCACAAATTTGGTTAAAAATGCAATGCAGGCAATTCCCGATGATCAGGAAACTAAAATGATATTGGTAACTATAAAAAAAGAAAAAAATCAAGTTATCATTATTATAAAAGACAATGGAACAGGAATAAATCCAGAACATATTGACAATATTTTTGAACCCAAATTTACTACCAAAAACAGCGGAATGGGTTTAGGACTTGGAATTATAAAAAACATTATAGAAAACTACAACGGAACAATTACCTTTGAAACTAAATTTGGAAGAGGAACTATTTTTACGGTTACCCTCCCCATAATTAACTCCTAAAAACAAACTCCATGAACTACGACAATCTTTTAATTACAATAGAAAACAGCATTGCAACTGTTGTAATCAATAGACCAGCCAAGCTAAATGCCTTGAATATTGCAACTATAAATGATTTGCATAAAGCCATTAAGGTGTTGGGCAAAAACAAAGAAATTCAAGTTATTATACTCACAGGAAGCGGGGATAAAGCGTTTGTAGCCGGTGCCGATATTTCAGAATTTGCTCATTTCACTATTGAAGAAGGAACGCAGCTGGCTTTTCAAGGACAAGAATTGCTTTTTAACTATATAGAAAATCTAAAAACACCTGTCATTGCAACCATCAATGGATTTGCTTTGGGCGGCGGATTAGAACTTGCCATGGCCTGCCATATCAGAATCGCTTCTGATAATGCCAAAATGGGACTTCCAGAAGTTTCTCTTGGCGTAATTCCAGGATATGGAGGAACACAGCGCTTACCGCAATTAGTGGGGAAAGGCCGTGCAATGGAAATGATAATGACAGCCGGAATGATTACCGCCGATGAAGCCAAACAATACGGCTTAGTAAATCACGCAGTACCCCAAGCCGAACTAATCGAATTTGCTAACTCTATTGCTCAAAAAATTATAAAAAACTCTCCTTTTGCAATTGGCAGAGCGATAAAATCTATCAATGCTAATTTTGCTGAAGGCAAAAACGGCTATGAAACTGAGATAAAAAACTTCGGGCGCTGTTTTGGGACTGAGGATTTCAACGAAGGAACTAAAGCTTTTTTGGAGAAAAGAAAAGCTGTTTTTAAAGGGAAATAAAAGAATTATTCAGTACTCAGGAGTTAGTATTCAGTTGCCGAACTCATCAAAATCACTTCTTAAAACATCAAATTATTATATTTTTTTGATATTGTAATATCAAATTATTATATTTTTTTGATGTTATAATATCAAATTATTATATATTTGCATTGTAATTGAATGCAAAATGATAAATCGAAGCCCGCAAACAGAAATTGACAGCTTTCTTTTCAAAGGGAAGGCGATATTGGTATTTGGCGCAAGGCAAGTAGGCAAAACTTCCTTGATAAAAAACACGATTAAAAAGCTATCATTTTTGTGGTTCAATGGCGATGAACCCGATACCCAGCTTTTGTTGGAAAACATTACTGCCGACAGATTAAAAGCCTTAGTCGGAGATAATAAAATCATAGTCATTGACGAAGCTCAAATGATTCATAACATTGGTCTACTCATTAAAAGAATGGTCGATAATTATCCCGAAATACAAGTCATTGCTTCTGGAAGCAGTGCTTTTGAATTGGCAGACAAAACCAAGGAATCGATGGTCGGGAGAAAAGAAGAATTACAGCTTTTCCCTTTAAGCTATGGCGAAATGGTCAAACACTCCAATTTTATTGAAGAAACCCGTTTAGTACCTCATCGTTTGGTTTTTGGATATTATCCAGAAGTGGTTACCAGTGTTGGCAAAGAAGAAAAAATTCTCAATGATTTAGTAGAAGGCTTTCTCTATAAAGACATTTTGAACTTGGAAGGTGTAAAAAAATCAGCGACTTTACAGCGATTAGTGCAAATGCTGGCGTATCGAATTGGTAGTGAAATTAGTTATAATTCTCTTGCCAATGACTTAGGAATAAACCGGTTGACGGTTGAAAAATACATTGATATTCTGGAGAAAAACTTCATTATTTTTAGTCTGAATGCTTTTAGCAAAAACCAAGATAACGAACTTAAAAAAGGAAAAAAAATTTATTTCTGGGACAATGGTTTGCGTAATCGAATTATTAAAAATTTTAATCCAATAGAACTTCGCGATGACACTGGTGCGTTATGGGAAAACTTTGTTATCAGCGAGCGCAAGAAAAAATTGGCTTATGAAAATCAATTCAAGGACACGTATTTCTGGAGAAATACCCAACAAGCCGAAATCGATTATTTGGAAGTAAAAAACACCGAAATTGAGGCTTTTGAAATAAAATATAATCCGAATCAAAAAGTGCGGTTTACAAAATCTTTTACAGAAAAGTATCATCCGAAAACAACCCTAGTCATTCATAAAGAAAATTTTTGGGATTATTTACTGTAAACCAAAAAGCAACACTTAATTTTGCTTCTTAATTTTAGAATAATAAAACAAAAAAACTAATCTATATGTCCTTCCAACCCGTATTTGCTGCATTTTGGGAAAAAGTAAAAGAAAGCATTGCTAATAAAACCTATGCCAAATTGACCTTGGCCAAAACCATTGGCGACACCGAATTGAAAAACATTTATGTACGTCCTGTTTTATTGGAAAATGACGTGCTCAGCCTTTCGATTATTGCTCGATACAAAACCGAAGAAATAGAAAGTTTTCATTCGCTGGAAGAAGCATTTTTTGTTTTGGCTCCATATATGAATAATCCATTTTTGACGGCATTATTATTCACAACAGAAAATGACATCACTTTTAAACTCAACAAAAAACGCGTTGGAACTATTATTGAACAAGCGCCTACTTTCAAGAATGCTTCGGATGTGATTTTGGAGATGAAAGAAAAGGGGATTTAGATTGCGGAAAGCAGTTTTCAGAAAACAGCAAATGTCTGTCATCTGCTTCTTTTTTTACTTATTCCCATACTGCATGATCTCTTTCGGGAATTTATCCAAAATAAGATTCAGGTTAATGTTGTGTTCCAAATATGATTTGAGTCCCGCCAAAACGATTGTAAATCCGCCTATTGAATCTTTAATTACTTCTAATAATTCGTCTCCGGTTTTATTGAAACCATAATGCTTTATGCTTACAAAAGTTGATCCGTCGCTTAATGTTTTGAAAGTAAAATCAACATTAGTAGGCACTTCCGAAGTAAACCAGTCAATAGCAATTTTTTGATTGACAATAATCTCTTTGACGACTACTTTGGTTGAGAAATTATACATTTCCCATTCCCAAATTACTGTTTTGCCTACTTCCAGTTTATCACTTCCTTTTGTAAACCAAAAATGTTTGGTCACTTCTGGATCAATAAATGCTTGAAAAACTTCTGAAACAGGTTTTCTAATCAGCATATCAGCTTCTGAACATTTTAGATTGTTACTTGACATAAGCTTTATTTATGATATTTAATTGATAATCGACAGCTGAGATGCTGCAGTGCATTTCATCCAAATTTGACCGACTCTAGAAAATCTGCAATCTGAATTCTAAAATCTACTGTTCCCCATCCCATTCTGCATAAAACTGTGACAAAAAACCCTGCATGTAATCATGTCTTTTTTGGGCAATTTCTTTGGCTGTCTGGGTATTCATTTTATCTTTTAGCAATAATAACTTTTCATAAAAATGATTGATTGTTGGTGCCTGACTGTTTTTGTACTCTTCTTTACTCATATTCAATTTTGGAGCAATCTGAGGATCATGCATCGCTCTGTTCTTGAACCCTCCATAGTTGAAAGCTCTCGCAATTCCAATGGCGCCTATAGCATCCAAACGATCCGCATCCTGAACGATATCCAATTCGATGGACGAGAAATGCTTTTCGCTATTTCCTCCTTTAAAAGAGATGTTATTTATGATTTGAATAACATGTATAATAATATCTTCTGAAACGCCTTCGCTTTCCAAAAACTCTCGAGCTATTTTTGGGCCAACTGTTTCATCTCCGCCATGAAATTTACTGTCGGCTATATCATGAAGCAAAGCACCAAGTTTAACAACGGTTTCATCACAGGTCTCTCCACTTGCAATTAATAATGCATTTTTATACACCCGCTGAATGTGAAACCAATCGTGACCTCCTTCAGCATTGGCTAATTTTTCTTTTACGAAAAGAATTGTTTTATTTATCAAATCCAGATTACTCATTTGCCCTGCTGTTTATATTTTATAAAAAAAGCTGATTTTTAAAGTATAAACCTCAAAAATCAGCTATATATCAATAGCAAAAATCAATTTCAATGGTAATTTCAAAAAATATTTAATTTAAAATCTTTTCTTTTACACCATGAAATCCGAAATCTGCATTCTTACATCTACAATCTCGCTGGTTCTATCCATTTAAATTGGAATGATTCAGTAGGAATAACAAGCCTTTCAGAGATTCTTGCCATTCTGGCTGGTAATTTCATTAAGTAATCACGGGCTTTTTCGGCTTCATCTGTCAAACCGCTGATTTTATCAATTTCCCATTTGTCAATTAATTTTTGCATAATTTCAACATAATCGTTTGCTGTATAAACACCTATACGCTGTGCAGAATCAGAAAAATGTTCGAAAGCCGAGCTGATTTTATTTCCCGATTCTCTTAAGAAATGAGCAGGCATCACGATTTTTTGTTTCATCATGTATTGGAAAGCAAGCATCATTTCACTTGGATCCACTTTAAAAATTTGAGTTACAAATTCGCTGTAGGCATGATGATGGCGCATTTCGTCACCAGCAATCATTTTACACATTTTGGATAATTTCTTATCACCATAACTTTTGGCCAATTGAGACACTCTATTGTGAGAAACATAGGTGGCTAATTCCTGAAAACTAGTATATACAAAGTTTTTATAAGGATCTCTGCCTGTTCCAATGTCAAAACCATCATTGATTAAATGCTGTGTAGTCATTTCCACTTCACGCATATTCACGCGCCCAGACAAATACAAGTATTTATTCAATAAATCGCCGTGACGGTTCTCTTCTCCTGTCCATTGACGAACCCATTTTGACCAGCCGTTTCTTCCTTCGTTATCGACACCTTCTACTTCCATCAGCCAGTTTTCATAGGTTGGGAGTGCTTCTTCGGTAATCATATCCCCAACCATAGCTACCCAAAAATCATAAGGTAAATCTTTGGAAATTTCTCTTAGCTCTTTTACTTCTTCAAAGAAATTATCGCTTTCGGAATTGGGTAAAAAGTCAGAAGGCTGCCAAATTTTCTCTACAGGTATCAAGTATTGATCAACAAAACTGTCAACCTTGTTTTCTAGAAATTGCATTACTTCCAGACGAATGTTTTTTATAGACATTATAATTAATTATTAAATTTTTATTCCGTTTACAATAACCGATTCGGTTTTTTGCATGATATCTTTAAATTCAAAATCCTTTACTGCAAATGATTCGTGCGCTACAAATGTAATATGATTTCCTAAACCGTAAGGGAAAGAGCCATATTTTAATAATTTCCATGAATTATTAATACTGATCGGAACAATATGTGCCGATGGTGCATTCTTGCATAAAATTTTCAACCCAGTCTGTGCAAATTCCTTTGGTATTCCGTTGCGGCTACGCGTTCCTTCAGGAAAAATTACCGCTGAACGCTTATATTTTTCTATATAATCAGCTATTTTTTTGATAGCTGGTATGGCTTGTTTTGGGTCTTTTCTATCTATAACTACCGATCCTCCGTGTCTTAAATTATAAGAAACACTTGGAATTCCTTTTGCTAGTTCTTTTTTACTGACAAATTTGGGATGAAATCTTCTCAAAAACCAAATGATCGCAATAATATCATACAAACTCTGATGATTGGCTACAAAAACAAGAGGCGCCCCTTGTGGGATGCTTTCCCTGTTCTCAAAACTAAAAGTCGTTCCTAAAATTATAACGATTTTCAGCAGTATAAAGTTCAAATAATCAACACTTTTTTTATGCGCCTGGTAACCAAATACGTTTAAACAAATCCATTGAATCGGGTGAAATATTACCAAAGTCAATAATATTAATACTAAAACGATAAAAGATAAGGGATACGAAATTAACTTTTGCATACTTTTAAATTTGCCACAAAAGTAAGAAATATATTTTTAGGTCTATTTATAACTCTGCCAATTAATACAATCCCATCTAATTAACTGTAAAACATAAATTTACAAAATTTTAAACATAATTTGCATCAATAAAAAAGAAACTTTCTTAAGAATTGAAAATCTAATTAGATTCAAAAACAGCCTATTGTACCACTGCACATTAATTGTACCTTTGCCTTACTATAACACCGCTTATTTTATAAAATGAACTTCACTTATCCCAAAAACGAAAAACTCAAAAGCAAAATAACAATTGAACGGCTATTTACCGAAGGCAAATCGGTTGCAAAATATCCTTTGAGGCTGGTTTATAATGAGGGAACTTTTGGCGAAGGCGAAAAAATAAAAATAGGCGTTTCGGTTTCCAAAAAATATTTCAAGAAAGCCGTAGACCGTAATTATTTCAAAAGAGTATTGCGTGAAACTTATAGGCTCAATAAACATTTACTTTTAGATAATTTGGATCAGCCGTATTCGTTTATGCTTTTTTACCAATCCAAAGACCGATTGTCTTATGAAGAAATCAATATTAAAACCGTGCAGTTGTTTGAGAAATTTGTACAGCAGATAAAAAAAGAAGAATAGCATTCTGCTAAATATTCATTTCGTACAGCAATTTTACTGCTTAGTTATAATCTAAATTAATTTTGTATTTTTAAAAATAAATTACGGCCCTATGAAATCAAAATTAATAATTGCCCTTTTATTTTTAGCAGTATTAAGCTGTAAAAAAGCCGAGGCAGAAGCTTCACAAGATTCAGCTATTACCATGGTAAAATTGCCGGCAAAAAAAATGATTTCTAATAACGAAAGCATTTCTGAATCCCCAAATATCGAAGACAAAGTCATTGAACAAAAAATAATCAAAAACGGCAATCTTAGATTTGAAACAGACAACTTAGAGACAACTTATGATCAAATAAAAATTGCTGTAAAAAAAGGAAAGGCTTTCATTCAGAATGATAGTGAAGGAAAGGACTATGGCACTATTTACAGAAGAATAACGGTTCGTATTCCAAATCAAAACTTTGACTCTTTCATAAAAGACATTTCGACTGGAGTTACTTATTTTGACAATAAAGAGATTAGCTCTGAAGATGTCACCGAACAATATATCGACATTGACGCCCGATTGAAAGCCAAAAAAAAACTTGAAAACAGGTATCTTGAACTTTTGGCAAAAGCAACTAAAATGTCTGAAATGCTGGCTATTGAAGCGCAGCTTTCAGCTATTAGAGAAGAAATTGAAGCCAAAGAAGGGCAATTGAGATATATGCAAAATAAAATCTCATTGAGCACAATTACAGTTGAGTTCTATAAAACAATTGCAGAAGAAAAAGGGGTTACCATTTCTTATGGCGTCAAGGTATGGAATTCTTTCAAATCTGGATTTTATACTATTTCAAGCTTCTTTTTGGGATTACTGGAGGTTTGGCCTTTTATTATTATAGCAGTTGCTCTATTTTATTTTATAAGAAAACGATTCAAGAAAAAAAACATATAATCATGCGTACCTTTTTCCAAAAAAAATTCATTATTCCAGTTATTGCGTCCGCCTTTTTGTTTGTCGGCGTAAGTTTCAAAGACGACTATTTTGAAATTGCCAAACAATTGGAAATTTTTACGACTCTGTTCAAAGAATTGAACAAAAATTATGTCGATGAGACCACTCCCGCCGAGCTGATGAACAACGCTGTCAAAGGAATGTTAAGTTCTCTTGACCCTTATACCGTTTATTTTAATGAACAAGAAGTCCTCAAGTTTAAAATAAATAATACTGGGGAATATACCGGAATTGGGGCATTAATCACCCGAAAAGACGATAAATTAATTCTGAAAGAACCTTATAAAAACTTTCCGGCCGATAAAGCAGGACTTAAAGCAGGTGACGAAATCATTCAAATTGGCGATACCCCTTTGTCAGACTTCAAGGATGATGCTTCTCAACTATTAAAAGGATCTAAAAACACAAAAATTGATATCAAATACATTCGCCAAGGCAAGCCTTATTCGACCGTAATTGTATTGGATGAAGTCGAAATCAAATCGGTTCCCTATTTTGCAAAAATTGACGATAAGACTGGTTATATAGTTTTGGCTCACTTCAACAAAAAAGCTTCTTATGAAACTAGAGAAGCATTAGAACAATTAAAAAGACAGGGTGCCGAAAGAATCGTTTTAGATTTAAGAGGAAATCCAGGCGGATTATTGAACGAAGCGGTAAACATCTGCAATCTTTTTGTGCCTAGAAATGAAATCATAGTGACTACCAAATCCAAAATTGAAAAACACAATAACACCTATAAAACTTCCCAAGAACCAGTAGACACAAACATTCCTTTGGTGATTTTAGTTAATGGGCGAAGTGCATCTGCCTCCGAAATTGTTTCGGGAGCACTGCAGGATTTAGACCGCGCTGTAGTTTTAGGAAGCCGTAGTTTTGGAAAAGGATTGGTGCAAAGACCAGTTGAATTAACTTATGGGACACAGCTTAAAGTTACTATTTCCCGTTATTATACGCCTTCGGGGAGATGTATTCAAGCGTTGGATTATGCCCATAAAGACAAAAATGGTGTTGCAACCCGAACAGATGCCAAAAACTACAATGCTTTTAAAACCAAAAAAGGCAGAACTGTTTATGATGGTGGAGGCATTTTGCCAGACATAGAAATGGAAGAAACTAAAACAAGTCCTATTGCCAATGCCTTATTAAAAAACGACGGTATTTTTAATTATGCGACTAACTATTATTATAAAAACCCAAATTTAGGAACTAAAATTCCTGTAATCACTGATGCTGATTATGCTGATTTCAAGCAATACCTGAAAGCTCAAAAACTGACTTTTGACACAGACACTGAAATAGCATTGAAAAACACTTTGGCTACAGCCAAAACTGAAAAACTGGATGAAGCCATTGCGCCTGAATACCAACAGCTTCTTGTTGCTCTTCAAAAATCGGAGAATACATTACTGGATAAAAACCAAAAGGAAATAAAAGGATTATTACTGGATGAAATCATCAAGCGCTATCAATATCAGGAAGGTCTTTATGATTATTACATTAAAAACAATCCTGAAATCAAAAAGGCTGTTAGTATTTTGAACACGGCAGCTGAGTATAATTCGATTTTAAAAATTTAGTTCTACTGGTATTTGTGTGAAAAAGGCAAAACAATTTAGCATTGTTTTAATTTTTAACCATTAAGGCATAAAGGAAATTAAGATTTAAAAGATTTCTTAATTATCTAATAGTTTAATAAAAATTATGTTCACAACAACCCTGAAGAACCAAAAATCTAAACTCTTAGCGAACCTCTAAATCCTCGTGCCGCATAGTAGGAGTCTGCGCCATTATGATATACGAACACCGTTCCGTATCGAAAATCGGCAAAGATGGCACCGCCAAGTTTTCTAATAGAATCTGGCGTTACAATCCAGCTGGAAGTTTTGGTGTCAAACGTACCCAATTTTTGTAAATCCCGATATTGTTCTTCAGACAGAAGTTCAATACCCATTGCTGATGCTGCGTCTAAAACGCTATCTTTAGGTTTATTTTCTTTTCTTTTATCAAGAGCCTCACGATCATAGCAGTAACTTCTTCGGCCAGCAGGGCTTTCGACAGAGCAATCATAGAAAATATATTCGTTTGTTTTATTGTCATATCCCACAACGTCTGGTTCTCCTCCAGTTGCTTCCATTTCATTAAGTGTCCATAATTTTTCAGAATTGGCTTCTAATTTTGCCTGAATGTTTTTCCATTCAAGACTTTTATGCCTGTCAGTATTTTTTTCAAAACGGGTTTTTAATATCCGAAGCAATTCTTCGCTTTTTTCTTGTAACAGCTCTTTTTTAGTTCCCATTATCATTATATTTTTACTTTGATTTGTTTTTTTTATTATCGCTATTTAACAATCATGTTAGTGTTTACAGGTTGTAATAAAATAGCACTTTTGTAAAATTACAAAAAACTCTTTTTTTAAACTAAATTCGATTTTAATTCTAAATGATTGCAAAATAGCACTATAATAACCTTTTAGCCCTGATCTAAACGTTATCCTTTGCTTTTTTCCTTTAAAAAAGCAAAGATTTAGTGTAGAGCAGAAACCATATAACCAAAATTGCCTGATACTTCCGCTTTCAAAAACAGATAATCAAACTTAAATTTTTTAATAATTTCTTTACCGAACGTGATATAAATCAGTTATGAATCTTTGAACAATTCTTATATTTGGCATTCTTTAAAAAAAATCAAATTATGGACTTTATATACCAGGATCCTTATCCTATTTTAAAAGACGATACGCAATACCGTAAAATCACTTCTGATTTTGTAAAAACGGAACAATTAGGAGAACGGGAAATTCTTACTGTTGATCCAAAAGGATTGGAATTATTGGCTCAGGAAGCATTGAAAGATGTTTCGTTTATGCTGCGTACTTCACATTTGGAAAAACTGAGAGCAATCCTTGATGATCCGGAAGCGACAGATAATGACCGTTTTGTAGCATATAATTTATTGCAGAATGCAGTTGTTGCTATCGATGGGGAATTACCTTCTTGCCAAGACACAGGAACAGCGATTGTAATGGCCAAAAAAGGCGAAAATGTATATACTGGAGCCGATGATGCAGAATGGCTTTCAAAAGGGATTTTTAATACGTACCAGGAGCGCAATCTCCGTTATTCGCAAATTGTGCCGATTAGCATGTTTGAGGAAAAAAACTCAGGTTCTAATCTTCCGGCGCAAATTGATATTTATGCCAAAAAAGGAGCTTCTTACGAGTTTTTGTTTTTGGCAAAAGGGGGCGGTTCTGCCAACAAAACGTATTTATACCAACAAACAAAATCATTACTGAATGAAAAGTCATTGGATGCTTTCATTAAAGCAAAAATAATGGATTTGGGAACTTCGGCTTGTCCGCCGTATCACTTGGCTTTAGTGATTGGGGGAACCTCAGCGGAAGCGAATTTAGCTACGGTAAAAAAAGCATCTGCAGGCTATTTTGATAATTTGCCAACAACTGGAAACATGGCAGGTCAGGCTTTTCGTGACTTAGAATGGGAAAAAAGAGTGCAGTTAATTTGTCAGCAAAGTGCAATTGGCGCTCAATTTGGCGGAAAATATTTCACTCATGATGTTCGTGTAATCCGTTTGCCTCGTCACGCCGCTTCTTGTCCGGTTGGATTGGGAGTTTCCTGTTCTGCCGATAGAAACATAAAAGGCAAGATTACCAAAGACGGTATTTTTGTAGAACAATTGGAAGTAAATCCAAAACGTTTGCTGCCAGAAACTCCTCCACATTTGGAAGAAGCTGTAGAGATTGATTTGAACCAGCCAATGCCCGATATTCTTAAAAAATTATCACAATATCCTATCAAAACACGTTTGAAATTAAACGGAACTTTGATTGTAGCCCGTGATATTGCCCATGCTAAAATTAAAGAATTACTGGATGCCGGAAAACCAATGCCGGAATATTTTAAAAACCACCCAATCTATTATGCAGGACCTGCAAAAACTCCGGAAGGAATGGCTTCGGGAAGTTTTGGACCAACAACTGCTGGACGCATGGATGTTTATGTAGAAGAATTCCAAAAAAATGGCGGCAGCATGGTAATGCTTGCTAAAGGAAACAGAACCAAAGATGTGATGAATGCTTGTAAAACTTACGGCGGATTCTATTTGGGTTCTATTGGAGGTCCTGCAGCAATCTTGGCCAAAGAGAACATTCTTTCGGTTGAGGTAGTTGATTTTGAAGAATTAGGCATGGAAGCCGTTCGCAAAATCACCATTAAAGATTTCCCTGCTTTTATTATCACCGATGATAAAGGGAATGATTTCTTTTCTAATTTGTAGATAATATTGAAATATTCATATAGAAAGACCGTCAGTATTTGACGGTCTTTCTATTTTAAAATAATCAGATTAAACGTTTTTTTCATAATAACAAATAGATAATTGAGGCTGTACAGGAAACATCAGGGTTTCCAAACCGTTCAAGGTTTCACTACTCTTAGACACCAAATAAGTTCCCTCTATAATGTCTATCAATAGTAATAAGGGCGAGTAAAAAGTTATGCCTATTTTGTGCTTTGATATATCAGTGATGTCTGTATTGATAATGTCTAATTGATAATTCACAAAAGGGAAATAATTATTCCCTAACACATCCGTAACTCGGTGAAGATTCCCTTTTAACTGCTCGACATAACCATTTGCAGCAATGCCTACTAAGTAATGCAGCTGAATTGCTTTTTCATTTTCGGTCAATAATTCCCTAAAGGTTTTTTTGGGGTTTTCCTTCGAATTGAACTGCTGATTTTGCATCAAATATTCTTTGAATGTATCTTCCCAAACATATTTGTCCCATAGGAATGCTGAACTGCTGTCAATCACAATTCGGTAGGCTAATCGTATTTTAGTTTTGTACATAATGCTTTATAAATTTTCCATCGGAACTTCAAACAGTAACAAAATGGCATTTTCTGAAAGTGCTTCCCATTCTACAGTTTCTATTTTTTTTAGGCTCAATCCGTCTTTTTCCTGCAATAATCTGTTTTCTACTTCAAATGCGCCGCTGATTACAAAAACGAATGCGCCGTTCAAATTATTTTTCAATGCATAAAACCCTTCTTTTCGTCCATCATAAATTCCAATAAAACCCATTGTATTTGAGAATTCAAAAAGCAAATTCATCTTATTCCTTTCAGAAAAATCAAAATCAATTCTATTGCTATTTGAATAAAAATTGGCCGTTTTAGCCGAAAACCAAATTTCTAAATAACTCACATTTTCTAAATCATACGGGTTAGAAAGCTCAAAAGACATTCCTTTTTGTGCTGAGATGTGTTTTATTTGTTCAATTCTAATGAAATCCTCGTTACTTGTATTGTCTTCATAAGCAATTCCGCCAAAAAGAGGCAAAAGAATCACTTCGGTATCTGTATCAATGAATGTGAATGTTTTTTTCGAAGGCTCTAATATCACTTCATTTAAGACTTTCAAAGTGCCAAACGGCTTTCTGGACCAATCTTGGTAGGTTCCAAAATTGAAAGTCGCTAAATTTTGAAAAGCATCCGATTTAAAAATTCCTCTTAAATCGGATTTATAAATTTGGGCAGGTGTTTGCTTAATCATTTTTAGAAACTAAAGAATTGAACGATTCTCTATCCTGCTACGTTTATGGTGTGTGTCAAAACAAAACCGGCTGCAACACTTCCTGTAACTGCTGACATTTCATTCGCTGTAGAATCTGAAAACACGTTATCGGAAGCGTTATAGGTATATCCCGAAAGACCTTTGGTATAACCATTGGCACTTGAAGCGTTTACGAGAGCCACTGCACTGCCGGAGCCTTCAGGGAATGCGATCTGTGTTACCAGCAATGATGTTCCAGAAGCATTGTATATGTGAACGTGTATGTGTGTTGCCCTACCGCTGTACCATCCTGGAAAAATAGATGTAAAATGAACCAATCCACTAGCATCAGTGGTCTGTCTTCCTCTTAAAAAGTGTACTGACGTAAAATCTGCACTTTGCATTGATGTTCCGCCGTACTCCGAATAATAGCCGTCCTTATCACAATGCCAAATATCAACTATGGCTCCTGCAAGTGCAGCACAATTGGCATTTGTGTTCTTTATGCTGATATTTATGCTAAAACCAACCCCCGTTCTATCACTGACAATATTGGATGTAACCAATGATCCCGGCGTTTTTGTTGGAAATGGCCCTGCAGTTTCCGATGCGGTAACAGAACAAGTGCCACTAGAAGATGATGTTCCTCCTGTATCAGTTGCTTGAGTTGTATCGGCCGAAGAAGGAGCACTGCTGTCATCATTACTACAGCCTTTAATTACAGGAATAGTCAATGCTCCCAAGCCTACTAAACCTAATCCTCTTAAAAAATCTTTTCTTTCCATACTAAATACAATTTTAAGGTTACAGCCGTAAAAGTATTTAAACTCATAAATGGATTATAATTTATGAGGTAATGCGATGATTTTAAGAGGTGAATAAGACAAAAAGGTGTTTTATTGGTTTTTAATAATGCAGACCCAACAGATTTTTAAAAACCGTCAAGTCTAATCCGATGAATAAAGTCGCTTTTATTTTAGCCCAACAATTAGCAATAGGATTAAATATCATTCTTTATTGAGCAAAGCAAAAAAGGTGGTCTCATAACTCGCACTTACCGGAATTTCTTCTTGACTGATATAGATTATTTTGTTTCGTACTTTCTCTATTTTGGAAATAGAAACAATAAAAGAGCGATGCACTCTTATGAATTCAGTCTCTGGAAGTTTTTGCAACAAGGCTTTCATAGTCATTCTGGCCACAATTGCTTTTTGATGCTGAATGTGAATTTTCAAATAATCGTCAAGTCCTTCTATGAATAAGATATCGGAAAGCAGAATTTTTATCAGGCTATAATCGGCACGGATAAAAAGATACTGCTGTTCTGGGTTTTGATTTTGTGCTTTCCATTGCGAATATGCTTTTTCTGCTGCTTGTTCAAACCGTGCAAACGAAATAGGTTTCAATAAATAATCGGTGGCACTCAATGTAAACCCTTCTACAGCATATTCAGAATAAGCCGTTGTGAATATTACCATAGTTTTGTGAGGTAATTTTTTGTAGAAATCAATGCCCGAAATAGCTGGCATATTAATGTCTAAAAACAATAAATCGACAGGATATTTTTTTAAATATTTGAATGCATCTTCCGATTTAGTAAATGTTTTTTGTAAATTGATAAGGTCAGTTTTATCACAAAAACTTTGTAAAACTTCAAGCGCTGGCGGTTCATCATCAAGGGCAATTGCTTTTATCATCCTACTTTTAAAGTTAAGGTTACCTGATATGTTTTTGGATTATCATCAATTGCCAAGACATGATTGTTAGGATACAAAAGAGAGAGTCTTTCAATCGTATTCTGCAGGCCGATTCCGCTATCAGTTTGTATGGACTGCACTTTATTGTTAGAAACAAATAAAGTCAAATACTCACCAATAATAGTAATCCGAATACAAATTTCGGAATTCTCATTTGGATTTACTCCGTGTTTAAAAGCGTTTTCAATAAATGAGATTAAAATAAGCGGAGTGACAGCTTTACCAAATGAATTTCCATCCATTGCATAATCAACAACTACAGTATTACCTAATCGGGTCTTTTGCAGTTGTATATAATTGTTTATGTAATTGATTTCTTTATCTAAGGCAATAACATCGTCATTAGCGTTAGTAATGATATAACGCATTAATTCGGATAACTGCACCACTGCATCAGCAGTTTTGTCATCTTTTTTTATGGCCAATGAATAGATGCTG
This sequence comes from Flavobacterium sp. P3_A6, assembly GCF_056403035.1. Lineage (NCBI taxonomy): Bacteria > Pseudomonadati > Bacteroidota > Flavobacteriia > Flavobacteriales > Flavobacteriaceae > Flavobacterium > Flavobacterium sp. P3_A6. Next base: position 9,115 of record NZ_JBFUGG010000023.1, on the reverse strand, counting down.
TTCAGCGTATTGAATAAGAAATGAGGATTTATCTGCGCTTTCAAAAAAGACAATTCTGATTTCATTCTATCTTCTTCAACTTTTTGAAGCCGAATTTTTATAGCAATAAACAAACTCGAAATAACCCCAATAAGATAAACTAAAATAGTATGGCCGTATTGAGTAGGAGGTCCGCCAAAATGAGGTCCATTTTTAAATCCTGATGGTTGTATTTTAGGCTGAAATGAAGGCTTTGGAGAAGGCATATCAGCTAAAGACTCTTGTCTATGATTTCTGAAATCCAAAAAATTTAAATCTGGAGTGTCAAAAATTTTGGATATCCAAAGGAAAAACAATAAAAAACAAACTATAATCACAATATAACGAATTTGTTTTTCTTTAAAATAAATCTTTGGAATCAGAACGTAATAATTGAAATAGAAGAATATCAGCAACAAAAAATAAATAAAAAAGTAAATCCTGTCGTGTGGATTGCTTGCTAATTTAGGTAAACTAAAAATACTTCCGGCGGCAGTAAAGGCATATGGCAAAAACAGAAATATAAAGCACAGGCAAAAGTGCATTATATAAAAGGAAATATTTTTTTTCATAATCTGATTAATTCCTCAAAAATATGATTATTAAGCCTTCTAATAAAATTATTGCGGTAAAATTGAGTATTGTTGAGGCAGTTTAACTGTAAACTGCAAGGTTTAATTGGATCAATTATTGTTTGTTTTATAAATTAGTCCGATATATTTGGGTAAATGAATGGTCTTATTGGAAACAAAAAGAGCAACTCCATTGAGTTGCCCTTTATAAAATATGTTTTTTCCCTTTTTTTAGTTTCAACAAAAAATAATTTCTACAAATTTATTCTGATAAAATTAAAACTTCTATCCAATTAGCATTTCTGGAATATCCCCTTCTATAATCAAGTTAGCTTCGGTAGAGGAGATAATATGTTCTACCGTGACTCCTGGCGCTCTTTCCAGCAGTTTAAACCCTTGAGGCGTTATTTCTAAAACGGCCAATTCGGTTACTACTTTTTTTACACAGCCAACGCCTGTTAATGGCAGGGTGCATTTTTTTAATATTTTGGATTCACCTGCTTTATTGACATGCATCATCGCCACAATGATATTTTCTGCCGAAGCCACTAAGTCCATGGCTCCTCCCATCCCTTTAACCATTTTTCCGGGGATTTTCCAGTTGGCAATATCTCCATTTTCAGAAACTTCCATAGCACCAAGAATGGTTAAATCGACATGCTGTCCCCGAATCATGCCAAAACTTGTGGCAGAGTCAAAAAAAGAAGCTCCCGGCAAAGTGGTAATCGTTTGTTTTCCTGCATTAATAATATCTGCATCTTCTTCACCCTCAAAAGGGAAAGGTCCCATGCCCAGAACGCCATTTTCGCTTTGAAATTCGACAGCAATCCCTTTCGGAATATAATTAGCCACCAAAGTCGGTATTCCGATCCCCAAATTCACGAAATAGCGGTCTTTCAATTCTTGTGCAATTCGTTTTGCGATTCCTATTTTATCTAATGCCATGTGTTTTGTGTTTAAAATGAAAAGTCTAAGGTTTGCCAGTTTTCTAAAATCTATTCTCTTTTTCTAACAGTTCTCTGCTCAATTCTTTTCTCAAACTTTTCCCCTTGGAAAATGCGCTGTACTAGAATACCTGAAACATGAATTTGGTTAGGATCTAATGTCCCCGCTTCAACCAATTCCTCTACTTCAGCCACGGTGATTTTGGCAGCTCCAGCCATTGCTGGGTTGAAGTTTCTGGCTGTTCCTTTGAAGATGAGGTTTCCTGCAGTGTCGCCTTTCCAAGCTTTTACAATCGCAAAATCGGCTTTGAAGGCGTGTTCCATAATGTGCATTTTACCATTAAATTCGCGTACTTCTTTACCTTCAGCAATTTCGGTTCCATAACCTGCGGGAGTAAAAAATGCAGGAATGCCCGCTTGTGCCGCACGGCATCTTTCGGCCAAAGTTCCTTGTGGGATAAGATCTACTTCCAATTCTCCAGAAAGCATTTGGCGTTCAAATTCGGCATTTTCGCCCACATAGGAAGAGATCATTTTTTTGATTTGTTTTTTTTGCAAAAGCAAACCAAGTCCAAAATCATCGACTCCAGCATTATTAGAAATGCAGGTTAGGTTTTTGGTTTCTTTCTGAACCAATTCGGCAATGGAATTTTCAGGTATGCCGCACAATCCGAAACCGCCAAGCATAAGGGTCATTCCGTTTTCAATTCCATCAAGTGCTTCTTGAACTGTATTTACTTTTTTGTTAATCATGATAATTCCTATATAAGTTTCTTTTTGGTTATATGAACTATTACTATTTTTTACCATAAAAAATCAATATCAACTGATAATATCGAATTTTTAAGTCAAATTTAGTAAAATAATCACATTAATCAGTCTCTATAGGTTTTTTAAATTTCGAAATTATTTTAAACAAAATAAAATATGGCAGTTTACAGAATTTGCGTGAGGGACAAAAGCCAATGTCATTAAGTTAAGACATAAATATATAAAAACCATTGGGTTACGAACCTAAATTAGGTTCTTTGTAATTGACAAAAAACAAACCCCAATGGTAGAAGCAAATATAAAAATAATAGAAGAGTTAAAGGAATTTTTAAACATTATTAATACTGATTCTGAGTTAAGAAAATTTTTCACAAATAAAGCATCCGATTTTACACGGAATAGAAAATTAACCTATAATAGAACCGTGTTTTTGATTATTAACCTGCTGAAAAAGAGTTTGTCCTTAGAAATTCAGAACTTTTTTGAGAATTGTATTTCGGAGAATTTGAGCTGTACAAAATCAGCTTTAAGTATTCAGAGAAAAAAGTTAAAACCATTGTTTTTTGAAGTTTGGAATCGGTTATTGGTAGATTGCTTCTATAAATATTATGGAGATAAGGTGAAAAAGTGGAATGGTTTTTTACTCATAGCAGTTGATGGCTCTTCTATTAATTATTAATCTGGTAGATAAAGAGGAAGTGAAAAATCATTTTGGCACCCATGGAAATCATCTTGGAGAAGTCCCAATGGCTGGAATAATGAAGTTTTATGATGTGTTGAATAAAATTACTGTATTCTCGAAAATACATCCAATAAAAATTGGTGAAAAAACTATAGTTGCTCAGCATATTGAAAGTATTCCAGAAAACAGCCTGTCTATTTATGATAGAGGGTTTACTAGTTTTTCATTGATGTACTTATTGATTCATCAGGAAAAAACAAAGCATTTTGTAATGCGATGTAAACAAGGTTTTAACAAAGAAGTGAGTGATTTTATGCTAAGTCCAGATGATGATAAAATTATAAATCTTGGTCCGAATTATAGGGCTATCCATAAAATGAAAGAATACGGATTTAGGGTTTTTCTTCATACAACAATCCCTATACGAATGATTAAGATAGTCTTGGAAACAGGGGAAACAGAAGTTTTATTGACCAATCTGTATGATTGCCAAAAATATAAAAAAGAAATTTTTAAAACGCTTTATTTTATGAGATGGAAAATAGAGACTAGTTACAGTCAAGATAAAAATGTATTACAATTAGCAGAATTTAGCGGACATACTCTTTGGAGTATAGAACAGGATTTTTATGCCGCAACCTTTGTATCAAATTTACAAAGTATAATAGAAAAGCAATGCGAATCGTATCTGAAGATTAAAAATAAAATTAGAAAGCATGATTATCAAATTAACAGGACGCTGAGTATTGGAAGTATGAAAAATAAAATCACAGCTTTATTCCTGACAGAAAAACCTAAAATAGTCCTTTTGGAACTACAAAATTTATTTGAGAGACATCTTGAACCTATTAGATTGAATAGGAATTATGAACGTAGAAAATCTAAAATAAGGCAATCAGGAAAATACAAAACATTAACTAATTACAAAAGAGCAATATAGAGCTTAACTTAATGACATTGGGACAAAAGCAAGCTACCGAAGTAGCCGGATGGCCCGACACCATAAAACAAAGGGACCGAATCACCTTGAAGTGATTCGGTCCCTTTGTTTTATGGTGGCACGCCCTACAGGTTTTAAAAAAGCCCGAATTGCTATATAACGTGTTGTTTATAATGAAAATTCTTCGGTATCGGGCTGCGGACTTGCGGTGGTGTCTTGAACAACGGCCGCACGCGGCGTGTAGCAATCTACTTTGATAGAAAGATTGGCGGGCCTTTCAAAAGATTCTTTAGAGACTGTTAAGCCTTTGTCTTCATAACATTTATTCATAAAATATCCCCAAATAGGTAAAGCCATTGCTGCCCCCTGTCCGTAAGTAAGACTTTTGAAATGAGCCGAACGATCCTCGCATCCAACCCAAACACCAGTTACAAGATTAGGCACCATTCCCATAAACCAGCCATCGGACTGATTTTGTGAAGTCCCTGTTTTTCCTGCAATTGGATTTTTGAACATATATGGATATCCAGTCCAGCGATTGTCTCCGTTTCCGCCTCCTTGAGTTCTCAATCTTGCTCCAGAACCAGTTTCGGTTACTCCTTCCAACAATTTAATTACTGCAAATGCTATGTCTTTGTTTAAAACATCATGAGATTCAGGTATTGGCTCATAGATAACTTCCCCGCTTTTGTTCTCAATTTTGGTCAAGAACTGCGGTTTGGTATAAACCCCTTGGTTGGCAAATGTGCTGAATGCTGCCACCATATCTTCAACGGTTATCTCTACAGCTCCCAAGGCAATGGAAGGCTGCGTAATAATCTCTGATTTTACTCCTAATTTATGCGTGAGCTCAATTACGGCTTCAGGACTTACTTTATCGATTAGCTTTGCCGATACTGTATTGATAGAATTAGCCAATGCCTGCTTTAACGTAACCATTCCCCGGTATTTGTTATCAGAGTTTCTTGGTTCCCAATCTTCGGTTACATGATGGCGTCCTTTACGGATCATAAATGGGCCATCAAGGATAGAATCGCATGGCGACATGTTTAATTGTTCTATCGCTGTTGCATACACAAAAGGCTTGAATGTAGAACCCACTTGTCTGGCTCCTTGCCCTACGTGATCGTATTGGAAATATTTGTAATTGATGCCTCCTACCCAAACTTTAATATTCCCCGTTTGCGGTTCCATCGACATAACTCCGGCTTGTAAAAAGTGTTTGTAGTAGCGGATAGAGTCCATCGGTGTCATGATAGTATCTCTTTCTCCTTTCCAGGTGAAAACAGTCATTTTGGTTTTTTCGCCAAAGGTTTTAATGATTTCTTCGTCGCTTTTGTCTTGTTCTTTCAAAACAGCCCATCTGTGAGATGATTTCATAGCCTGGTTTATGATGCGTTCGGTTTCAGCTTCAGAAATATTAACAAAAGGAGCATTTTTATTGCCTTTGGATTGTATAAAAAACTCTTCCTGCATATTGGCCATATGTGTCGAAACAGCTTCCTCGGCGTAAGCCTGCATTCTTGAGTCGATTGTGGTATAGATTTTCAGACCATCTTTGTAAATATCGTAGTCAGATCCATCTGGTTTTTTGTTCTCTTCTACCCATTTTTTCATGTATTCACGAAGATATTCTCTAAAGTAAGTAGCTGTACCTTCTCTATGGCTTTCCAATTTAAAATGCAGTGTGATAGGCAAGCTTTGCAATTGGTGTTTTTGATCTTCGGTAATGATGTTTGCTTTTTCCATTTGAAAAAGCACTACGTCTCTGCGCGTTTTTGCTGCTACTGGGTGTTTAACAGGATTGAATTTTGACGAATTGTTGAACATACCCACTAAAACAGCCGATTCGTCTATGGTTAAATCCTTTGGCGCTTTTGAAAAATAAGTTTGTGCCGCCGAGCTAACGCCAACGGAATAATTACCAAAATCATATACATTGCAATACATGGCAATGATTTCATTTTTGGTATATTGTCTTTCCAATCGAATAGCAATAATCCATTCTTTCATTTTTTGAACAATACGGAAAGGTAAAAATTTTGAACCTTCTCCGTGAAATAACTGTTTAGCCAATTGTTGTGTCAAAGTACTCGCTCCGCCACTTGTTCCTAAGCTGGCAATAGCTCTTAATGTTCCTCTTCCGTCGATACCGGAATGCTCATAAAAACGGGCATCTTCTGTAGCTACCAAAGCTTGAACTAAATTTTTCGGCAAATCGGAATATTTTAATTGAGAACGGTTTTGTTTGAAGTATTTACCTAAAACAACTCCGTCAGAAGAGATAATTTCGGTTGCTAAATTAGAGTCCGGATTTTCTAAATCTTCAAATGAAGGCATGGATCCAAATAAACCCCAGGAGGCAAACAGGAAGAATAAAGCAATAATTCCCAGTCCGGAGAAGTAAATTTTCCAGAATTTTCTGGAATAATATTTCACATCTTTGTTGATATTCTTTGTCTGAGGGTTATTTTTTTTGATAGCCATAATCGTGTTCTATTCTTTATTTTCTATTCTAAAACCTACTTCGGTAATTCCGTCTAAAAAAGCTACACCGGGCACTTTTCCGTTTTCTCTTACTGCTTGTTTAATATGCACTTTATATTTTCCTCTAAAACGGACATTCTCTTTGTAATAAAGTTTGCTTTCCTTTATATCCGTAAAACCGTCGCCTAGCAAAGTTCCGTCAGGCTCAGCCATTTGATATTCTAAAGTATCTACTTTGGTATAGCCATTTGGACTTTCCAAAGAAACAATCAGAAACAGATTACTGTATTTGTAATTGTTATTATCTCTTAAATTTACAAACAAGTCGTATCTTTTTGTTGAATCCAAAACAGGCAGATCAAAAGTAACAATACTGTCTTTATTCCAAGCGCTTCCCACAGATTTGTACTCGTCAAAAACTCTTTTTTTATCACATGAAAAAAGGAGTACTGCTGCAAAAAACAGTAAAAGATTATTCTTTATTCTCATTTTTTTTAATAATTATTGGTTTTCTAGGTTCGTCTGTTTTGTTCTCTGCAGAAGGAGGGCGATTGTTATTGTTTCTTTTTCGGTTGCTGTTTTTATTACGGTTTTTATTGCCACTGTTTGGGTTCGGATTTTCTTTAACAGGAATTCCTTTATTAGTGGCATTTGTATTTGGGGTATTTGGAGCGGTATTTTTCTGAATGGCAGGCTGCTTGTTGCCGCTGTTCGGAACAACTGCTTTTTCTCCGGCAAGCCTTGGTTTTTTGTTTGGTTTTTTCTTCCTTTTTGGCTGATCAAAACGTGTTAAGCTTTCCTGACCCATTGCATTATTGAAATTTTGTTCTGGCTCAGCAATAATTTCTATCGCATAATCTTCTAACGACGAAACTTTGTTTTTTAGTTTGTTCTCAGCAATAATTTCTTTGACCTGATCAATTTTTAAAACATGCCAGTTAGCAAAATTATTAGTGTAAGCAAACCACATTAATCCTTTGAAAATATCCTGTTTTTGACAAATGGCATCTCCTTTTTCGGTAACCAATTTGGTTTCAAACTCAGGAAAATCCTTTAAGGCATCCATGTAAGTGTCAAGTTCGTAATTTAGACAGCATTTCAGTTTACCGCATTGACCTGCCAATTTTTGCGGATTTAAAGACAATTGCTGGTAACGCGCTGCCGAGGTATTCACGCTTCTAAAATCCGTTAACCATGTTGAGCAGCATAATTCTCTTCCGCAAGAACCAATACCTCCCAAACGAGCCGCTTCCTGACGGAAACCAACTTGTTTCATCTCAACTCTGGTACTGAATTCTTTAGCAAAATCTTTGATTAAAAGCCTAAAATCGACTCTGTCATTGGCAGTATAATAGAACGTAGCTTTTGACCCGTCTCCTTGAAATTCTATATCCGAAATTTTCATTTCCAATTTTTGTGCTATCGCTAATTCACGAGCACGTACTTTCATAGGCTCCTCTTTGTTTCGGGCTACAGTCCAAATATCTATGTCTTTTTGAGAAGCTTTACGGTAAATTTTAGGAACCTCATTACTGGCGGGATTAACCCCTTTTTTCTTCATTTGAATTTTTACCAATTCTCCTGTAAGCGTTACAATTCCTATATCATGTCCAGGAGAAGCAACAGTAGCTACAATGTCTCCTATGCTTAATGTTAAATTCTCTGTATTACGGTAAAACTCTTTTCTCCCGTTTTTAAAACGGACTTCCACACAGTCAAAAGGAGCTTCTCCATTGGGTAAACTCATGTTCGAAAGCCAATCAAAAACCGTTAATTTGTTGCAGCTGTCGGTGCCGCAAGTCCCATTATTTTTACAACCCTTTGGTGCACCACCATCAGAAGTTGAACAACTTGTACATGCCATAACGATATATGTAGTATTGCAATTAATGCAATTTAAGTTCTTAAAAGATTTAATGGGTAAAGATAGTATTTTTTTAGTTTATGCAACAAGGACAAAGAACTCCAAAAAATCATAAAGTTATATTAAAGAAAAACCCATAACGATTTTGATTATTATGGGCAGGGTGAACAAATGTGTTAAAAAATAACCGCAGATTCGCTGATTTTTTTTGAAAAGTAGAGGTTTGTGATTTACTAAACCACTCTGCACTGAAAGTGCAGAGGTTTGTTTTACGAGGGACTGAAAGTCCCTCATCTATTTCATTCGAGAATGAAATTTGAATTATCGTCATTCTCTTTTCTTCTATGATGTTCCAAATATTCATTTACCATTTTATCGGTTATATTTCCAGTACTCCAAACACCATAACCACTTGCCCAAAAATGTTGTCCCCAATAACGTTCCTTCAATTCAGGAAATTCCATCTGCAATTTTCTTGAAGTTCTTCCTTTGAAACTTTTTAAAATCGAGCTGACGTTATGCTTTGGAGCGTATTCTATATGCATGTGAACATGGTCTGAACTAACAACTCCTTTTAAAATTTCAATTCCTTCAGCTTCACAGATCTGTATCAAAATCTCACGGCAACGCTTTTGAACATCACCTTTCAATACTTTAAACCTATACTTAGTAACCCAAACAACATGACATGTTAATCTGCTAACTGTGTGCGAACCTTTTCTTAAATCTGTACTCATAATCTAAAGATAAAGATTTTTTCGCATTACTAAAGTACTGCAATAAATTGCAGGGTTTTAGACCCTAATCTGAGACCAATAAATAAAACAATAAATAAAA
>NZ_JBFUGG010000022.1:0-93554 GCF_056403035.1 Flavobacterium sp. P3_A6 | reverse complement strand
AACTTTGGTGGCTTTTACTGCGTATATACACTAGGCAATAAAATTAAAATCAGTGAATGAAATGAAAAAAATAATATCTGTATTGCTTGTTGTTTTGTTTTTTAGTTCTTGTGGCGAATATCAGAATGCATTAAAAAAAGAAGATGTAGCGTTTAAGTTTGAGGTTGGAACGAAATTATATGATGCGGGTAAGTATTCAAAAGCAATTCGTCTTTTCGAACAGTTAGCACCATCCTATAGAGGAAAACCGCAGGGAGAAAAGCTGTTTTACATGTATGCGCAATCATTATATAAAACAAAACAATATTATTTAGCTGGATATCAGTTTGATAATTTTAATTCGGGTTATCCAAAAAGTGAGAAAGCTGAAGAATGTTCCTATTTAGGCGCTAAGAGTTATGCTATGCTGTCTCCAGTTTACAGTATAGATCAGACAGACACTTTTAAAGCTATTGAAAAGGTTCAGGCATTTATTGACCGTTATCCTAATTCGAAATATATAGCAGAGGCTAATGCAACATCAAAAAAACTGAATGAAAAGATTGAACGTAAAGTTTATGAAAATGCATTCGAATATTATAAAATTTCAAATTACAAATCAGCATTAATCGCATTTGATAATTTTATTGCAGATTATCCAGGGACTTCTTATAAAGAAAAAGCATTGTATTATAAATTAGATTCTGCTTATTTGTTAGCAATGAACAGTATTTTGATGAAAATGGAAGAAAGATTGGTTACTGCTAAAACCTGTTATAATAATTTGGTTAAATTTAAGCCAAACACAGAATTCAAAAGTGAAGCTGACGAAAAGTTAGCCAAAATTGATGTTGAATTACAAAAGTTTAATAAATAAATAAAGTCATGGATTTAAAAAAGACAAATGCTCCAGTAAATACAATAACTTACAACAAAACTGTTATTGAAGAACCTACTGGAAATGTGTATGAGGCGATAACAATTATGGCTAAAAGAGCAAATCAGATCAATTCTGAAATTAAAAAAGAATTGACTGAGAAATTAGAAGAATTTGCTACTTACAATGATAGTTTGGAAGAAGTTTTTGAAAATAAAGAACAAATCGAAGTTTCTAAATTTTACGAAAAACTTCCAAAACCGCACGCTTTAGCTGTTCAAGAATGGTTAGACGGCAAAATTTACCACAGAGATTCAAATAAATAATCTATACTAATGTCAGTTTTAAGCGGAAAAAAGATTTTGCTGGGTATTTCTGGCGGAATTGCTGCGTATAAAACGGCCTCATTAGTTAGACTCTTCATAAAAGCAGGTGCACATGTCCAAGTGATAATGACACCTGCTTCTAAGGATTTTATAACGCCGCTTACCTTATCTACTCTGTCTAAAAATCCTGTTTTTTCTGAATTTTATAATAAAGATGAAAAAAATGAGCAGTGGAATAGCCATGTAGAATTAGGTCTTTGGGCAGATATAATGCTCATTGCGCCAGCAACAGCCAATACCTTATCTAAAATGGCAAACGGATTATGTGATAATCTGCTGATTGCTTGTTACTTATCTGCAAAATGTCCAGTATATTTTGCTCCAGCGATGGATTTAGACATGTATATACATCCTTCTACTATTGAAAGCCTTGCAATATTGAAGGCTTTTGGTAATACAATGATACCAGCTGAAAATGGTGAATTGGCCAGCGGTTTATCTGGAGAAGGCCGAATGGCAGAGCCTGAAAACATCATTACTTTTTTAGAAGCAGATCTTGAAAGTAAATTGCCTTTAAAAGGAAAAAAAATACTGATTACTGCAGGTCCTACATACGAAGCAATCGATCCTGTGCGTTTTATTGGAAATCATTCTTCAGGAAAAATGGGATTTGATATTGCTCAGAGCGCGGCAAATTTAGGCGCTGCAGTAACACTGGTTTCTGGACCAACACATTGTAAAATAAATCATCCTTTGGTTCATGTCATTCCGGTAGTTTCTGCTCAGGAAATGTATGATGCCTGCCATCAATATTATCAGGATATGGATGTTGTAATCGCCGCTGCCGCCGTTGCAGATTACAAACCTAAAATTGTTGCAAATCAGAAAATAAAAAAGGCTGCTAATGATTTTACAATTGAGCTTGAAAAAACCAAGGATATTTTAGCATCTTTTGGAGAATTCAAGCAAAATCAATTTCTAATTGGTTTTGCTTTAGAAACTGAAAATGAAATTGAGAATGCTAAAGCAAAAATTCAGAAAAAAAACTTAGATTTGATAGTTTTAAATTCACTACAGGATGAAGGGGCAGGTTTTGGCAAACCTACTAATAAAGTTACCTTTATTGATAATGCTTTTCATATTGAACCTTTGGATTTAAAATCTAAAGAAGCTGTGGCTGATGATATTTTGAATAAAGTAATAGCACATTTTTATGATTAAATTTATCTTATTTTTATTTTTAGGGTGTGGCTTTATTCAAGCCCAGCAGTTGAATTGTACTGTAACTTTAAATACTCAAAAAATAAGTAATGCAAATCAGCAGGTTTTTAAAACATTAGAAACTGCCATAAATGAATTTGTAAATAAAACCGATTGGACAGGGCAAATACTTCCGCAAAAGGAAAGGATAAACTGTTCAATGTATATTACGATATCCAGTTACGGCTCAGATCAGTTTGTTGCAAATATTCAAGTGCAGTCTTCAAGAAACATTTATAATTCGACTTATTCCTCTCCTGTTTTGAATATAAATGACAAAGATTTTACTTTTAATTATACAGAATTTGAGAATTTGATATACATTCCAACTAGCTATAATTCTAATTTGGTGTCTGTTTTGTCGTTTTATTCTTATGTAATCTTAGGAATGGATGCCGATACTTTTGTTTCATTCGTTGGTGACCGTTATTTTAAAGAAGCGCTTAATATCGCAAATTTGGCGCAGCAGGGAGGATATAAAGGATGGAATCAATCTGACGGAACATTGAGCAGGTATTTTTTAATCAATGATTTATTGTCTCCCACTTATGCAGAGATAAGACAATCAAGCCAGCAGTATTATTCTGGTCTTGATATAATGAGCCAAGACCTCAAAAAGGCTAAAGAAACTATCAAAAGTTCGCTAATGAACTTGGCTAAATTGAATGAAACCAAGCCCAATTCCTATTTATTGCGTGTTTTTATGGATTCAAAATCAGATGAAATTGTATCTGTATTTACTGGAGGGCCAAGTATTGCAATCAATGATTTGGTAGACAGTTTGAATAGAACATATCCGTCAAATTCAAATAAATGGCAATCATTAAAATATTAGTCTTTTATAATTTCTGTTCACTTAACCCAATCTATACTTATAAATTTAATTAATGATAACTTCACTAGCTATAAAAAACTATGCGTTAATTGAGAAATTAACAATCGATTTTTCGAAGGGTTTTTCGATAATTACTGGGGAAACTGGTGCAGGTAAATCGATAATATTAGGAGCTTTAGGTTTGGCTTTGGGAAAAAGAGCTGATTTAACTTCGCTTAAAAATAAAGAGGAAAAATGTGTGATTGAGGCTCATTTTGAGATATCCAAATACAATCTGAGTTCTTTTTTTGAAGCAAATGATTTGGATTATGAAGATGATACTATTATCCGCAGAGAAATTTTGCCTTCTGGAAAATCAAGAGCTTTTATAAATGACAGTCCTGTAAATTTGCAGGAACTGCAGGAGTTAGGTTTGTATTTGATTGATATTCATTCGCAACAGCAAACTCAAGAGTTGTCTGATGAATCAGTGCAATTTAAAATTATTGACGCTATTGCCAATAATATTGACATTATCAATTCATATCAATCGGAATTAAAAAAGTTCAAGGCAGATAAAAGCAAATTAAATGCTTTAATTAAAAGAAAATCAGAAGTATTCAAAGAGCAGGAATACAATACTTTTCTTTTGGAAGAACTGGTCGGGGCTAAATTAAAATCTGGAGAACAGGAAATTCTTGAAGAAAATTATGAGCAATTAAATAATGTTGAGATTATCAAAGAATCGCTTGATAAGTCGTTGGCTATCGCCAATGAAGAGCAAATAGGAGTGTTTCATAATTTGAACGAAATAAAAAATGCCATTCAAAAAATTGCTCTTTTTTCATCTGATTATAATTTGTTATTTGAAAGGATAACAAGTTTAAAAATTGAGTTTGAAGACATCGCAATTGAGCTAAACCGCTGTTCTGAAAAATTAATCAATGATCCGGAACAATTAAATCTGATTAATCAGAAATTACAATTGATTTACAATTTGCAAAAAAAACATCAAGTGAGTACAGTTGATGAGTTGATTACAATCCAGAATACTTTAGAAAATTCAGTATTAGAATTAGGAAATATTGATGAAGAGATTATTAAATTAACTGCATTAGTTGATGCTAATGCAAAACAGCTGGATCAAATTTGTGTTGCTATACATGATAATAGGCTGCAGGCAATTCCTTTATTGTCACAAAAATTAATTGCAATATTAGAAACTTTGGGAATGCCTAACGTGCGATTTAAAATGGAATTAAATGCGTCTTCCGCTTATCTTGAAAATGGAAAAGATGAATTGCAGTTTTTAATCTCGGCTAATAAAGGAACAGATTTTGGTTTGTTAAAGAAAGTGGCTTCAGGAGGTGAAATGTCTCGAATTATGCTTGCTGTGAAAGCTATTTTGGCACAGTATTCAAAATTGCCAACATTGATTTTTGATGAAATTGATACAGGAGTTTCCGGAGAAATCGCCAATAAAATGGGGGAGATTATGAAAGAAATGAGCACCCAGATGCAAATATTCGCCATAACGCATTTACCTCAAATTGCTGCTAAGGGAACAGAGCATTTCAAAGTATTCAAATCTACTGTTGGTGAAGGCACTCAATCAGAATTGAAATTACTGACTAGCGAAGACAGAGTCGTAGAAATTGCCCAAATGCTGTCGGGAACTGTCATTTCAGATTCTGCCTTAAATCATGCAAAAGCCTTGTTGAACTAAATAATTGGGCTATATTTGCTCATTCAAAATTTAAGAACATTCAATTAATTTAAAAAATTACAATATAAATTAACGTACAAAGGATTATGATTATAGAACCAAGAATGAGAGGATTTATTTGTTTGACTGCCCAGCCAAAAGGGAGCGAGCAAAGTGTCAAAAATCAAATTGAATATGTAAAATCAAAAGGAACTATAGCGGGAGCTAAGAAAGTATTGGTTATTGGAGCTTCAACTGGTTTTGGTTTGGCTTCTAGAATAACCAGCGCTTTTGGTTCTGATGCGGCAACAATAGGCGTTTTTTTTGAAAAAGAACCTTCAGAAGGAAAAACGGCTTCTCCTGGGTGGTACAATTCAGCTGCTTTTGAAAATGAAGCTCATAAAGCTGGTTTGTATGCAAAAAGTATCAACGGAGATGCCTTTTCGAATGAAGTAAAAAGACAGACATTAGATCTTATTAAAGCTGATTTAGGCCAGGTTGATTTAATCATATACAGTCTTGCTTCACCAGTACGTTTAAATCCAAATACCGGAGTTTTGCACCGTTCGGTTTTGAAACCAATCGGAAGTACATTTACTAATAAAACTGTAGATTTCCATACAGGAAAAGTTTCAGACGTTTCTATTGAGCCTTGTAACGAAGATGATATTGCCAATACAGTTGCTGTAATGGGAGGTGAAGACTGGGCTATGTGGATTGATGCCTTGAAAGCTGAAAATCTATTGGCTCCTGGTGCTACAACTGTTGCTTATTCCTATATCGGCCCATCATTAACTGAGGCGGTTTATAGAAAAGGGACAATCGGTCAAGCTAAAGATCACTTAGAAGCTACAGCATTTACTATTTCAGACAGCTTAGCGGATATTAACGGAAAGGCGTATGTTTCTGTGAATAAAGCGTTGGTAACTCAGGCTAGCTCTGCAATTCCAGTAATTCCATTGTATATTTCCTTATTGTATAAAATAATGAAAGAAAAAGGAATTCACGAAGGTTGTATTGAGCAAATTCAGCGTTTATACCAACAAAGATTATATAGTGGAGAACCAATGATTACTGACGACAAAGGCAGAATCCGTATCGATGATTGGGAAATGCGCGAAGATGTTCAATCTCAAGTGGCAGCACTTTGGGAACAGGCTACAACTGATAATCTGGCTGAGATAGGAGATTTAGAAGGATACAGAAGTGATTTCTATAACTTATTTGGTTTTGGTTTTGACGGAGTAGATTACCAAGCCGATACAAACGAGCTGGTTAAAATCCCAAGTATATCTTAATTTGATAATCAAATTTTATAATTTTTAAAAACACCTTATGGCTTGATAGTTTAAAATCAAGGAAATAAGGTGTTTTTTTATAACTTTATTTTAAAAAATATGTATAATTTATTGAAAGGAAAAAGAGGAATTATTTTTGGCGCTTTAGATGAAAATTCCATAGCATGGAAGACAGCAGAGCGCATTCACGAAGAGGGTGGGACTTTTGTTCTGACTAATGCGCCAGCGGCAATGCGGTTGGGAACTATTGATGTGCTGGCTGAAAAAATTGGATGTCAAATTATTCCTGCCGACGCTACTTCTGTAACCGATTTGGAAATACTTGTTGACAAAGCGGTTGAAATTCTTGGAGGTAAAATCGATTTTGTGCTGCATTCTATCGGTATGTCAGTTAATGTCCGAAAAGGAAATCACTATACGAATCAAAATTATGAATACACAGAAAAAGGATGGAATGTTTCTGCTGTTTCTTTTCATAAACTGATGCAGGTTTTGTACAAAAAAGATGCTATGAATGAGTGGGGCAGTATCATTGCTTTGTCTTATATGGCGGCACAGCGTGTATTTCCTGATTATAATGATATGGCAGATAATAAAGCATTTCTGGAATCAATCGCACGAAGTTTTGGATATTTCTTTGGCAGAGATAAAAAAGTGAGAGTCAATACCATTTCACAATCCCCAACTGTAACCAGAGCAGGCCAAGGTGTCAAAGGATTTGGGGGTTTTATTGCCTTTGCCGATAAAATGTCTCCGTTAGGCAACGCTACTGCCGCCGAATGTGCTGATTATATTGTTGTCATGTTCTCCGATTTGACTCGAAAAGTAACACTCCAAAATTTATTGCATGATGGAGGATTCTCTAATATGGGAGTCAGTCAAGAAGTAATGGAGATGTTTGAGCAAGAATAAAAGCCACTTTGGAAGCAGAAATGTTAGGCATTTTTGGATATATGGTTCTTGCCCTTCGCTAAATTTTTGCTTTTTTAAAGGAAAAAAGCAAAGTATATTGCTTCAAATGAAATTCACGGAACTCCATGGAAATAAAAATTAAGTGAAGTAATTAAGGCTAAAGATAAACATATCGTTATTTTGTTATTATCTGCTATTAGAATCAAACTCAGGTTAAAAGGTTTTTTTGTTAAGAAAGAGTACCTTTGCAAAAAAATAAAAAGAATAAAAAAATTCAATATTATGTTGTTTTCATTGATCATTCCTGTTTATAATCGTCCTGATGAAGTTGATGAATTATTAGAAAGTTTAGCAAAATCAACTTATAAGGAAATATTTGAAATTGTTCTGATAGAGGATGGTTCCACAATCCGATGTCAAGATGTTGCTCAAAAGTATGGTGACAGACTGGATATTTCGTATTACTATAAAGACAATTCTGGTCCTGGAGATTCCAGGAATTATGGAATGAGTAAAGCCAGAGGAGACTATTTTATAATTTTTGACTCCGATTGTATTATTCCATCTAATTATTTGAGCGAAGTTGAAAAAGCCTTACAAGAAGATTATGTAGATTGTTTTGGCGGTCCAGATAAAGCGTTAGACAGTTTTTCGGATATTCAAAAAGCTATTAATTTTACGATGACTTCTTTTTTGACTACAGGAGGAATTAGAGGAGGTTCAGAGAAAATTGGAAAGTTCCAGCCAAGAAGTTTTAATATGGGCTTATCTAATAAAGCGTTTAAAGCTTCAGGCGGATTTGGAAATATTCATCCTGGTGAAGATCCTGATCTATCCATCCGGTTATGGGAAATGGGATATGAAACCCGACTTATTAGCAGTGCATTCGTATATCACAAAAGAAGAATTGATTGGGATAAATTTACTGTACAAGTAAGTAAATTTGGCAAAGCAAGGCCAATACTCAATAGTTGGTATCCACAATACAGCAAATTAACTTTTTTCTTCCCAACTGTTTTTATAATAGGATTTTTTGTATCTTTAATATTATTGATTTTTAATCAAGATATTCTTCTTAAATTTTATTTTTGCTATTTCTTGGCATTGTTTTTGTTATCTTCTATACAGAATAAGAGTATTAAAATTGGTTATTTGTCATTAATTGCCGTTTGGAAACAGTTTTATGGTTACGGCATCGGTTTTCTTAAATCATATATTAAAGTAATTGTATTAAAGCAAGATCCGAAAAAAGCTTTCCCCGAATTGTTTTTTAAAATATAGTATGACGAAGATAATTGGTTTAACGGGAGGAATTGGAAGCGGTAAAACTACTGTTGCCAATGAATTTGCCATCCATGGTATACCGGTTTACATAACAGATCAGGAAGCAAAAAAATTAATGCAGACTGATACTGTTTTAAATCAGATTCGAGCAGAATTTGGAGATGCTATTTTTGAGAAAGGTGTGCTGAATAGAGGAAGATTATCTGAAATTGTTTTTAATGACTCTAAGAGTTTGACCAAACTTAACAATATTGTCCACCCTGCTGTGAAGCAGCATTTCAAGCAATGGCTATTAGAGCATAAAAAAAATCCCTACATTATTTATGAAAGCGCAATTTTATTTGAAAGCGGCAGTTATAAAGAGTGTGATTTTATCATAAATGTAGTTGCTCCTCTCGAAATTAGGATTAAAAGAGTTGTTGAAAGAGATAAAACAACACGTAAAAAAGTTTTGGAAAGAATAAAAAATCAGTTGAATGATGAGGAAAAATCATCAAAAAGTGATTTTATTATTGAAAATACTACTAAGGAGGCTTTAAACTTAGGAATTGTTAAAATTCTTAAATTTTTAAGAATTAAACAAATGAACTCTTAAATGTTAATCTTTGGTTAATGCATTATTTATTATATTGTTAAAATATTAATTTTGCTTGAATGAATAAACTATTTTTTAGATTGCTTGTAATGTTAATGAGTCTATCCTTGATCGGGATAATTCTTGTGCAAGTGTATTGGTTTAATACTTCATTTAGAAATAATGATGAACAATTTAAGTTTCACGTTAAGCAGGTTTTAGGAAATGTCGCTCAAAAACTGGAACAGCATGAGCTTTATAGTTTTTATAATAAAATTAACAAAAAAATAGACAGTACAGGAATAGCTCCAAAAGAAGAGGATTTAATGGAATTTTATTACGTCCAAAAAAATCCAAAAACAAATAAGACTATTGTATATTCTAACAATGTTAAATCAAAAAATTATAATATCTCTTTACCTTCATTTGATAAAAAATTTGATAATAATAAATTTAAAAGCTTTAGTTCTAACCGGATAACAGAAATTTATAATAACAGTTCGATTGATAATTCTGCTGTTAATCAAAGTTTAGTACCGGATGTTAAGATTGAGAAAGTTGGAAATTTAGGGATTTTAGATAAGTTTATTTTTGAAATTTCGAATAAAGATATTTTGTCAGCAATGCCTCTTGAAGAAAGGGTTTCAAATGAGGCGCTGGATAAATTAATCAAGAAAGAATTAGAAGAGTATGGGGTAAAGACCAGATTTGAATTTGGAATTTTAAGTAATGGAATAGTAACAAAAATAAAATCGAATAATTTTGTATACGATAAAGCTATTACTTATTCTATACCAGTATTTACGGATAATGAAGGGAATGAGAAGTATAAACTGTTTGTCGCTTTCCCGCATAAAAAGAAGTTCTTATTATCACAATTGGTAAGCATTACAATATTATCTATTATTTTTACTTTAATCATTATAATTGCTTATACATCAGCTTTAAATCAGTTAATACGTCAAAGACAGATTTCTGAAATCAAAAATGATTTTATTAATAATATGACGCATGAATTTAAAACTCCAATTGCAACAATAAATTTAGCTTTGGATGCCATTCGAAATCCTAAGATTATCGAAGACAAAGAAAAAGTGTTTAAGTACCTGGAAATGATTAGGGACGAAAATAAGCGGATGCATGCTCAAGTTGAAAACGTATTAAGGATTTCAAAATTAGAGAAGAAAGAACTGAATATTATTAAGGAATCCAGCGACATAGAAGAAGTCATCAATGATGCTATCGAACATGTAAATTTGATTCTGGAAGATAGAGAAGGAACTATTACAACCCATTTTGGAGCTATTAGAAAAATAGTTTTATTAAATGATGTTCATTTTACGAATGTAATAGTTAATGTTTTGGAAAATGCAATAAAGTATACTCCTGAGATTCCTAAAATTGATATTTATACGGAGAACATTAAAGATATGGTTCTTATTAAAATAAAAGACAATGGTGTCGGTATGAGTAAAATTGCTCAAAAGAGAATTTTTGAAAAATTTTATAGAGAACATACTGGTGATATACATAATGTAAAGGGTCACGGTTTAGGTCTGGCTTATGTAAAAAGAATTGTAGACGACCATAATGGTCAAATATATGTAGAAAGTGAAAAGGGAAAGGGAAGTACCTTCATTATAAAATTACCTTTAATAAATTAGAGTATGGAAAGCGCAAATAAAAAAATATTATTAGTAGAAGATGACCTTAATTTTGGTGCAGTTCTAAAAGACTATTTAATGCTAAATGATTTTGAAGTTGTTTTGGCTAAAAATGGTATGGAAGGATTTGAAAAATTCAAAAAGGATGCCTATGATTTATGTATCCTTGATGTAATGATGCCATACAAAGACGGTTATACTTTGGCAAAAGAAATAAGAGAAAAAAATAATGATGTGCCTATTATTTTCCTTACAGCAAAATCTATGAAAGAAGATGTTTTAAAAGGATATAAAGCTGGGGCTGATGATTATTTGAATAAGCCTTTTGATTCTGAAGTCTTATTAATGAAAATTAAAGCCATCATTCAAAGAAAAGCATCTGATGTGAAAACAGAAGTTGTTCAATTTGAATTTAATGTTGGTAAATTTCACTTAAATTCAAAACTTCGTTTCTTGACATTCAACGATGAAGAACCTATTAAGTTATCTCCAAAAGAGAATGAATTGCTTAAAATGTTAATTCTGCATGAAAATGATTTGATGCCGAGAGAGTTAGCACTGACAAAAATATGGAGAGATGATAACTATTTTACTTCTAGAAGTATGGATGTTTATATTGCAAAACTAAGAAAATATCTGAAACAAGATGAGGATGTTGAGATTTTAAACATTCATGGAGAAGGATTCAGATTAGTTGTAAAAGCAAAATAATCAATGGATTTCTCACAAAATGCAAAAAGCTTCGGAAATTAACCGAAGCTTTTTTATTTCCAATTAACTTGTAATGCAAAACAGGTTTTGTCATCTTTGGTGATACTAAATACTACATCAGTTTCATTGACGCATTCGTGGATTATTACTTTATCTTTGAGAGAGAGTTCTTTTAAAAAGTTCATTTCAAAACTTTTTATTTGTTGAGACAGTATTTTATTTTCATCAACAAGATCTAAGCACCATTCTAAGTATTTTACATTATTAGCGTGGTTAACAATATCTAAATCGGATAGAGAAACGGTTCTTTCAAAAATTTCTTCTTTTTCTTGGGGCAGGTTTATTTTTGAAAATCCCATTTCGGTGGCTTTGTCTTCTGGATACAATTCGAAATGCTCATAAGGCAGTGCCAAAGGTTCTGGTCTGCGGGCTTTGGTGTTAAAGACAGCCCAAAAGGTTTCGGATCCTATTATTTTTTTACCGTTAACATACATTTCAAGTGCCCTTACTGAGCGGGAGTTCTCTAAGGAATTGATCCAAGTTTTTACTGTTACAACATCTCTCCATTTGGGTAACTCGATAATTTCTACGCGCATTCTGCTCAACACCCAAGCTTGGCTGAATTCCTGCATATCGGTGAAGCTGATTCCTCCCGCTTCGGAATGAGCTGCTGCCGTTAACTGCAGTAAATTACACAAATCAGTGTATTTTAAATAGCCGTTGGGCGTACATTGGGTAAAATTAATTTCCCAGTCTTTGCTAAGTATTGAGGTGAAATTTTTATTTATTGGCATTTTATAAAAGATTATAGTCTTTGGAATTGAAATCTGTGATGTACTCAATTATACTTTCTGGAGGTGTTAGGTAATCAAACCATTTGGTGTTTTCTTTGCGTTTGAACCAAGTGAGCTGGCGTTTAGAAAATCGGCGGGTGTTTTTTTTGATTTCTTCAATAGCAAAAGGCAACGTAAACTCACCGCCAAAATAACTGAATAGTTCTCGATAACCAACCGTTTGCAGAGCATTTAGCTCTTTGTTTGGATATAATGATTGGGCTTCCGCCAAAAGTCCTTGATTGAGCATAATATCCACTCGCTGGTTTATCCTGTCATAAATCACGCTTCTGTCGGCTTCCAGGCCAATGATGATTGGAGTAAAATTGCGGTTATTTTTCTTTTGATTTAAAAACGATGAATATGGTTTTCCGGTTCCAAGACAAACTTCTACAAACCGCATCATACGTTGCGGATTTTGTAGGGTTTGGGGGTTTTCGGCTGTAATTTTTTGAAAATATAAAGGGTCGAGCGTTTCTAATTGTTGTTGTAAATATCCGATTCCCTGATTTTCATAATTTAGATTTACGTTTTCCCGAATGGAGGGATTTATAGCTGGAAACTCATCAAAGCCTTTTAAAATGGCATCTACATACAATCCGGAACCGCCAATAAGTATTGCGTAATCATTGTTTTGAAATAATTCTTCTATTTTTATAAGGGCATCTTTTTCAAAATCACCTACCGTATAATTATCAAAAATAGATTTGTTTTGAATGAAATGGTGCGTAGCTGATGCTAATTCTTCTGGACTGGGTACAGCAGTTCCAATAGTCATTTCCTTGAAAAATTGTCGGCTGTCGCAGGAAACAATTTCGCAATTATAGTGATTGGCTAAATCTATACTTAAGGCTGTTTTTCCTATGGCTGTTGGTCCGACTATTGTAATTAAATACTTCATGTTCTTTTTTTAGCCCAGATGGTAACGAAAACCCCGGAATTATTGCAGTTTGTTTTTCTTGGTATAAAAGAGCGACTGGAAGAAGCTCCTTTTATGCCTTAGAAAAACTGCTGGAATAATGAGGAGTTGTAGTGTACAGCTGGATTAGCTTCTAATTTCTTTACTATTGAAATTTATTTTTATTTTAGAAATTAATAATTTTCTGCACCCTGTTTTTTCTTAAATAACCTTGAATGTAAGTTCTGGTGTTTCTATTGTTTGGAATGGGAATTAAGATATTTTTTAGGATTTCGGGGTTTATGATCTGATAATTTAAATCATAAAAGGCGTATCCTTTGCATATTCCTTTTTCGATCAATATAGCGCTGTGTTCTCCTGTTTTTCTTCCTTTGTCAATGATAATCATGTTTTTGTTATCGAAAAGGTTCTTGTCGATGAAAACTTGAACTCTTGAATTGTATTCTTCAGAAGATATTTGTCCTGTGCAGGCACCATCGCATTGATTGTTTTCATGCTGCGCGCAGGGAGTTTTTGAAATAGAAATACCAGTGAGCCTAGGACACAGCTGATAATTGGCTGTAATATGATTGAGAGCGTTTTTCCCTTCCTGTTGGTTAGCAAATGCTGTTATTTCTTTTTTGCGCCCATCTGCTTTTTGAAGGTTTAAGTTCAAATATCCGTTTTGGTCTTTTTCGGCATAAATAGCCCAAGGTAAAGTGTTTTTGCGAGCCATTCGGTTGTAAATGGGGCGGTTTTTCTTTACTTCTTCGGCTTCTTTTAATAACGCGATTAATTCACTGCCTGTTTCTTCGAAGGTTACTGTGAATACTTCGGCCTGAATTTTTTTGGCACTGCTGGTTATTCCTGTAAAATGCTGATTGACCCTTTTTTTGATGTTTTTGCTTTGTCCAATAAATATGATGGTTCCGTTTTCTCTATGAATGTAATAAATTCCTGTCTTGGAAGGCAGACTTTCGATTATGTCTAATAATTTTGGAGAAACGCCTTTGATGACTTCAAATTTGATAAGCTCTTTTGTGATGGTTTTTTCTAAATCTTTGTCCAAAAGCATCTTAAAGAGTTTGACTGTTGCCATGGCATCACCACTGGCACGATGTCTGTCAGCCATTGGGATTCCAAGTGCTCTTACCAGTTTTCCCAGACTGTGTGAAGGCTGTTCTGGCATTAACCGCTGAGATAATTCGACCGTACAAAGGGTTTTTATATTAAAATCATATCCCAAACGACGAAACTCGGTGCGGAGAATTCTATAATCAAATGAAGCATTGTGCGCTACAAGTACGCAGTCGTTTGTCATTTCGATGATGCGTTTGGCAACTTCAAAAAATTTTGGAGCACCACGAAGCATTTCGTTATTTATGCCAGTGAGTTTGACAACAAACGGCTGAATAGGAATTTCAGGATTGATTAAACTGATAAATTGATCTACAATTTCATGTCCATCATATTTATAGATAGCAATCTCTGTGATTCCTTCTTCGTTGAATTGTCCCCCTGTGGTTTCTATGTCGAGTATTGCGTACATGTTCAATATCAAAAATCAATTACAATGTCAAAAATCAATTTTAAATTTTTCAATTGATTTTATATTCTTTTATTATTCATCATTTTTGAAGAAATAGCTATTAATTCTTCAACTTCAGTTAGTAAATCATTTCTTTCTTCTTCAATTCCAGCCTTTATATAATCAAGAATTTTTAAAGAATTTCTAGATTCTTTAAGTTCTTTTATACTTAATGATATTTTAAAAATAAAATCTTTGTCAGTAATTGTTCCTTGAGCTTCGCCATAATTTAAAGAAGAACTACCTGATGATCTAATGAGTTGATTTTTATAATAATCATGTTCAAATGTTTTTTCTAATTTACGACTATAAAGGATGCACTCTCCAGCAAATCTTACTAATCGATCTTCAAAATTGAATATTTTAGGAAATTTTGGTTTATTGATATTCATTTTTATTTTTGAAATTGCAATTGATTTTTGCCATTGAATAATTTTATCGTCCTCCAAAGATACTACTTCCAATCCGAACCGTTGTGCTGCCGCATGCAATAGCCAATTGATAATCGCCTGACATTCCCATTGACAATGTTTGCATAGAGACAGACTGGAGTCCGTCTCTGTCAGATAATCCATCAAAAATTGATTTCAAATGCGTGAATTCTTTTTTGATTTGGTTTTGGTTATCTGTAAAAGTAGCCATTCCCATTAATCCTGCAATTCGGATATTTTTCATTTTTTTGTAAGCAGGTGAGCTTAGCAGAGCTGAAAGTTCTTCTTCGTCAAGACCGAATTTTGATTCTTCTTCGGCTATGTATATTTGCAGTAAACAATTAATAATTCGGTTATTTTTTAAGGCTTGCTTGTTTATTTCTTCCAATAATTTCAAACTGTCCACCCCGTGAATCAAGCTCACGAAAGGAGCCATGTACTTAACCTTATTGGTTTGTACGTGACCAATCATGTGCCATTCGATATCTTTTGGCATTTGTTCCCATTTATCAACCATTTCCTGAATTTTGTTTTCGCCAAAAATGCGCTGGCCAGCATTATAAGCTTCCATCAAATCAGGAATGGGTTTGGTTTTGGAAACCGCTACCAAAGTGACATGTTCTGGAAGAGTCGATTTTATATTGAGGAGGTTTTGTTGAATGGACATGGCGCGGATTTATAAAAATATTAAACAAACTGTTTCGAAATCTTCTCTGCTTTTTTGCTTTCGCTGTAATCGTAAAAACCTTCACCAGATTTTACGCCTAATTTTCCTGCTCTCACCATATTCACCAATAATGGGCAAGGAGCATATTTTGGGTTTTTGAAACCGTCGTACATTACATTCAATATTGCAAGACAAACATCAAGACCAATAAAATCGGCTAGTTGCAAGGGGCCCATCGGGTGTCCCATTCCTAGTTTCATAACAGTGTCGATTTCGTAAACACCCGCTACTTTGTTGTATAAGGTTTCGATCGCTTCATTAATCATTGGCATCAAAATTCTATTAGCCACAAAACCTGGATAATCGTTTACTTCAACAGGAGTTTTACCCAGTTTTTCGGATAATTTCATGATAATGTTTGTCACTTCGTCGCTAGTGTTATACCCACGAATAATTTCGACCAATTTCATGATAGGCACAGGATTCATAAAGTGCATTCCTATTACACGCTCAGGATGTGCCACAACAGCTCCAATTTGAGTAATGGAAATTGACGAAGTGTTAGTTGCCAAAATCGTATTATGTGAGCAAGCTTCATTTATTTGTTTGAAAATATTTAGTTTTAATTCTACATTTTCGGTAGCGGCTTCCACAACTAAATCTGCTCCTACAACGCCATCTTTAATATCAGTATAAGTAATAATATTGGTAATTGTCTTGGCTTTGTCCTCTTCGGTTATAGTTCCTTTTGAAACCATTCGGTCTAAATTTGAAAAGATTGTCGCCATTCCTTTGTCCAATGACTTTTCGGAAACATCGATTAATTTTACGGTAAAACCACTTTGTGCAAAAGTATGGGCAATTCCGTTACCCATAGTTCCTGCGCCGATTACTGCAATAATTTTCATTTTTTTAATATTTATAAGTTAAAAAAGTTTAAAACTTAAAACCTAAATAATAGATTTTAAACCTTAAACTTTAATAGAATTTATTAATTTTTATTTTTTAAAACAATCAATAATCTGATAGGCAACTCTCAATGCATCAGTAGCTTGTTCTAATGTAACCACTGGAGTAGTATCGTTATTAATTGCATCGGCAAATGTTTCCAATTCGTCAAGAATAGCGTTGTTTTGCAGTACCTCTGGATTGGAGAAATAGATTTGTCTTTTTACCCCTTCAGCATTTTGTAAAATCATATCAAAATCACCAGGAATTTCCGGAGCATCTTTCATTTTAACCACTTCACATTTTTTTTCAAGAAAATCGACAGAGATGTAGGCATCTTTTTGAAAAAATCTTGATTTGCGCATGTTTTTCATTGAAATTCTGCTAGCGGTCAAATTGGCCACGCAGCCATTCTCGAATTCAATTCGGGCATTTGCAATATCTGGCGTATCACTTATGACAGAGACTCCGCTTGCATTTATGCTTTTTACTTTAGATTTTACAACGCTTAAAATAGCGTCAATATCATGTATCATTAAATCCAAAACTACAGGGACATCAGTTCCGCGGGGATTGAACTCGGCTAAACGATGTGTTTCTATAAACATTGGATTTTCAATCATGTTTTTGGTAGCGATAAAGGCAGGATTGAATCTTTCTACGTGTCCAACTTGACCTTTAACATTGAATTCTTTTGCTAATGCTATAATTTCTTCAGCTTCTTCAATGGTATTTGAAATGGGTTTTTCAATAAAGACATGTTTCCCGGATTTGATGGCTACTTTTGCACATTTATAGTGAGAAAGAGTAGGCGTAACGATGTCAATAACGTCAACCGCATGGATAAGTGTTGCAATTGTATTGAAATTTTTGTAACCAAATTCTTTGTTTATTTTTTCGGCGTTTTCTAGATTGGGGTCATAAAAACCAACTAATTCATACTTTTCAGATTGTTGTAATAAACGCAAATGTATTTTACCTAGATGCCCAGCACCTAATACTCCAATTTTCAGCATAATAATGATGTTTCCACAAAAATAGTAATAAAATAAGAAATTCCAATTTATAAAATTCTAAATTGTATGCTTAATTTTATTATCTGGGAGCAACAATTTGATTTTTATTTTGAATAGGAAATTGATTTAGTTTTCTATTTTTGTTCTATAATAAAAACCTTAAATTTTGAAAGACACAGCCAAGCATCAAGGACTTCGTAATCAATTAGTGAATATATTAAAGCAAAAAGGGATTACGGATAAAAATGTGCTGGAAGCCATTAAAAAGATCCCGCGTCATTTATTTTTAAATTCCAGTTTTGAAGATTATGCCTATCAGGATAAAGCTTTTCCTATTGCAGCAGGCCAGACTATTTCACAGCCTTATACAGTAGCTTTCCAATCGCAGTTATTAGAAATACAAAAAGGGCATAAAGTATTGGAAATAGGAACCGGTTCTGGGTATCAGACAGCAGTTTTGTGTTTAATGGGGGCTCAGGTTTTTTCTATAGAAAGACAAAATGAACTGTTCAAGCAAACTTCTGTCTTATTACCAAAATTAGGAATTCGTCCTAAACATCTTTCTTTTGGCGATGGCTATAAAGGACTTCCAAATCATGCTCCTTTTGATAGTATTATTGTTACTGCAGGCGCTCCTTACATCCCGCAGGCTTTAATGGCGCAGCTCAAAATAGGAGGGAGACTCGTTATTCCTTTGGGAGAGAACATCCAAATTATGACGATGCTTATTCGTGTCAATGAAACCCAGTTTGAAAAACATGAGTTTGGAGAGTTTCGTTTTGTTCCTTTGTTAGAAGATAAAAATTAAAAGCTATTTAACCAACCAAAAATCATGAAAAAAATTACTATTCTGTTTTTATTATTTTTCACCAATTTTATTTATTCCCAAGATTATACAAACGTTCTGAATTTATTGATTAATAATAAAAGAGATGAAGCCAGAGTTTTATTTGATAAGCAATTTGGAAAAAGTAAAACGGCTAATATTGATTTGTTGTTTTTGGATGCTTTTATAGATGAACAGTCCGGAAGAATAAGTTTTGACGAAACGTTGCTTAAAAACTTAGAAAAACTGCCTAATTCACAATATTATATCGCTCCTTTTATCAATAGGGATATCATACTGAGTGATATTTCGACAGATGCCTGCAATGATTTGACTTATAATAAAATAGACTATATGGCTTCATCGCCAAAGTTTAAAGATCTGCCTATTGTAAAATACAGAAAAGCAATATTTGAGCGTAAAAGAATGCAATTTGAAGCGGCTCAAAAGTCTTTTTCCGATTTAGGAGTTATAACGCAATGGCAGTTTTGCGGGGTTTTTGAAAATTTAAACGGCAGTGGTTTAGAGATTGAATATGAACCTGAAATTTATGCCAAGAATGATAAGTTTTTTGATGCCAACAGTAATGGTAAAATTGGCTGGTACAATCCTAAAGATATAGAAAATGATGCGTATCAGTTTTTTACAAATGAAGGAGAATATGGAAGCGGAATTATATATGCCCAAACTTTCATTGATTCGCCGGAAAAGAAAAGTTTTCTATTGCGTTTTGGAGCCAGTCAAGGGCTGAAAGTGTTTTTGAATGACAAGGAAATTTATTTTAACCAAGATATTAAGAGAACAAATCTTGATGCTTATACTTTAAAAATTGATTTAGAGAAAGGAGTTAACAGACTGCTTTTTAAACTGTCTTCTTCTGGTGGAGGTGACTACTTTTCGGCACAAGTAAAAAATCTGGATTATACTGTTGCTAATGATTTGAAATTCAGTAATACATATTTGCCATATACTGTTGCGAAAGCGGATACCGTAGAGGCCGAAGTTTTAAAATTGGATTATGAAGCCTATTTTGATAATCTGGTAAAAAAGTATCCAAATAATTTACTGTACAAGTTATTTCAATACACGGCTTATGAGTCAAACTGCAAATATGTTCAGGCTTATGAAGCGATTGAAGGTTTGGATGAAAAATACTCAAACAGTTCTTTTATAGCAAGTTATTTTCTACGTTACTATGATTTAGTAGGTGATGAAGAGCAAAAGAAACAGGAGATTATAAAAAATATTGAAAAAAATGACATCGATTATTATTATGTTACATTCATGAAAATATTAGATGGCAAGTGGCTTCAAAATTCTTCTATTGCTGAATTGGAGACTTATAGAGACCGTTCCAAAAAATACAAACAGCGTTTTTGTGAACTGATGTTTGATTTTTTGATTGCATCGAAAAAGGAAGACGTTGAGGAGATGTTCAGATTGTTAAAAGATATTGATAAAGATACTCATGGGAATGAAAAATTCAAAATTGCATCTGCTACTTTGTACTTAAAATTAAAAAATGATAAAACAAAGACTATTGCTATTTTAGAAGAATTGTCGAAAGATAAAATAATCAATGAAGTAGACAATTTGCTGATTACATACTATAATGAGCTGAATGATAAGGCTGCTGTCGAGAGAATTGTAAAAAGAAGGATTAAGGAATATGCTAATATAAATGTTTTCAGAAATGATTACATTACTATTTTGGCGAATGCCAATAAATATGATGAAGCATTGGCTGTCATTGATGAAAATTTGAGCAATTTTCCTTATTCGTTTACAAATATGGAAAAGAAAGCTGCAGTTTATAATCTGATGAAAAATAGTAAAGAAGCAGAGAAATACATTCGTCAGTCTTTAACTCATAATTCAGGTAATGGAAAACTGAGAAAACAGCTGTATGATATTTCCAAAATTCCAGATGAAATTGACGAAGTAGCAACTAAGGATGTCTATAAATTGGCTAAATCCAGAAGAAATTCTAATTTAAAGAGTGATTACGGAGTTGTACTATTACTGGACGAATATATTGTAAATGTTTTTCCTGAAGGCGGAAGAAAATCCAGAATATCTTATTTATACGAAGTGACATCTGAGACTGGTATCGAAAAGATGAAAGAATATTCGATAAGCTTGAATAGTAATACGGTCTTGAAATCTGAAATTATTAAAGCTGACGGAACCATAGTTCCTGCAGAGCAGGGAAATGATTTATTGGTGTTTTCTAATTTAAAAGTTGGAGATGTTATTTATATAGAATATGAGCGCATAGAAAATGGAACGGGCCGTTTCTATAAAGATTTTAATTTGTCCTGTTATTTTGACAGCGAATATCCATCTACCGAAGCTATTTTTGCATTGATAAGCCCAGAAGATTGTAAGTATTATATTGATTTTAGCAATGGAGATGTAGTTGCAGCCAATAGAAAAATAAATGGCAAGAACTGCAGTATTTGGAAAAGAAGCAATATTCCAGCTTTATCACTTAAAGAAGATTATGCACCAATTTCGAGCGATTTAACAAATGCTATTGAAGTGGGAACTATAAAAGCATGGAGTGATATTTCGAATTGGTATTCGGATTTAGTAAAGAAAAATCTAAAATTAGATAAAATTACTAAAGATGCTTTTAACAGTATTTTTCCAAAAGGAACTGCTAATCTGAGTGATAATGAAAAAGCAAAAGCAATCTATGCCTATATAGAAAAAAACATTACTTACAGTTCTTTGGATTTTAGACAAAGCGGTTATGTTCCTCAAAAACCTTCCAAAACAATTACAACAAAATTAGGTGACTGCAAAGATGTTTCTACCTTGTTTGTAGCATTATCTGAATATGCAGGACTAAAATCTAATTTGGTTTTGGTTTCAACAAATGATAATGGGTTTAATTCGATGCGATTGCCTTCAAGGGATTTCAATCATTGTATTGTGCAAACAAAAATTGACAATAAAATTGTTTTCTTGGAACTTACAGATAAATATTTGCCTTATCGAATGCTTCCAAGTTCATTATACAATGCAAATGCATTAGTAATTTCATTTGATAAAAAGGAAAATGAAACTTCCAAATTAATAAATATTCCTTTTGATGCTACAATTCAAAACAGTTTAAGGACGTCTTCTGTGGTAACTTTAGACGATAAATCCAAAACATTTGTGAATACGCATACCATTGAAGGAGCTACCAAATCATATTATAATGAACTGTTTTCGGATGCTACCACAAAAGAGATTAGAGAAAAAGAAATAGAGAAAGGATACAATAAGCAATTGCAAAAATTGGTTAGTCTGCAGTCGGTAAAGCTTTTATCTAATGAGACATTTGACAAAGCGCTTACTTATGAAACTAAATTTTCAATAAATGAAAATCTGCAAAAAGTGGGGACACTTAAGATAACTGAAATTCCTTTCATTGATAAAGTGTATACAAGAGACATTATTGCTGCAGAAAACAGAAAATTTGATATTAATTATTTCTTTTATGAGAATAATAATAAATATGAATCGGAGGTGATCTTGAATATACCGGAGGGAAAGAAATTCTCTGAAATACCAGAAAGCAAAACCTTTGCATTTAAGAATCAAAATTACACTTTACAATTTGAGCTTTTAAAAAATAATTCGCTGAAGGTAAAAAGAGAGGTGACTATTCTTTGGGATAATATTAAGTCAAGTGATTATTTGGAATACAAAAAATTTGTAGAAGAAGTTATTGCTGCCGAAGAGCAGATTGTAGGATTTAAATAATATCTTTTATATTTCTAAAAGGTATAATTCAATAAAAAATCTGTCACAAATTAGTGCTGTGATCTTTTATAATCAGCTGTAAGAACAAAGAGCAACTCAAATCGAGTTGCTCTTTGTTTAATGAGGAAATGTTTATTTTCTAAATTGGTTGTTTGTAATAACTCCATTGATTTTAGCTTTTAAATTTTCGCCAGTATCATAAACCATTTGCTCGCTGGAAGGAAAGGGTACAGATTTGTTGTAGAAATTTGGGCTGTAACCATCATCGGCGGCACGAGAATCACCTTTGTAAGAAGCAAAAATATTTTCAAAAACAAATTCGCTGGTGATTGGGAATGATCCAAATGATTGGTTGGTTTTATTGTCGAAGTAATCTACTTTG
Organism: Flavobacterium sp. P3_A6; assembly: GCF_056403035.1. Classification (NCBI taxonomy): domain Bacteria; kingdom Pseudomonadati; phylum Bacteroidota; class Flavobacteriia; order Flavobacteriales; family Flavobacteriaceae; genus Flavobacterium; species Flavobacterium sp. P3_A6. The sequence continues at coordinate 70,805 of NZ_JBFUGG010000022.1, read as the reverse complement.
GCGGTGATTTGACACGATTTAAATTGTTTGACTTCATTAATTTTTACAGTAGCATTAATCAAGTTGTCTATCATTATTGGTTTTCCTTGCCTGTCAAAAACGATTTTTCCATTAGCATCAACTTGTTTTCTTTGTCCGTCAACGACTTGACGTTCTTTTATGAATTCTCTTTCTTTTATTTGTTCAGGTGAAATTAAAATTGATCTGAAGCTGATGAGCATGCGGTAATCATAGGTAACATCTTTTTGCTTTTCGCTATGATAAACTGTCCATTTGTCATTCAGATTATAGCTTTTGAAATCCAATAAGTCATTTTGAAGCTGAGCAGGAATAATCATGCCGGTTTCATTTTTGGTAAGTACAATCACATAATCAGTTCCTTTCAGCTGCGCTTCGTCTATCATTTTGGAGATGTCTTTATAGCCATGATTTATTTTGTCCAAATAGATTAAATCATCATGCACTCTGCGGTAATTCATTTTGTTTTTGGTCAGCATCAAGGCTTTTGCATTGGTATACAAATAATTCGATAAAGCATTTTTACTGTTTATGATTTGGTCGTCATAATCATCAAATGGAAAAATTGCATTTCGTCCTTCCTTGATTAATTTTAGCGGAAGCAGAGGTTTAATTTTTTCTTGGCGGTCATTTAATGCTAAATAGGTATTGTATATTTTTTCCAGATTAGTAGGATTGTTTTCTTTGCTTAAAAAACTAACAGTGTTTAGATCCCGTTCTTTAGCTTTGGCAAATGCCTCTTCGAGTAAATAGATATAATCCTGTTTCCCTTTTTTGTCCTTATTGGTACGCAAATTAGAAAGCGCAATATCAATTGCTGCATCATAATTCCCTGAGGCTAAATTGTTTTGGGTTTGTTTTACACCGCATGATGTAAGCAGGATAAAGAATGTAATTATAAAAGTAATTTTTTTCATTTTTTTGGGGATAATGAATTATGTGAATTGGAAGCTTTTATTTTTTTACAAACTTACTATTCCTTAGAGTATTCTGCTTGAAATATTTCAAAAAAAAACCGACAATTTTATAATTGTCGGTGTATGAAAAAAGTTTTTTAATTATTGTCTTACAAAGGGAGGAAGCAGCTTACTGGAACATTCTCCAAAACCAATACGTACCTGCCCATTTTGACTATGTCCTTTCATAATTACAGTATCGCCATCGTTTATAAATTTACGCTGGCTGCCATCATTTAGCGTTATAGGGTTTTTTCCGCCCCAGCTCAATTCCAGCATTGAACCATAACTGTCTGGTGTTGGACCAGAAATTGTTCCTGATCCCATCATGTCACCTGAATTAACACGGCATCCATTAGAGGTGTGATGTGCTAATTGCTGGCTCATACTCCAATACATGTGTTTAAAGTTGGTTCTGGAAACAACAGTTGGCTCCTTGTTTTCTGGCGCAACAGCTACTTCAAGATTAATATCGAACGTGTGCTTTCCTTTTTGCTGTAAATAAGGGAAAGGTGTTGGTTCTTGTTTTGGGCCTTTAGTTCTAAAAGGTTCCAGGGCATCTAGAGTAACTATCCAAGGAGAAATAGAAGTGGCGAAGTTTTTGGCGAGAAATGGTCCTAGTGGCACATATTCCCATTTTTGAATATCACGAGCACTCCAGTCATTCATTAAAACCATCCCGAAAATATAATCTTCTGTTTCCGCAATGGGAATAGTTTCTCCCATAATATTGCAGTCGGTAGTGATAAATGCGGTTTCCAATTCGAAATCTACTGATCGGGATGGCCCGAAAACAGGAGAGGTTTCGCCATTTGGAAGGATTTGTCCCATTGGTCTGTGAACAGGAATTCCAGACGGTATAATAGATGAGCTTCTTCCGTGGTATCCTACCGGAACGTGAAGCCAGTTTGGCAATAATGCATTTTCGGGATCACGGAACATTTTGCCTACATTGGTTGCGTGCTCTCTGCTGGAATAAAAATCAGTATAATCGCCTATTAATACAGGAAGCTGCATTTCTACATCTTCCATTTTGAAAATTACGATATCTCTATGCTTGGCATTGTCCCTTAATTCGGGATTTGTTACGTCAAAAATTTCGGCAATTCTATTTCGAACCAAACGCCATGTTTTTTGTCCGTCCGAAATGAAATCATTCAAGGTATCCTGCATGAACATATCATCTGTCAATTCGATCCCTTCGAAGTAATTTAATTGTTGTAAAGCGCCTAAATCGATTGCAAAATCACCAATTCGAGTCCCTACTGTAACGATGTTTTCCTTTGTAAGAAAAACTCCGAACGGTATGTTTTGGATAGGGAAGTCACTGTCAGATAGTACTTCTAACCATGATTTTCTTGAGGTATCGTTGGCTGTTATTGGCATGATAATGTTAATTGTTTGTTGAAAATTACTTGTCAAATATATTATAATCTTACAGTTAAACAAACGTTTTTTTGTATTTTTGCGGGAAATTAACGAAAATCAAAGAAATGCAACGCGACAAACAAATTTTTGACCTTATTTTAGAAGAACAAGACAGACAGATTCACGGGCTAGAACTTATTGCTTCAGAGAATTTTGTAAGTGATGAAGTAATAGAAGCAGCTGGCTCTATTTTAACAAACAAATATGCGGAAGGATATCCTGGCAAAAGATATTACGGAGGTTGTGAAGTAGTTGATGTTGTGGAGCAGATTGCTATCGACAGAGCAAAAGAATTGTTTGGTGCTGCTTATGCAAACGTACAGCCGCACTCTGGTTCTCAGGCTAATGCTTCTGTATACCACGCTTGTTTACAGCCAGGGGATAAAATATTAGGATTCGATTTGTCTCACGGCGGTCACTTGACTCACGGTTCTCCTGTTAACTTTTCAGGACGTGTTTACAATCCGGTTTTCTACGGTGTAGATAAAGAAACTGGAAGATTAGATTATGATAAAATTCAAGAAATAGCTACTAAAGAGCAGCCAAAATTAATCGTTGCGGGTGCTTCGGCATATTCACGCGATATGGATTTTGAGCGTTTTAGAGTAATTGCAGATAGCGTTGGAGCAATTTTGATGGCTGATATTTCTCATCCAGCCGGGCTTATCGCAAAAGGTTTAATGAACGACCCAATTCCTCATTGCCATATTGTAACAACTACCACTCACAAAACATTGCGCGGGCCAAGAGGCGGTTTGATTTTGATGGGTAAAGATTTTGAAAATCCTTGGGGATTGAAAACTCCAAAAGGTGAAATCAGAATGATGTCTTCTTTATTAGATCTTGCTGTTTTCCCTGGAAATCAAGGAGGCCCTTTAATGCATATTATTGCAGCAAAAGCAGTAGCTTTTGGAGAGGCTTTACAAGATGAGTTCTTTACTTATGCTATGCAGCTGCAAAAAAATGCAAATGCTATGGCTGATGCTTTTGTAAAAAGAGGATACAATATCATTTCTGGAGGAACAGACAACCACATGATGCTGATTGACCTTAGAAATAAAAATATTTCTGGTAAAGAAGCTGAAAATGCATTGGTTAAAGCAGAAATCACTGTAAATAAAAATATGGTTCCATTTGATGATAAATCACCATTTGTAACTTCAGGTATTCGTGTTGGAACTGCAGCAGTTACTACTCGTGGTCTTGTTGAAGAAGATATGGAAACTATCGTTGATTTAATCGACAGAGTTTTATCAGATCATACTAACGAAGATGTTATTGAAGCTGTAGCTAACGAAGTTGACGAAATGATGAGCGAAAGAGCTATTTTCGTTTTCTAGTAAATTCGTCTTAAAGTTTTAAAGTCGAAAGTCGAAAGTCTTGGATTAGAATTTAACATTCTTTCTTAGTTTTGACTTTCGACTTTTGTTTTTATGACTTTCTAACTTTTGACTTTAAAAACTTTTAGACTTAAAAAAAATGGGCGTATTACGATTACAGTTGCCAACCGATCCTAGATGGGTCAATATCGTTGAGAAAAATATAGAAGAAATCCTAACCGATCATGCTTGGTGCGAACAAAAAGCGGCTACCAATGCTATTACGATAATCACTAATAATTCGGAGCATCAGGATTTGGTAAAAGATTTATTGGCTTTGGCCAAAGAAGAAATTGATCATTTTGAGCAGGTGCATAATATTATCATCAAACGTGGACTGAAATTGGGCCGTGAACGCAAAGATGATTATGTAAATGAATTGTATCTGTATATGAAAAAAAGCGGTGACGGAAGCAGGGTTTCGGGCTTGGTAGAGCGATTGTTATTCTCAGCCATGATTGAAGCCAGAAGCTGTGAACGTTTCAAAGTTTTATCTGAGAATATTAAAGACGAAGAATTAGCTGTTTTTTATAGAGATTTGATGGAAAGCGAAGCGGGGCATTATACAACATTCATAACTTATGCCCGAAAATACGGCGTTGGAATCGATGTCGAAAAGCGCTGGAGAGAATGGCTTGAATTTGAAGAATCGATTATTGCCAATTACGGTAAAGGCGAGACAATTCACGGGTAATTTTAATCCGTTTGGAGCAATTCTTTAACACATAGAAACATAGATTTTGTAAGCTCAAAAGTAGGCGTTACACTTATTTAAAATACACATAGTGGTCTATGTGAAAGAAATATATTTCTTTTTTCAGTGTTCTTTTTTAATTAAAATCTATGTTCCTATGTGTTTAAATTTAAACATTATGAATTACACCCAACGAGGTAATTTTATTGTTTTTAGACTAAGATTGTTGATAAAAGGATAATTAGTTTTCTCTTGTTTTTAACGAGTTCGCTTTCAAAAACGTTATATTTGATAGTCACCAAAATGTAAAGCCATGAGAATAGAAGCTGATTTGAAATTAGGGTTTAAAGATGTAATGATTAGGCCAAAAAGGTCTACTTTGAAAAGCAGATCTGAAGTTTCCTTGGAACGGAATTTTAATTTTTTGCACAGTACAGGCAGTTGGACTGGCATTCCAATTATGGCAGCCAATATGGATACTGTCGGGACTTTTGAAATGGCGGCAGTTTTGGCCAAAGAAAAGCTGTTTACAGCCATTCATAAACATTATTCTCCGCAGGAATGGAATGATTTCCTGCAAAATGTTTCTCCGGATTTCTATAATTATATTGCAATAAGTACTGGGACAGGTAAAGAAGATTCTGTTAAAATTGGTGTCATTATAAAGGCAAATCCGTTGCTTAGATTTATTTGCATTGATGTTGCAAATGGTTATTCAGAACACTTTGTTCAGTTTTTAAAGCAAACCCGTAAACAATATCCGGATAAAGTTATTATTGCCGGCAATGTGGTTACTGGCGAAATGGTTGAAGAACTATTGCTTGCTGGAGCCGATATTGTAAAAGTCGGAATCGGCCCTGGTTCTGTATGTACAACCCGAGTAAAAACAGGTGTTGGATATCCCCAGCTTTCGGCAATTATAGAATGTGCCGATGCAGCGCACGGTTTAGGCGGACATATTATCAGCGATGGAGGCTGTGCTATTCCTGGTGATGTTGCAAAAGCTTTTGGAGCGGGTTCAGATTTTGTGATGTTGGGCGGTATGCTGGCTGGACATGCCGAAAGCGGAGGTGAACTAATTGAAATAAACGGACAAAAATTCAAGCAATTTTATGGCATGAGTTCTACCACTGCAATGGATAAACATGTTGGCGGTGTCGCAGAATACAGAGCGAGTGAAGGAAAAACGGTTCAAGTGCCTTTTAAAGGGATGGTTATAAATACACTGTTGGATATTTTGGGAGGTTTACGAAGCACATGTACTTATGTAGGTGCTTCAAGACTAAAAGAGCTTACCAAACGAACTACGTTTATAAGAGTAAGCGAACAGGAAAATCAGGTTTTTACCAATTAATTAAAAAAATGTTTCTCAACTAAATGATTATAATTTCAGAAGCTGTAAACAGCGATATAAAAACAATTCAGGATATTGTCCATAAAACTTGGCCAATAACGTATGGCGAAATATTATCTGAAGAACAATTACAATACATGCTGGATCTGTTTTATTCGGAAGAAGCTTTAACAGCTCAATTTGATGAAAAACAACAGCTGTTTTATTTAATTACAGAAGAAGAAGCTGTTCTGGGATTTATTGGAATTGAGCATAATTATCAGAACGAGAATAAGACGAAAATCCACAAAATTTATATTCTGCCGGAAACGCAAGGCAGAGGAATAGGAAGGATTGCTGTTGAAGCTGTTGAAAAACTGGCTTTAGAAAATAATTCTGATTCACTTTTACTGAACGTAAATCGATTCAATAAAGCATTACATTTCTATCAGAAAATTGGTTTTGAAGTTATCGATGAAGTTAATATCGAAATAGGAAATGGTTATCTGATGGAGGATTATGTTATGGAGAAAAAGCTCTAATTTAGTATTCTTTTGTCTGATTCAAGACCGATATTACCTAATTCAAGAACTCCAGATTTCTTAGCAATAGTGCATTTACATTTGCTTTATAAAAAATGTATTATTCACTAAAAAATCAAAATCATGAAGAATTTCCTTTACTTATTACTGTTTGTTTCTTCACTAAGTATAGCTCAATCAAAAGAAATAATCGAGGACCCTGCGGTTAATTCTTATTTTGTTTTGAACAAAACATCTGTTCGATTTGAAAATAATTTCATCCTTAATAAATATATCTCGCCTAATGAAGGTAGAGGACTTTATAATAATTTAGCACCTTTTACTAATTTATCACATAAAGAATTTTATTTTACGGTATTAGGAAAAAAAATTAATCTTAAGATAACTGATTTTAAGTCACATATTATAGGACATATCTACATTGATACACTCAAAGCAAATAAAGATTTATATAGAATTGAAAATCTGGAAATTCAGATTTTAAAAAATAATAAAATCGTAAAAAATTGGACTTTAGTCACACAATCAAAAAGTTTTATTGAAAGTAATGTTTTTGATGGAAAAAAATATTTTGAAAATGGCTATATTCCTTATACAGATTCATTAGTTAACGGCGATAAACTTGTAATTTTATTTAGTAAAAAAGGACAGGAAAATTTTTTAAAATTGCATCTTGAGAAGAAAGAAAGTGCTAGAAAGCCTTTTATTATAAATACAATTTCGGAAGATTTAAAAAAACCGAAAAGTTTTGAAAATTTCATTCAAGAATCTCTAGACAAAGTGCATAAAGATAGATTTTTAGATAAATCAAATTTTTATGATGATTGGCCTGAAGATTATGCCCCAAGACTTATAGGAAATACAAACAGACATTTTAAAAACGAAAAGTTTTGTTTGGTTTTTAGAAAACCTAATGCGAAAAAAAGAACTTATGATAGCTTTGAATACCGCACCAGCATAAATTCAAAAACGGGTGAGTGGATAAACTCGAATGGTATCATTTTCTTGGAATTGAAGGAATCTGCAGCCCAATACAAGCTTGAAGTCCGTTACAAAGACAATCCACAATATGTTGCTGTCTATAAATTTGATACCGAACCCGATTGGTATCAAACGTTTTGGTTTAAGATTACTGTTGGAATACTTTTTCTTTTGATTTTTTCTCTCATTTACATTTTTTGGATAAGGAAAATGGATGAGAGAAAACAATTAGAACAAAAATCAAAAATTAAAATGTTATATGCGCAGCTTAACCCGCATTTTGTATTCAATGCTTTAGGATCTATTCAGGGCTTGCTTAACGATAATCAGATAGAAAAAGCAAATCAATATTTGACTGGTTTTGGTTCACTGCTTAGAAATACATTTACTTCCAGTGAAAATGAAACACAGAGCCTTGAAGTTGAAATAAAAACCATCAAAAATTACATTGAGTTGGAACAGCTTCGAAGCCCTTTTTCGTTTCGGTCATCTATTGATGAAAAAATCAATGTTTATGAAACACAAACGCTTCCTCTTTTAATACAGCCTTTGATTGAAAACGCCATAAAACATGGTATTTCAAATAAAGAAACCGGTGAAATAACACTTACTATTTCAAAAAAAGGAGATGATTTAATTTTTGAATTAGCCGATAACGGAAAAGGATTTGATACATTAGCGGAGCAGAAAGGTTTTGGCCTAAAACTGGTAAAAGACAGAATTACTTTATTTAATCAGTCTTCAAAAAGGATGAAAATAGATATGAAAATCCAAAGTAATTCCTCAGGAACACAAATTATTATCTGTTTTAAAAACTGGCTTAAAAATGATTAAAGGAATCATTATCGACGACGAACAAAACAATATTATCAATCTTCAGCGGCTGCTGGAAAAATACTGCCCAGAAGTTACAATTGCAGGTTCGTCAACAGATGCAGATGAGGGAATCGAACTAATTAAAAGCAGTCAGCCGGATTTGGTTTTTTTGGATATCCAAATGCCGGAGAAGGATGGTTTTCAGGTTTTGCAGGAACTTAATTCGTATGATTTTGAAGTAATATTTGTGACCGCTTTCAGCCAGTATGGAATTCAGGCGATTAAATTTTCTGCAATTGATTATCTTTTGAAACCAATCGATATAGAAGAGTTAAAAAAAGCAGTTGCAAAAACAGGAAGCAGATTAAAACATAAAAATCAAAATCTGCAGCTGCAAAATTTACTGTATCATTTGAAAGAAAACAATAATAGTCCTGATCATAGAATAGCTATTTCATCACTCAAAGAAACTCGTTTTGTATATGTTAAAAATATTGTTCGCTGTGAAAGTGAAAACAGTTATACATTGTTTTATACCGATGAAGATGAAACGATAATTTCTACAGTACCTCTTTATGAATATGATGAAATGTTAAGTGTTTATGGATTCATTCGTTGTCATCAATCACATTTGGTAAATAAAAAACATGTAAAAAGCCTGCTTAAAGAAGATGGCTATACTTTGCTGCTTTATGACCAGATTAGAATTCCTGTTTCCCGTAATAAGAAAGATTGGGTCAAAAAAGCATTAATCTGATTTTAAAGAATTCCTATCTAAAATTCGATTTTATAATTATTTCACAATTGCTAATATCGATTGTATATATTTAAAAACAGCACAAAAAACCGAAGCCGATAAGCTTCGGTTTTTTGTGCTGTTTTATTTTTAAAAATTAATTTATATGTAACATTCTGTATGTCAGAAAAATGAGTAATTTTAATGTCCTGTTTATGACGGTATTTTATTAGCGAAATAAAACTTAAAAATAGAAACACATGGAAACTTCACACATTTACCCGGGAGCATATACATTGAATGCCTATATAGCAATCAAAGGCTGCGATAAAGCTATAGAATTTTACAAAAAAGCTTTTGGCGCTATAGAACGCGGCAGATTACTGATGCCCGATGGAAAAATTGGCCACGCAGAAATTGTAATTGAAGGATCTTTATTGATGATGTCTGAAGAAAACAGTGATTGGGGAAATGTAAGTCCTCAAACCATTGGTGGGAATCCTTTAACTTTTGGATTGTATGTTAAAGATGTGGATGCCGTATTTCAGAAGGCAATTGATGCAGGCGCAACAGTTTTGATGCCCCTCAAAGATGAATTTTATGGAGACCGTACGGGACAGGTGCTGGATCCTTTTGGCTATAAATGGATGATAGCTACTCACAAGGAAGATGTCAGTTTTGAAGAAATGCAAAAAAGGTTTGACAAAATGTGTGAATAAAGTGCGATTGATTATTAATTGAATTAATCTTTTGAAAATGAACTAAAAAGAAAGAATTTTTGTGTATTCATAAAGTTAATTATTACTATATATACAGCTTTAAATGGTAACTTTACTAAGAGTAATATGACATAGATTTATCGTTAAAGTAACTTAAAAATATATATCATGAAATCACAAATTGCAGTTTACGATACCCACGACAAAGCCGTTAATGCTATAAAACGATTGAATCAAGAGCATTTTGCTATGGATCATGTTTCACTGTTAGGCAAAGCAGAAGTAGTGGAAGACCACATTCAAATTAAATCACTAGATACTATAAACAAAATGCCTGCAATTGTTGGGATGAGTGCAGGAACGTTAGTAGGATTGCTTAGCGGTATAGGTGTTTTTGCAATTCCTGGTTTTGGCTTTTTGTATGGAGCAGGCGCTCTTGTAGGGATTATTGGGGGGCTTGATATAGGTTTAGTTGCGGGTGGCTTAGTTTCACTTTTAGCTTTTACCGGGTTAAGAGAAGAAGAAGTGGTAAAATGTCAAGAGCATGTAAAAGAAGGTAAATTTGTCGTAATTGTAAGAGGTGMCATTGATGAGATTGAAAGAGCTAAACACATTTTGCATAACGAAGGAAATCATTTGGAACTTATTAGTTAGGGCATTCTTGAAAGTCCTTATTTGTGATGGCTACTAGCTATCTGATATTTTTTGTGCTTTTAAAGTATTACTTCACTATAATATCGTGTTTATAAAGAAGGCCTTTTAAGCCTTCTAATGCAAAAACAGTTTTCTTCAATTTGGTGGTTTTTGGGTCAATAGTGTAATTGTAACTGGTCTTAAAGTTGGCTTTGCTGGCAATTGCTTTAGCAAATTCGGCGCGGTATAAATCACAATTTTCAAAAAGGACTTCGGTCAAATCGGAGGCCATAAAATCTACGGCTATCAAACTGCAGTTAATAAAAGGCGTTCCCTTTATTTTTAACGTATAAAATTTAGAAAAATCCAGTAGGCAATCGTAAAAACGCACTTCAAAAATGAGTTTGCTGCACATTGCAAAATTTACTTCCTTGATTTTGCAACGATTAAATACTACGGTTCTCAAACCAACATGATTGATTCTGGCTTCATTAAAAATACAGTCATTAAATACACAGTCGATAAACGTAACATCCATAAAGTTACAGGCAGAAAACGTGCAATGATTAAAAGTACAGCGTTCAAATTCTTTGAAACTGACTTCATTCACATCATAAGTGTGGCTGTTATATTCTAAATCGAAGAAATATTCCGGCATGAAAGAATTTAATTTATGTATTCATTTCGCAAAGAAACGATTTCTATTATTTAAAAACAGCACCAATATTAATATATTTATTGACTAAAATGCAAGTATTTCACTTGACATCTTAATATTTTATGTACTGTAATTTTGAAAAATTGATGGTTAAAAATAATTTTTGTAAATTTTTAACTACTAAAATAATCAAGAATAGTGTTAATAAAGTATAAAGTATTGTAAAATATGAGCCAAAGAAAACGATTTCGCTGGCTTTTTTGAATTACTGTGTTTAAAAAATAGTTTTTTTATTTTAATCTTTTATTACTTTTGGGGCATTATGAGAGGAGCCACTTTATATTTCATGTATTTGTTTTTTCTGCTGCTAGGCGGAGGACAATATTTGCATGCAGAAATAGCTCCTAAAATGATTATAGCTGAATCGCCTTCTTTTGATTTAGTAAAAAAACACCACGTAAAAGTAAAAAAAGCGGAATCAGGCAATGTTTTAATTGAGGAAGCTGATACCGATTTGGATGAAGAGCTGCATAATGGTAATTTAAATAAAGCATTAGCCGTTAATAAAAATGCATTAGCAAATTGGTATTTGACATACTCAAGTCATTTACATTACAAGGATAACTCCAAAAAGTTTAATTTTTTTGCGCCATGTTATGGCCATGACAATCCTATTTATCTTGAAATAGGGGTTCTAAGAATTTGATTCAATTTCACATCAATTACTAAAGGTGTGATTTATGAAGTCCAATGTTTGTAATCTTGTATATAATGTTGGTTTATTAAGTTTTTTTCATTCTGGACAGCTTAGTTTCACCTTGGTAACTGATGATCATTTCTTGATCTGAGGAATTTCTGTATTCCGAAAATTTCCATTCGCTTAATTACCAATTTTATACTATGAAGAGAATTATCGTTTTCACGGGCTTAATTGCCGTGTTGTCCCTTGCTAGCTGTACAAGCAAGAAAGAAGAAAAAGAAGAAGTCGAAACTTTTGCAGTTACTAATCCTGTAAAGATTGATACTTCGTTTACAAAGCAGTATGTTGCACAGATAAAGTCTTTCCGCAATATTGAGATTCGTGCTCAGGAAAAAGGATTTCTGCAAAATATTTATGTTGATGAAGGACAGTTTGTAAAAGCAGGCCAGGTATTGTTCCGAATTATGCCAAAAGTCTATGAAGCTGAATTGTTGGGAGCTCAAGCAGAAGAAAAAGCCGCTGAAATTGAGCTTAAAAATGCTAAAACATTAGCAGACAAAAATATAGTTTCAAAAAATGAACAGGCAGTTGCTCAAGCTAAATTAGATCAAGCAAAAGCCGAAGTCGCACTTGCAAAAGTTCATTTGTCATTTACCGAAATCAGAGCCCCGTTTGATGGAACTATCGACAGAATCCCAAAGAAACTTGGAAGTTTGATCGATGAAGGGGAGTTACTTACCAGCCTTTCTGATAACAGCCAGATGTTTGCTTATTTCAATGTTTCTGAACCTGAATACTTGGATTATGAAACTAATGTTAAAGGCAGAGCTCAAAGCAGAGTGGGTTTACTTTTAGCTAATGGCACCACATTTAAAGAAAAAGGAAATGTTGAAGTTATCGAAAGTGAATTTGATAACGAAACTGGAAATATTGCTTTTAGAGCAAGATTCTCCAATCCAGGTAAATTATTGAAACACGGACAAACCGGAAAAGTGCTGATGGATACTCCGCTTCATAATGTAATTGTGATTCCGCAAAAAGCTACCTATGAAATTCAGGACAAAAAATATGTTTTTGTTGTGGATAAAAATGATGTTGTAAGTTCTAAAGAAATTACAATTAAAGGAGAAATTCCAGATTTATATATGATTGACAGCGGGATAACTGTAAATGACAAAATCTTGCTGGAAGGTGTTCAGAAGGTTAAAGACAATGACAAAATTCACTATAAATACGCAGCGCCTCAAGAAGTGATTACTCATTTGCGCTTAAAAGCAGAATAGTTTTTAGTAATTAGTCTGCAGTATTTAGTAATCAGTATTCAGTTTACAGTGTGAAAATGAATTTTGGTTTAATCATAAAAAAATAGAAACAAATGTTTGATAAATTTATACAAAGACCAGTTATGTCGATAGTAATATCGCTTATAATTGTCTTTTTAGGGGTGTTGTCGGTGATGAATCTGCCGATTACCCAATTTCCGTCCATATCGCCGCCAATGGTGAATATTACTGCAGATTATCCTGGTTCTAATGGGGAACTGATGATTAAATCCGTTGTTATTCCTTTGGAAAGAGCTTTAAATGGAGTTCCGGGAATGAAATACATGACTTCGGATGCAGGAAATGACGGTGAAGCCAGTATACAGGTTGTGTTTAATTTAGGTACAGACCCAAACCAAGCCGCTATTAACGTTCAAAACCGTGTGGCTTCGGTTACGAATAAACTCCCGCCATTAGTAGTAAGAGAGGGTGTGAAAATCACCCGTGAGGTTCCTAGTATGCTTATGTATGTGAACCTTTTTAGTACAGATAAAAATACCGACCAAAAGTTCTTGTATAATTATGCTGATATCAATGTTTTATCTGAATTAAAAAGGGTAAATGGTATTGGATCCGGAGATATTTTAGGAACTCGTGAATATGCGATGCGTATTTGGCTGAAACCAGACCGTATGCTGGCTTATAAAATTTCTGCCGATGAGGTAATGGAAGCCTTATCAAGTCAAAGTTTGGAAGCTTCACCTGGAAAAACAGGAGAGGCATCAGGAAAACGTTCTCAAGCATTCGAGTATGTATTAAAATATTCGGGAAGGTTTACCACCAAAGAGCAGTATGGTAATATAATATTGAGATCCAATCCAAATGGGGAAATTCTGCGTTTGAAGGATGTTGCTAATATTGAGTTTGGAAGTTCGATGTATGATATTTATTCGAATTTGAATGGCAGGCCATCTGCAGCAATTGTGCTTAAACAGTCTTTTGGCAGTAATGCAAATCAGGTTATTGAAGATTTAAAGGCAAAATTAGAAACCATTAAGAAGAAATTCCCAAAAGGAATGGATTATGAAATTTCGTATGACGTTTCTAAATTCCTGGATGCTTCTATCGAAAAAGTAATCCACACTTTGATTGAAGCTTTTATTTTGGTAGGATTGGTTGTGTTCCTTTTCTTGGGCGATTGGCGTTCTACGGTTATTCCTGCTATTGCCGTACCGGTTTCATTAATCGGGACTTTTGCATTCATGCAGTTTTTTGATATTTCATTAAACTTAATTACGCTCTTTGCATTGGTTTTGGCAATTGGAATTGTCGTCGATGATGCGATTGTGGTTATTGAAGCGGTTCACGCCAAGATGGAGGAAGAACATCTCTCGGCATTAAAAGCGACTAAGAAAGCGATGCACGAGATTTCAGGTGCTATTATTGCGATTACATTCCTGATGGTGGCCGTATTTATTCCTGTTACATTTATGTCTGGTCCGGTTGGGATGTTTTACAGACAGTTTTCTATAACAATGGTAACTGCGATTGTGCTTTCAGGAGTTGTGGCATTGACATTAACGCCGGCACTTTGTGCAATGATGCTGACAAATAATCATGGGGTGCCTAAAAAGAAAACCCCTGTAAACAGATTTGTAGATGGTTTTAATAATTTATTTAACCTTACACAAACTAAATATCAAAATGTACTTGAAAAAATAGTAAACAGAAGAGCAGTTACTATTATTGTGCTTTTAGGATTTTGTGCGGGAACATGGTTTATCAGCAGTACAGTTCCTTCTGGATTTATTCCAAATGAGGATCAAGGGATGTTTTATGCTATTATTCAAACGCCTCCAGGGTCATCATTAGAAAGAACAAATGATATTTCGGTGAAATTGCAAAAAATTGCCGAAAAAGTTGAAGGTGTACAATCCGTTTCTTCATTAGCGGGTTATGAAATTTTGACCGAAGGTACAGGATCTAATTCAGGAACTTGTTTGATCAATCTTAAGGATTGGAAAGACAGAAAGCAATCTGTTCAGGAGATTATGACCGAATTGGAAGAAAAGTCAAAAGATATTCCAGGGGCTAATATTGAATTTTTTCAACCGCCAGCGGTACCAGGATATGGAGCTGCAGGAGGATTTGAGCTTCGTTTATTAGACAAAACGGGTTCGGGCGATTACAAAAAGATGGAAAAAATCAATAGCGATTTTGTAAAAGAACTCAATAAACGTCCGGAATTATCGAATGTATTCAGTTTTTATAGCGCCAGTTTCCCTCAGTATATGATGAAAGTGGATAATGACTTGGCACAGCAAAAAGGAGTATCCATTGAGAATGCGATGAATACCTTATCTACATTAGTGGGAAGTAACTATGAAATCAGTTTTATTAAGTACGGAATTAATTATAAAGTTATCGTTCAGGCAGCTCCGGAATATCGCGCTTTGCCAGAGGATATTTTGAAACTCTACGTAAAAAATGAACGTGATGAAATGGTACCGTTCTCTGCCTTTATGAAATTAGAAAAAGTATATGGTCTGTCAGAAATTACCAGACATAACATGTATACTTCTACAGAGATTAGCGGTGCTGCAGCTCCAGGATACAGTAGTGGAACTGCCATTGACGTCATCAAGGAGGTTGCTGCCGAAAAATTGCCTAGAGGTTATGATATTGACTGGGCCGGTATTTCTGCCGATGAGGTAGCACAAGGAAATCAGGCCATTTGGGTATTCCTTGTCTGTTTAGGATTTGTTTACTTGGTTTTAGCCGCTCAATACGAAAGTTTTATATTGCCTTTGTCAGTAATTTTATCATTGCCGGCAGGTATATTTGGTGCTTTCCTTTTATTGAAATTTACAGGTTTGGAGAACAATATCTATGCTCAGGTTGCCATGGTAATGCTTATTGGGTTACTGGGTAAAAATGCCGTTTTGATTGTGGAATTTGCCATTCAGCGCCACGCAGCAGGAAAATCGGTGTTTGAAGCTGCTATGGAGGGATCAAAAGCAAGGTTCCGTCCTATCTTAATGACTTCCTTTGCTTTTATTGCCGGTTTGCTTCCGTTGGCGTTTGCAACGGGACCAGGTAAAATTGGTAACAGAACCATTGGTACTGCCGCTGCAGGAGGAATGCTGATAGGAACAATATGCGGTGTATTTATAATCCCAGGGCTGTATTATATTTTCGGTAAAATAGCTGAAAGATTCACCTATGTAAAAAATCAAAAAGAAAATCCATTAACCGAAGAATTTGATGATAATCATGCGATATAATAAGTCATTTAAATATATTATCCCGCTAGGCATCTGCCTGGCGGCGGTAAGCTGTACTCCAGCTCTAGCGCCCTTGGCGGAAACTAAAGCTGTTCCGGAATCTTTTGGTAAGAGTACCGATACAGTCAATACTTCAGCCACGCCTTGGAGAACTTATTTTAAGGATCCAAACTTGGTGAATCTGATTGATACTGCCTTGAAAAATAATCAGGAGCTGCAAATCACTTTGCAGGAAATTGAAATTGCCAAGAATGATATCCGCGTAAAAAAAGGACTGTTGCTGCCACAGGTGGGAATAGGAGCAGGAGCGGGAATTGAAAAAGTAGGGCGTTATACCAGCCAAGGTGCTGGTGATGCCTCTACCGAAATTATGCCGGGTAAAGAAACTCCGGATCCATTGGGAGATTTTAAAATTGGCGCTTATGCAAACTGGGAAGTGGATGTTTGGAAAAAACTTCGCAATTCCAAGAAAGCAGCTGTTAGCCGTTATTTATCAACGGTTGAAGGTAAAAACTTTGTGATTACCAATCTTATTGCTGAGGTTGCCGATTCGTACTACGAATTATTAGCCTTGGATAATCAGTTAGAGATTGTAAAACAGAATATCACTTTGCAGAGCAATGCTTTGGAAATAGTTAAAATTCAGAAAGAAGCTGCCAGAGCGACTGAATTAGCCGTTCAAAAATTTCAGGCTGAGGTTATGGCTTCCAAAAGCATGGAGTTTGATATTCTTCAAAACATAAAGGAAACGGAGAATAAAATCAACTTTTTGTTAGGGCAGTATCCGCAGGAAATAAAGAGAGATAAAACTAATTTTGCTGATTTATTACCTTCCGAGGTTAAATCAGGTATTCCATCTCAATTACTGGCGAATCGTCCGGATATCAAGCAAGCCGAATTGGAACTTCAAGCAGCAAAACTGGATGTAAAAACGGCTCGTGCAGAGTTTTATCCTTCACTTGATATTTCGGCAGCAATTGGTTTTAATGCTTTCAAACCGTCTCTATTGTTTACGCTTCCTGAATCGTTGCTGTATTCATTAGCGGGAGATATCGCAGCGCCTCTGATTAACAGAAATGCACTTAAAGCTGAGTACAGTTCAGCCAATGCAAGACAAATTCAGGCTTTGTATAACTATGAGCGTACGATTCTGAATGCCTATATCGAAGTTGCTAATCAGCTTTCTAAAATTAGTAATTTAGAAAAAAGCTATGATTTAAAATCACAGCAAGTCGATGCGCTGAACCGTTCGATTGATGTTGCTGGAGATTTATTTAAGTCTGCCAGAGTCGATTATTTTGAAGTTTTAATGACGCAGCGTGATGCTTTGGAGTCTAAACTCGAATTGATTGAAACAAAAAAAGAACAGCTCAATGCTTCAGTTTATGTATATAGAGATTTAGGCGGAGGCTGGAAATAATACCGTTCATCGATATTGCAGTACAACTTTATAATACCATTTTTTTAGTTGCCAAAAGCCCTAAACATGTAAAAGTGTTTAGGGCTTTTTTTGATTATAAATTTTTAGGACAAGATATCTTGAAATGTTTAAAACAAAGAGGCTGTCAATCCTTGGCAGTCGTTTATATCCCATCTCTTGAATAAATATAAAGGGGATTGAAATTCATCTTTCCTTTTTTAATCCAATCATTTAATTATATCGAAAGGTTAGGTATTCATATACTTTACAATATATTAACATTTGTCTTTTGGGTTTCGAGTGATTTTGATTTGGACGATAATTAAATGCTATTATTTGTATAAATTTTTGCAATAAATGAAAACAAAAAACAAAATTTCTTACATTTGATATCTATTGATTATTAATATTAACATAAATTTTAAATGAAAAAAATTGTTTTTGCACTATTGCTTGTTTCTTCAATTATGACAGCCCAAGATATGGATGTTGTAAAAGGAGATTTTGGATTCTTAAAGGATCAAAAAGAGGTGAATGTTGAATTTGACTATTCTAAATTAACTTTATTAAAAGAGAAACTTACCGAAGAGAAGTATGTTGCTGATAGAGTTAAGGATCTAAATGAAAAGTCAAAAAATAATGGTGATATTTGGAAAAAGAAATGGGTTGCTAGTAAAGACCAAATCTGGAATCCAAAATTTTTGGAATTAATGAATGTTATTTTTAACAAAGAAGGTAAGGATGTTACTTTTCAAGAGGGATTAACAGCTGCAAAATATACTTTAATTGTTAATGCTGTTTGGGTATACCCAGGTTGGGATGTAGGAATAATGAAACAGCCTGCAAAAGTAACTACTAATTTGAAGTTTGTTGAAACTGCTAATAAATCTAATGTACTGTTGGAAGTATCCAGTGAAGAGGCACCTGGAGATCAATGGGGAAATAATTATAGTAATGAATCCAGAATTGGAGAAGGTTTTGCAAAAACGGCTAAATCACTAGCCAAAATGCTTGTAAAAAAAGCGTATAAATAATTAATGCATATATAAATTGAAGTTTTGCAAAGGCTTTTATTAAATAGCAAAAAAACAAAAAACCTAGTATTTAACTAGGTTTTTTTGCTTTCCATTTCGAGTATATGTGCCATGTTTTTGATTAGATTGTCGTGTTTTTTTACAAAAGGATTTTCTTCATCCCAAACATAACCTGCCAGTACAGCGCATATTTTTCTTTTTACATCGGGATTTTCTGGCTGATGAAAAAATAAAGTCTGAAGGTTTCCAGTGTACCATTCCTTTACATAAGTAGTGAACACCGCAATTCCGCGTTTCATATAGGCAGTAAATTCTTCTTCCCAATCTACTGCAATGCCTTGTGATTCTTTTAGAAATAATTTAGCGGCAAGCATACCTGACTCAGTGGCAAACGCAACACCCGATGAAAACACTGGATCCAAAAACTCCGAGCTATTTCCAGTTAGGGCAAAGCCATCGCCATACATTTTTTTGACAGAGCGTGAGTAATTTTCTAATTTGATAGGTTCGAATAAAAAGTCGACACCGGCAAAGCGTTTAATATAATAGTCAGAAAGCTGAATAGCATTTTTCAAGGCTTCGGCATTGTTTTTATCAGCGGATAGCGAATTAATAAAATCGGTTGGGCCTACAACGCCTAAACTAGTATTCCCATTCGAAAAAGGAATAACCCATAACCAAACCTGAGTTTCGAGAATGTCAAATGAAATCATTGTTCCTTCCTCACCTTCAGGACGGTTTTTGTCGACAACATGGGTGAAAATAGAGGAGTGCGGGTCTAGTTGTGAAGGAGTGTCTAAGTCTAATAATCTAGGTAAAACTCTTCCATAACCACTAGAATCGATAATGAACTTAGCATGAATTTCTTTTAAAACGCCGCTTTCATCCTTAACAACAGTTGTTGAATTTTTTCCTTCAAAAGCAACCGAAATTACTTCTGACTCAAATTCCAAATCAATGCCTTTTCGAATTACTTCTTGAGCCATGGTGTTATCGAAATCGGCTCTGGGTACTTGCCAAGTCCAATCCCAGCCTTCGGAAAATTTATTGCTAAAATCGAAAACACAAATTTCTTCCCCTCTAATGAACCGGGCTCCCAATTTTTTCTCAAAGTTCATGGCATCCAGACTTTCGAATAATTCGGCTTCGGCAAAATGATCCATTACTCTGGGAATAAGACTTTCGCCTACAACAATTCGAGGGAATTTTGTTTTTTCGACAACCTTAATTTTGATTCCTTTTTTATGAAGATAAGAAGCAGAAACGCATCCAGATGGCCCGGCTCCAATGATTAAAACATCTACGAATTCTTGTAACATTTATTATTTGGAATTAAAATTTTTAAAAAAAAGACAACTATTTTGACTAATAGCATCTGTTGGATTATGCAAATTTAAATATTTATCATTCTACGCTATTCTTTTTTTACATTTAATCAAGGTATGGCTCATTCCAATGATTTCATGTATTTCGTCTACGGCAAAACCTACTTTTTCAATTATTTTTAAAATATCTTTTGAATGAAACATTTGACTGTTTCCGTTGGCAACTGCTGTAAAATATAATGAAGTGGCGTGTAAACTGTATGTGGAAGATTGGAATCTTTGTAAATCCCAAAAGGTTTCCAAGATATAAAAACTGGTGTTATCGGTCATAGCTGCATGAGCTTTGCTGAAAATTTTTTCTATTTCCACCAAAGAAAAACAATCTATAAACTGGCTCATCCAAATAACATCAAAATCTTTTGGTAAAATACTGGAGTCGTCCAGTAAATTTATGTCTTTGGTGAATATTCTATCGTCTAGATTATTTTCAGCGATGTTTTTTTGAGCCATTTTGGTCTGCCCGGGTAAATCCAAAATAGTAATTTTTACCGTTGGATTGTATTTGGCACATAGTAATGCAAATTTCCCGGTGTTGCCCCCAACATCCATAATAGTTTTAGGGCTGGAATTAAATAGAATGGGCAAAACATCTGGAAACGTATAATCTGAATAAAAATGATCAAAATCGAACCAGCTTTTTTTAACTTTTTCTGGCAATTCAGATAATCCTATATAGACGGTATCCCAATTTCCTAATTCTTTTAATCCTTTTGGCTTGCCTTGTACTATTGACTCTTCCAGATGATTTATGGCAAAATAATTAACATCCTGAGTGAAATCCATATTAATATTGGTTGCTTTGTCTCTCAGAATAAAGTAGCCCGTTTTTGTTAATATAAATTCGTTGCCTCTTAGATAGACCAATTCTAAGCTTAGACCCGCTTCGAGTAATACTTTTACCCCATAAACAGATAAGTTTAATGACGAGGCAATGGTTTCAATATTTGCTTTTGTGTGATTAAACAGATATTCTAAAATTCCTAGATTTCGAAGCGATTTTGCAGCCTGAAACATTATTGGTGCAAAAGCAATTTTTTGAGCATCTAGGTTAGCTTGAATAACAGTTTTTTTATCAGAACCAAAATCTTTCATTTATTTTGATTTAAAATTATTTGTATGTATTTGTTTTTATTGCAGTTAGATATTGTTTTGAGTAATGATTGTAAAATAAAACATCGTTTTACAAATTTTAGCGATATTATGCTACATTTGCTCATTCAAATTAACCACATTAAATTCTAAATAAAAACAAAATTTTAATATATTTAGTTTTAAAAAACAAATACTAGTTGAATGAATACTATAAAAGAATATTTAAGTCTAAAAGAGTTTGAATCTGTAATTTTTGAGAATAATAAAATAGATATCAGTCAGGATGTTTTAAATAGAGTTAATGAAAGTTTTGATTTTTTAAAGGAATTTTCGGTCAACAAAATTATTTATGGTGTGAATACTGGTTTTGGTCCTATGGCTCAATATCGTATTAAAGATGAAGATCGCATACAACTACAGTATAATTTGATTCGCAGTCATGCTTCTGGTGCAGGAAAACCATTAAATGCCACTTGTGTAAAAGCGGCAATATTGGCACGATTAAATACACTTTCTTTAGGTAATTCTGGTGTTCATCCGTCAGTAATCCATTTGATGAAAGAACTTATAAACAAAGATATTACTCCTTTAATTTTTGAACATGGCGGAGTAGGAGCGAGTGGAGATTTAGTGCAGTTGGCTCATTTGGCTTTGGTTCTTATTGGTGAAGGAGAGGTTTTTTATAAAGGGGAAAGAAGATCTACGGCAGCCGTTTTTGCATTAGAGAATCTTGAACCTATTCAAGTAGAGATTAGAGAAGGCTTGGCGTTAATGAATGGAACTTCGGTAATGACAGGAATAGGAGTTGTAAACGTTCACCATGCCAATAAATTATTGGATTGGTCTATAAAGTTCTCGGGTGCCATTAATGAAATTGTGCAAGCGTATGATGATCATTTTTCCGAGGAGCTAAACAATACGAAACGTCATAAAGGGCAGCGTGAAGTAGCTTCCAGAATGCGTTCGAATCTTAGTGACAGCGCTTTGATTAGAAAAAGAGAAGACCATTTATATTCTGGTGAGAATACTGAGGATGTTTTTAAAGAAAAAGTGCAGGAATATTATTCTTTGCGCTGTGTGCCTCAAATATTGGGACCAGTATTGGAAACTATAAATAATGTGGCTTCTATACTCGAAGAAGAATTTAACTCTGCGAACGACAATCCTATTATAGATGTGAAAAATCAGCATGTATATCATGGAGGAAATTTTCACGGAGATTATATTTCGTTGGAAATGGATAAATTGAAAATCGTTATTACCAAATTAACCATGCTTGCCGAAAGACAGTTAAATTATTTATTGAATTCCAAAATCAATGAAATTTTGCCGCCATTTGTCAATTTGGGGACCTTAGGATTTAATTTCGGAATGCAGGGAGTACAATTTACAGCAACTTCTACTACTGCAGAGAATCAAATGTTATCAAATCCGATGTATGTTCACAGTATTCCAAATAATAATGACAATCAGGATATTGTTAGCATGGGGACAAATGCTGCTGTGATAACGTCTAAAGTTATAGAAAATGCTTTTGAAGTTTTGGCAATCGAATTGATAACAATTGTTCAGGCAATTGATTGTTTAGAGCAAAAAGATCAGATTTCATCTGTAACCAGAAAAATATATGATGATATCAGGCTAATAATCCCAAGGTTCGAAAAGGATCAGGTTATGTATCCTTTTGTACAAAAGGTAAAAGACTATTTGATTAATAATTAATTTAGAATGAAAACAGCTTTCAATCAACAATCTAAAATTTACTTATGAAATGTGCATTGGTTACAGGAGGTTCAAGAGGAATTGGCAGTGCTATTTGCGAAAAATTAGCACAGGATAGTGATTATCATATTTTAATTAATTACCATTCCAATAAAAAAGCTGCTGAAAAAACCTTAGAAGCAGTAATTGCAAACGGTAGCAC
The DNA here is from genome assembly GCF_056403035.1 of Flavobacterium sp. P3_A6. Lineage (NCBI taxonomy): Bacteria > Pseudomonadati > Bacteroidota > Flavobacteriia > Flavobacteriales > Flavobacteriaceae > Flavobacterium > Flavobacterium sp. P3_A6. The sequence goes on along the minus strand of NZ_JBFUGG010000022.1, from coordinate 47,811 downwards.
TGGAGAAATTTTGCAATTCGATGTTGCTAATTTTGCCGAAGTTCAATCGGTTTTGACACAATGGCAAGAGGTAAATCCAAAAGCGGTTGTAGAGGTTATTGTAAATAATGCAGGAATTACAAAAGACGGTTTGTTTATGTGGATGAGTCAAGAGGATTGGTCAAGCGTTGTAAACACCAGTTTAAATGGTTTTTTTAATGTGACTAATTTTTTTATGCAAAAAATGCTGCGAAATAAATATGGCAGAATTGTAAATATGGTGTCTTTATCAGGAGTAAAAGGAACTGCAGGGCAAACTAATTATTCGGCGGCTAAGGGTGCTGTAATAGCGGCTACCAAAGCTTTGGCACAAGAAATAGCCAAAAGAAATATTACTGTAAATGCTGTTGCTCCGGGTTTTATAAAAACGGATATGACTAGTGAGCTTGATGAAACAGAATTAATAAAAATGATACCATTAAATCGTTTTGGTGAAGCTGATGAAGTAGCAGATTTAGTTAGTTTTCTTGTTTCTAAGAAAGCTAGTTACATTACTGGTGAAGTTATTAATATTAATGGTGGAATTTATTCATAAAAATAAAAGTGTCAATGAATAATAGAGTAGTCATAACAGGAATGGGAATTTATTCCTGTATAGGAACATCGTTAGGCGAAGTAAAAGATTCTTTATTTGAAGGGAAGTCAGGAATTGTATTTGATCCAGAACGCAAGGAGTTTGGTTTTAGATCAGCTTTGACAGGCATAGTTCCTAAAYCGGATTTAAAAAATTTACTTTCCAGAAGACAAAGAATAAGTCTTGGAGAGGAAACTGAATTTGCATATATGGCAACTATTGAAGCCTTAAAAAATGCAAATATAGATGATGCTTTTTTTGAAAAAAATGAAGTTGGTATTATGTATGGCAATGATAGTGTGTCCAAAGCTATTATTGAGGCAACAGACATTATTCGGGAGAAAAAAGATACTACTTTAATTGGTTCAGGGGCTATTTTTAAGTCTATGAATTCAACAGTTACCATGAATCTTTCCACAATATTTAAGTTAAGAGGTATTAATTTAACAATCAGTGCTGCCTGTGCCAGTGGCTCTCATTCTATTGGAATGGCATATTTTTTAATAAAAAGCGGCTTTCAAGATTTAATTATCTGTGGAGGAGCACAAGAAATTAATAAGTATGCTATGAGTAGTTTTGATGGTTTGGGCGTTTTTTCTGCCAGAGAAGATGAGCCTACTAAAGCTTCCAGGCCTTTTGATGTTAATCGCGATGGATTAATTCCAAGTGGTGGTGGTGCTACTTTGATTTTAGAGTCTTATGATTCGGCAATAAAAAGAGGCGCAACTATTTTGGCCGAAGTAATTGGATATGGATTTTCATCCAATGGAGGCCATATTTCTACCCCAAATGTTGAAGGGCCGTCTATAGCGATGCAAAGAGCTTTGGATGAAGCGGGAATAAAATCAAATGAAGTGGATTATATTAATGCTCATGCGACATCCACTCCAGTAGGAGACGATAATGAAGCAAAGGCTATTTTTGAAGTTTTTGGAGAAAGTAACCCTTATGTTAGTTCTACAAAATCAATGACAGGGCATGAATGTTGGATGGCTGGAGCTAGTGAGATTATTTATTCTATTTTGATGATGCAGAATGATTTTATAGCACCAAATATTAATTTGGAAACCCCAGATGCAGATGCTGCAAAATTAAATTTAGTTAAAACTACATTAAATAAAAAAATTGATATATTTTTGTCGAATTCCTTCGGTTTTGGAGGTACAAATTCAGCATTAGTAGTTAAAAAGTATAAGAAAAGTAATGAATAAAGAAGCAATTATTGAAAGGGTAAATGGGTTTTTAATTGATGAATTTGAGGTGGATAGTGATGATATTCAGTTTGAAGCAAATTTAAAAGATACTTTGGGACTGGATAGCTTAGACTATGTAGATCTTGTTGTTTCTATCGAATCAAACTTTGGCGTAAAATTAGTTGAAGTAGATTTTGTAGGAATAGATACATTTCAAAGTTTTTATGACCTGATAGAAAATAAAATAAAATCAAAGGCTTAATTTAATGAGTCAATGGGATGGAAAATCCAAAGGCACAGTTCTTGGTTACAAGATTTTTGTTTTCTTCATAAATAAAATTGGAGTAAAATCAGCATATTTTGTACTTTATTTTGTAGCAGCATATTATTTTATTTTCCTAAAAAAAAGCAATGCCTCAATCTTTTATTATTTTAGAAAAAGATTGGGGTATTCGTATTTAAAATCTAAAACGATGGTTTTTAGAAGTTATTATACTTTTGGACAAACTATTATTGATAAAATTGCGATTGGTGCTGGTCTAAAAGATAAGTTTACTTATGAACATGACGGCAAGGAGTTTATTATTAAGTTATTAGAAGAAAAAAAAGGAGGCGTATTAATAAGTGCGCACATAGGAAATTTTGAGATAGCCGAATATTTTTTTAGTGAAGTTGATTTTAATTTACAAATAAATTTAGTTACTACCGATTTAGAGCATTCTACAATAAAAAAATATCTTGAAAGCATTACTCAAAAACCTAAAATTAATTGCATACTAATTAGTGATGATTTGTCGCATATTTTTGAAATTAATTCTGCTTTAGCCAGAAATGAATTAGTTTGTTTTACTGGTGACCGGTATTTTGAGGGAGTAAAATCGTTGAGTGAAAATTTACTAGATCAGGAAGCACTTTTTCCTGCAGGCCCGTTTCTTATTGCATCAAGGTTAAAGGTTCCCGTTCTTTTTGTATATGTAATGAAAGAACCAAATTTACATTATCATTTGTACACAAGAGAAGCCAAAGTTAAGCATCGTGATGAGAAAGCATTGTTAAAGGAATATACCGAAAGTGTTGAAGGTATGATGAAAAAGTATCCACTGCAATGGTTTAATTATTTCGATTTTTGGAATCAGTTTGACAAATAAAATATATTACCGATTTAGATAATTTTAAGTGTTTTTTTAATCTGTTGATTATTAAATATTTGTTAAGGATTGAAAAATATAAGCTGCTTTTATTTTGAAAGAAGTAAGCGGCAATTAGTTTTAGTTAGAATTTTGATTTAAATTCGTTTTCCGTAAAAACATACTTCAATGAAAAATGTCTTAGTAATCTATTATTCCCAATCGGGACAATTAGAGACTATTGCTAGAAATATAGCGAAACCATTTTTAAATTCTGAAACCATAAATGTACTGTTTCATGAAATTAAAATGGAGCAGCCATTTCCATTTCCTTGGAATAATGATGCTTTTTTTAATGCTTTTCCAGAATCTTTTTTACAAATCCCTGCTCGTATTAAACCTGTTCCAAATGAGATAATGGAAACTAAATTTGATTTGATTCTTTTGAACTATCAAGTTTGGTATTTGACTCCTTCCATTCCCATAAATTCTTTTTTGAAAAGCCCAGAAGCTAAAACTTTATTTCAAAATACTCCAGTTATAACAATAAATGGTTCCAGAAACATGTGGTTTATGGCGCAGGAAAAAGTTAAAATTTTATTGAAGCAAAATAATGCTTTATTAAAAGGGAATGTTGCGTTAGTCGATAGGGTTGGAAATTTAATAAGCGTTATAACAATTGTTGAGTGGATGTTTTCCGGTGTGAAAAAAAGATATCTTGGATTTTTTCCATTGCCCGGTGTTTCTGATAAGGATATAAATGAATCTACAAAATTTGGTAAAGTGATGCTTTCCAGTTTTGAGGAGGATGATTTAGACAATTTGCAATCAAAATTAGTCAAGATTGATGCTGTCAAAGTCAGTTCATATTTGATTAAAGTGGATAAAACTGCCAATAAGATTTTTTCAAAATGGTCTAATTTTATTATAACAAAGGGGGAATCCAGAAAATTTTGGACAAAAATATTTAAAGCGTATTTAATAGTAGCAATATGGCTAGTTTCGCCAATAGTTTATATATTACACGTTCTTACGTATCCGTTAAAAGTAAAAAAAATAAGGCTAGAATTAGAATATTATAAAGGAGTAAATTAGATTATATGTTTGATGTATATATTACAAAAGCGGCTAAGTATTTACCAAATGAGGCTGTTTCTAATGATGAAATGGAAGATTATTTGGGTTTGATAAATGAAGCAGCATCCAAGGGCAGAAGATTAATATTAAGAAATAATAAGATTGTAAGCCGTTATTATGCTCGAGATAAAAATGGAAATAGCACTCATAATAATGCTGAATTAACTCATATAGCTATTCAAGGATTATTTGATAATCGTTTTACAGATCAAGATATGGAATTGTTATCTTGTGGAACTACTACTCCCGATGTACTTGTCCCATCTCATGCAGCAATGGTGCATGGCTTGTTGAAAAATAAAAATCTGGAGCTTAATTCATCGGCAGGCGTGTGTTGCTCGGGGATGAATGCTTTGAAATTTGGTTTTCTTTCGGTGAAATCCGGAAATACAAATAATGCAGTTTGTGTTGGTTCTGAAAAAGCTTCTTCGTGGTTATCTTCTAATAAATTTGAAAATGAAGTTGTTAATCTAAAAAAACTTAAAGAGCAGCCCATATTAGCTTTTAGAAAAGATTTTCTAAGGTGGATGTTATCCGATGGAGCAGGTGCTTTTTTATTAGAAAATAAGCCAATCGGAGATATTTCTTTAAAAATTGAATGGATGGAAGCCTACTCTTATGCACATGAAATAGAGACATGCATGTATGCTGGCGGAGATAAATTAGAGAATGGGGAAATAAAATCATGGAATGACTTTGATCCCAGCGAATGGCTCAACGAATCTATATTTGCTGTTAAGCAAGACATTAAATTGCTTGATGAACATATTTTGGTTAAGGGTGCTGAAAGCATGAGAGAAGCTTTGTCAAAAAACAATATTTCCGCTGATCAAATTGATTTCTTTTTGCCACACGTTTCTTCCCATTATTTTGTAGAAGGTTTGAGTAAAGCATTAACAGAAAAAGGAATGGTGATACCAATGGAAAAATGGTTTATGAATTTAGCATATGTTGGCAATGTAGGTTCAGCTTCAATTTATCTGGCTTTAGAAGAATTAATGAATTCTGGTAAGCTGCAAAAAGGCAATAAAATTCTTTTATCTGTTCCAGAAAGCGGTCGTTTTTCTTATGCTTATGCTTATTTAACAGTTTGTTGATGACAATGGCAGATAGTAATCCAATAGGTGATAAAGATTTTGTGGAGACTTTAATTCCTCAAAAAAAACCATTTGTAATGGTTGATACTTTGTATTGCTATTCTGAAAATGAGCTGGTTTCGGGGTTTACCATCCATAATGATGCAGTTTTTTTTAAAGATAATTCTTTTGTGGAATCAGGAATTATAGAACACATGGCGCAGTCTGTAGCATTACATACAGGATATCAGTTTTATTTAAGAAATGAACAAGCGCCTACAGGTTATATTGGTTCTATAAATAAATTGCAAATAAAAGAGCTTCCCAAACTTCATGACGAAATAAGGACAACAGTTTCTATTATACAGGAATTTGGAGGAGTTACTTTGGTAGATATTGTTAGCAAATTAAATAATGTAGAAATAGCTAAAGGCCAAATGAAAACTGTTTTGGCTAAATAATGAAAACTGTGAATAAGGAAGAAACATCTAAACCTGTAAATATAAAACATTATTTGCCTCATCGCCCTCCAATGCTGTTGGTGGATTATATTTTGGAGATTGATGATGAGAAGGTAGATACTATATTTGAAATTAAAACGGAAAATATATTTCTTGAAAATGATTTTTTCACAGAATCTGGTTTGGTAGAAAATATGGCACAAACCTGTTCTATGATTGTTGCCAAAGATTATTTTATTGATGAAAATAATAATGATAAGCCGGGAGCGAATGTGATTGGTTTTATTAGCGGGATTAAAACTTTAAAAATATATACTTTGCCTAAAGCAGGCACAACAATTGTTACTAAAGCTATCTTAGTTTCAAAATTTATTACCGCTTCATATAGTTTGTGTACTATAAAATGTAAAACTTTAAAAGCAGAAGAAATACTATTAGAAGGAGAGATTACATTATTTATTCAAAATAATAAATCCTAGAGAGAATGAAAAAAGAAGAAGTACCTCAAGACAAAGGCAATCTTTCTAAAACAAATATGAAAGAGCTGGTTTATGCTACAGATGAAAACGGCAATTATACAACTGCTTTAAGTTCAGGTTGGGAGCCAAAAAGTATTGCTCTTTCTAATTCTATTGAAGAAATTAGTGAACGAATTGCTATTGCTAAAACTCAGGTCGCAAACAATGAAGTAAGCCCTATTAGTTATTACATGGAATTGTGCAGAATGGATATCGGTGTACTTTCCAGTTATGTAGGAATGTGGCAATGGCGAGTTAAAAGGCACTTTAAACCCAAAATTTTTGCAGGATTAAGTGACGGAATTTTAAAAAAATATGCTGATTCTTTTAATATAACTGTAGAGGAATTGAAAAATTTTAAGACTAATTAATGAAAACCGATTTTACACACTATCAATCTGCTCACTGTGAAAACGGAGTTGCTTCCAATTTGTTAAAACATAATGGATTGAATATTAGCGAGCCAATGGTTTTTGGAATTGGTTCGGGACTTTTCTTTGTTTATCTTCCATTTTTAAAAGTAAATTACGCTCCTGCAATAAGTTATAGGCCTATGCCAGGACAAATTTTTAATAAACTGGCTAAACGTTTGGGCTTGAAAATTAAGAGGCAAAAATTTTCCAGCGAAGCGAATGCCATTAAAGCATTGGACGAAAATTTAAAAAATAATATTCCTTCCGGATTGCAGGTTGGGGTCTATAACCTAACGTATTTTCCTGATGAATATCGTTTTCATTTCAATGCTCATAATTTAGTAGTTTATGGGAAAACAGAAACTAATTATTTAATTAGCGATCCTGTTATGGAAAACGTAACTACATTAACACATGAGGAGTTAAATAAAGTACGTTTTGCCAAAGGAGCTTTTGCGCCAAGAGGCCAAATGTATTATCCTATTCAAGTTCCTTCAAATGTAGATTTGAAAGGGGCAATTATAAAAGGCATAAAGAATACCTGTCGGGATATGCTAGCACCAATGCCAATAATTGGTGTTCGTGGCATTCGGCTTGTAGCTAGGCTAATTAAAAAATGGCCAGTTAAAGAAGGGACAAAAAAAGCAAATCATTATTTGGCTCAAATTGTCAGAATGCAGGAAGAAATTGGGACTGGCGGTGGTGGTTTTAGATTTATATATGCTGCCTTTTTGCAAGAAGCTGCAGTTGTATTACAGAATGACGAGTTGCAAAATTTGTCACTGGAAATGACCGCTATTGGTGATTTATGGAGAGATTTTGCTGTCGAAGCTTCAAGAGTTTATAAAAATAGAAGTACCAAAGTGGATGTTTACAATCTGCTTTCTGATGAACTTTTAGCTATTGCCGATAAAGAGGAGGAATTTTTTAAGAAACTGAAGAAAGCAATAAGCTAAATAAAAATCATATTGAAATCAATTATCCAAATATCCAATTTGTCTAAATTATACAATGATGCCGAAATGTATTCATTGAATGATTTTTCTATGGATATAAACGAAGGAGATATTTTTGGACTGCTTGGGCCAAACGGGGCAGGGAAAACAACATTAATTTCGATTCTTTGCGGTTTAGTAAAAGCTAGTTCAGGTTCATTCACTATTGATGGATTAAATTATACAGCTAATGCCAATGAAATCAAAAATAGAATTGGTGTTGTTCCTCAAGAATATGCTTTATATCCAACCTTGACAGCCAGAGAGAATTTGCTGTATTTTGGAAGTATGTATGGTTTGAAAGGAAATGATCTTAAAGAAAAAGTAATAGACAGTCTGGATCTGCTGGGATTATTGAAATTTGCAGATAAACGTATCGAGACTTTTTCGGGTGGAATGAAACGTCGCGTTAATTTGATTGCCGGGATATTACATAATCCTAAAGTGCTTTTTCTTGACGAACCTACGGTAGGAGTAGATGTGCATTCAAAAAATGTTATTATTGATTATCTTAAAGAACTCAATAAAAATGGAACAACTATAGTTTATACATCACATCATTTGTCTGAAGCACAAGATTTTTGTACTCACATCGCTATAGTCGACAGAGGAATAATTTATGCACATGGAACACCTAAGGATTTAATTACAGCTACTGCCAATGCTAGAAATCTTGAAGATGTTTTTATTTCATTAACAGGAAAAGAACTGAGAGATGCTATATAAACTTTGGATGTCTGTTTACAAAGAATTCTTGTTGTTAAAGCGGGATATGGGAGGTGTTGTGACTCTTTTTTTAATGCCATTAGTGCTAATTATAACGGTTACGCTTATTCAGGATAGTTCCTATAAAAAAGGACAGGAAGTTAAGATTCCAATTCTTTTGGTTGATTATGATAAAGGGAAAGTTTCTAAATCGCTTTTTGATAATTTAAAAAAGAGTGATGTTTTTAGTGTTATTACCACTTTTGATAATAAACAAATTACTGAAGCAGAAGCTAAAGAAGCAGTTTTTAGAGGGAAATATCAAATGGCAATTATTATTCCGCCGCATTTGAGTATTGATTTGCAAGCTAAAATTGACCAAAATGTTCAACAAATTGTAAGTAGTTTAGGTTTCTCAGATTCATTGGCAATAAAACCAAATGCAAAAGTTGTCAATCAAAAAGAGGTAAAACTTTATTTTGACCCAGCCGTGCAGCTGAGTTTTAGAAGAGGCGTGATGAGTGGCATCGACAAAATGATTTCTCAAATAGAAACCAAATCGATTTATACTTCTTTTCAAGATGAATTGGGCGGAGAGGATGCCAAATTTGAACAAAAAAGTTTCATTACATTCAAAGAGATTATTCCAAAAATAAACAACAAAGAGATACTTCCAAATTCGGTTCAGCATAATGTTCCTGCCTGGACACTTTTTGCTATATTTTTTATAGTAATTCCGTTGTCAATCAACATGGTAAAAGAAAAAACACAAGGAACTTTTGTACGGTTGCGAACCAATCCTGTTTCTAATGGAATTGTATTGGCAGGTAAAACGGTGATGTATTTAATTATTTGTTTGATACAGTTTTACATGATGATTGCGGTTGCTGTATTTTTATTTCCGCATTTGGGATTGCCAGCTTTAAACGTTGAAGGAAATTTAATTTTGATGAGTATAGTGGCACTGTTTTCAGGCCTTGCAGCAATTGGTTTTGGAATGTTGTTGGGAACTATTGCCAAGACCCAAGAACAATCGGCTCCATTTGGAGCTACTGCAGTAATTATTTTGGCAGCAATTGGCGGTGTTTGGGTTCCTGTTTTTGCCATGCCAAAAGTTATGCAGGTTATTGCACAGTCCTCACCAATGAATTGGGGCTTAGAAGCCTTTTATGATGTACTTTTGCGTAACGCATCCATATTGGATTTGCTGCCAGAATTATTTTTATTGTTTTTATTTTTTATAGTTACCACAACTTTAGCATTGCTGTATGATAAGAAGAAAAGAGCTGTTTAAAGAAGCGGCCGCTTTGACCGTTTCACATGATATTCGTGTTCGATTTAACGAAACAGATTCCCTTGGAATAGTTTGGCATGGTCATTATATTACTTATTTTGAAGATGGGAGAGAAGCTTTTGGACGCAAACACGGACTTGCATACTTAGATGTTTTTGCCAATGAATTTACAACTCCGATTGTAAAAACAACTCTTGAGCATAAACTATCATTGCGTTATGGCGAAGTGGCTCGAATAGAAACAACTATTGTAGATACGCCTGCGGCAAAAATGATTTTCAGGTTTACAATTTATAATATAAAAAATGAAGTAGTTTGTACGGGAGAAACCGTTCAGGTTTTTCTAGATAAACAAGGAGAACTAATGTTGACAAATCCTCCTTTTTACACGGAATGGAAAAGAAAAGTTGGCTTAGTAAAATAGCATGATGAAAGAAGTTTATATAACCGGAACGAATTGCATTACGCCCATTGGGTTTGATGTGGATGCCAATATAAAAAATATTGGTAATGTAGTTTCCGGTATTCAGCTGCAGGATAATCCAAAGTTGTTAAATACGCCTTTTTATGCAGCAGTTATTAATGATTCGGCATTGGATCTGGCTTTTGCCAAAGTGGCTTCTGTAAATAAATATTCGAGATTAGAAAGAATGATGATTTTGGCTTTGGAACCAATCATTAAAAATGCAAAAGTTGAATTAAATGAGCGTACTGCTTTTATTCTTTCAACAACAAAAGGAAACGTAAATGCTTTAGAAAATCCCAGTAATATTGAATTCGCTTATTTGAATGCATTAGCCAAAAAGATTGCTGGTTTTTTTGGATTTAAAAGGGAACCAATTGTGGTTTCTAATGCTTGTGTTTCGGGAATATTAGCTGTTACCGTAGCCAAAAGATTGATTCAGGCTGATTTGTACGACAATATATTTGTTGTTGCGGGTGATGAAGTTTCAAAATTTGTTATATCAGGATTTAACTCCTTTCAGGCGATGAGTAATTTACCATGTAAGCCTTATTCGATTAATAGAACCGGAGTAAGTTTAGGAGAAGCAGCAGCTGCTGTTTTGGTTTCTTCAAATAAAGAAAATGCCAAAATAAAAATTATAGGTGACGGTTCTATCAATGATGCAAACCACATCTCGGGGCCTTCCAGAACTGGGGAAGGTCTTTTTAGGAGTATTCAAAGTGCATTGGCGGAAGCCAAAATAAACAGTGATCAAATCGATTATATTTCAGCTCATGGTACAGCGACTCCTTTTAATGATGAAATGGAAGCTATTGCGTTAAATAGATTAGGACTTGAAAATGTACCGGTAAATAGCCTTAAAGGTTATTATGGTCATACATTAGGCGCTTCGGGATTGCTGGAGACAGTTATTGGAATACAATCGGTTGAAGAAAATAAGCTGTATGCTTCATTAGGATTTGATGCTATTGGAGTGAGTCAGCCCATTAGAGTTATTGAAAAAAATGAAGATGCAGCCATTCGTTATTTTTTAAAAACAGCTTCAGGTTTTGGAGGATGCAATACGGCTGTTTTATTTGAAAAAGTATAATAATGACAGTAAATAAGAATTATATTCACTCTTTTTGTTCTATTCAGAAAAATACAATTTTTTTGAATGGAGAAATGGTTTTTAATACTGAAGATGATTTGTTTGCTGGTTTTTCAAAGAAAGCCTATCAGCATTTTGAAATGAATTATCCAAAGTTTTTTAAAATGGACAATTTGAGTAAGTTGGCAATTTTAGGAGCCGAATTACTTTTAGAGACAGCTGATGAAAACTCGGAGGAGAACAATACAGCATTAGTTTTTGCTAATAGATCGTCGAGTTTAGATACCGACTTAAAATATCAAAATTCTATTTCAGATTCAGAGAATTATTACCCTAGCCCAGCAGTTTTTGTTTACACATTGCCTAATATTTGCTTAGGAGAAATAAGTATTAAGCATCAATTGAAAAGCGAAAATTCTTTCTTTATATTTGCGGATTATGACCCGGTATTTATGGAAAACTACTGTAATATACTTTTGGAAACCCAAAAGGCAAATAAAGTTTTATGCGGATGGGTTGAATATTATAATGAAGAGTATAAAGCCTTTCTCTATTTGGTAGATAAACAAGGTAAAATAGAACACAATCATAAACAATTAAAAAAACTATACAATCAATAATTATGGAAGCATTAAAAGAAGAATTAAAAAGTAAAATAATAGAAGTTTTAAACCTTGAAGATATTGCAGTTGCAGATATTAATGATAATGATGCTTTATTTGGAGATGGTTTAGGACTTGATTCTATTGATGCATTAGAACTTATTGTGATGTTAGATAAAGATTACGGTATCAAATTAGTGGATCCAAAAGAGGGAAAAACTATTTTTAAATCTATCGAAGTTATGGCTGCTTATATTGCTGAGAATAGACTTAAGTAAGCTAGGCTCTTGGGATTATCTGATATTTTGATTTTTAGAAGCTAATATTTTTCTGAAAGAAGAGAATTTAGATAATCCAATAATCTATAATCCAATAATCTATAATCCAACTGTCCAATAATCTAAAATCTAAACATGAATAAAGGAGTTGCCATTACAGGAATGGGTATTATTTCTTCAATCGGAAATTCGGTTGATGAAAATTATAACGCATTGTTGAATAGCCATGCAGGGATTACAACTATCGAAAATATTGCGACGGTTCATGCTGATGTGATTAAGGTTGGCGAAATTAAAAAGACCAATCAAGAGTTAATCGATGAATTGAAATTAGCAAAAGACAATAATTTTTCCCGAACTGCCATGCTTGGAACTATTGCTGCCAAACAAGCGGTAAAAAATGCTGGAATTACTTCTATTAACGAATATAGAACTGGATTGATCTCTGCGACAAGTGTGGGCGGAATGGATATGACGGAGCGCTATTATCATGAATATTTTGAAAATCCCAATGTTGTAAAATACATCAGCAGTCATAATGCAGGGGATAATACCAATAAAATTGCCAATGAATTAGGACTGAAAGGTATGGTAACTACCATTAGTACTGCTTGTTCTTCTTCTGCCAATGCTATTATGTTAGGAGCAAGAATGATAAAATCAGGTAAACTGGATCGGGTTATTGTTGGTGGGGCTGATGCGCTGTCTAAGTTTACTGTAAACGGTTTTAAAACACTTATGATTTTATCGGATGGCTATAATAAACCATTTGATAATGATCGAAAAGGACTAAATCTAGGCGAAGCCGCAGCCTTTTTAGTTTTAGAATCAGAAGAACTGGTTAAAAAAGAAAACAAAAAAGTGTTAGCAAGAGTTTCTGGTTATGCCAATGCTAATGATGCCTTTCATCAAACTGCTTCTTCAGAAAATGGGGACGGCGCTTTTCTGGCAATGGAAAAAGCGTTTAAAATAGCCCAATTGCAACCAGACCAAATTGATTATGTCAATGTTCATGGTACTGCAACGCCTAATAATGACTTATCCGAAGGGAGAGCGATGGTGCGATTGTTTGGTGAAAATAAAGTGCCGGACTTTAGTTCCACAAAGCCTTTTACAGGACATACTTTGGCCGCTGCCGCCGCTATTGAAGCAGTGTATAGTGTGCTGGCCATTCAGAATAACGTGGTTTTCCCAAATTTGAATTTTGAATCTCCAATGGATGAATTTGATTTGATACCGCAAAGGACTTTAAAACATGCAACTATAGAACATGTGCTTTCTAATTCTTTTGGATTTGGAGGAAATTGTTCGACTCTGATATTTTCTAAAAGCGAATAATACATTAATAATGAGCAAGATTTATATAAATGGATTAGGTTGCATTTCGACCCAAAAGACTTTTGATACTCTTTTTCTTGAAGAAGTTGTGGTAAATGAGGCAGATACTGTTTTTCCAATACATCCGCCTGTTTATAAAGATTTTATATCCCCAGCAGCAAGCAGAAGAATGGCTAAAGGAGTCAAAAATGGAATAGTTGCTTCGACTCTTGCTTTGAGAGGAGCCCAGTTGGAAACCGTTGATGCTATCATCACTGGAACAGGGATGGGATGTATCGAAGATTCGGAGAAATTTTTGAAAGCGATTTTGGATAATAATGAAGAATTTTTGACACCAACTTCTTTTATTCAATCGACACATAATACCGTTGGTGGTCAAATTGCTTTAGGACTGCAATGCAAAGCGTATAATTTGACATATGTAAATGGTTCCATTTCTTTTGAATCGGCACTTTTTGATGCCAAAATGTTGATTGAGGAAGGAGAAGCCTCTTCTATATTAGTAGGCGGAATAGATGAAACAGCCAATTATACGATGTCATTATTCAAACTGGCGGGGTTTATAAAGGAAGAAAATCCTGGTGCTAATTCATTTTTGGAATCTACAACCAAAGGAGTTGTTCTGGGTGAAGGAGCTACTTTTTTTGTAGTAGAAAATGAAGAGAAAGAAACAACAATAGCCGCCGTTTTGGATATTGAAATTCTGAATAAATTAGAAATTGATGAGGTAGAAAAGAAAGTTGTTACTTTTCTTGCTTCCAATAATTTGAAATTAACCGATATTGATGCAGTAGTTTTGGGCTATAATGGCGATGTGGATTCGGATTTGTATTATGAACAACTTTCACAAGTTACTTTTAAAAATACACCACAGGTATATTATAAGCATTTAAGTGGCGAGTACGATACCGCTTCTGCATTTGGATTATGGGTTGGAACTAAAATTATCCAGACTCAAAATATACCTTCTATTGTAAAGATAAATAGAATAAATAAAGAGGCTTATAAAATGATTCTTTTGTACAATCAACGCAATGGAATAGATCATAGTTTTACTTTAATTTCAAGCTGTTGAAGCATATCCTAACAAATATTTTTTTTATTTTGATGCTGCTACTGCTCGCTTTAGCAAGCTTTTATGTAGTGATTGAAATCAAATATTTTATACTCATTGGGTGTTTATGGTTTTTGATTGTATTTATTGGTTCTTCATTTATTGGTTCAAATTACCATATAAAAGCCTTTTGCGGTAATCCGTCAATAACCGAAAAAAAAATTGCAATAACATTTGACGATGGTCCCAATGAAATGACAATTGCTGTTTTGGAAATTTTGAAAAAGCATAATGCCAAAGCTGCTTTTTTTTGTATTGGTAAAAATATTGAAACGCATCCCGAAATTTTAAAAAAAACAATAAATCATGGACATACGATAGGAAATCATTCGTATAGCCATGCTCCTTTTTTTGATTTTTACAATAAAAATCAAGTCATTGCCGAAATTGAAAAGACAGATGTTTTGATAGAAACTATCTTAGGAAAGAAAACCACTTTATTCAGACCACCTTATGGGGTTACAAATCCTTCCATTCGCAAAGCTTTATCAGTAACGAAACACAAAACAATTGGTTGGAATATTCGGTCATTAGATGGAATTATTAAAAACCGAAAATTTTTATTAGACAGAATAATTAAAAGAATTAAACCTGGAGGAATTGTACTTTTGCATGACACATCTATTGAAACGGTTAATGTGTTAGAGCAATTGCTCTCTTTTTTAGAAAAAAACAATTACAGTGTTGTTCCTTTAGAAGAACTCTTGAACATAAAAACGTATGAAGACTAAAATAGTTATAGTATTGATTTTTTTGAATGTTTATCAATTTCAATCTTGGGCGCAGGATCAGAAAATGACTGACAATGAAATTACTGCTTTTAAGCAGTCAGTGGCGGTGGTGTCTAAAAAAATAAAGACTTTAAGTACTGATTTTGTACAATACAAGCATCTTGATTTTCTATCAAAAGATATTGAAACTTCGGGGAAAATGATTTTCAAAGAACCAAATTCTTTGCTTTGGCAATATAAAAAACCATACAGCTATACAATCGTTTTTAAGAATGGAAAAATACTTATTAATGACGAGGGAAAGAAAAGTGCTGTAGACATTGGAAGCAGTAAATTGTTTGGAAAAATTAATAAACTGATTGTTGGAAGCGTGAGTGGAGATTTATTTGATGATAAAGAATTCTTGATTTCGTATTTTAAAAATAAAGATCAAAATACAGCCAAGTTTATTCCCAAAGATGCCACTTTAAAAAAGTATATTAAGCAAATAGATTTAGCTTTTGATAAAGAAGATGCGACTGTGATTCAGGTTAAATTATTAGAATCCTCTGCAGATTATACTCGGATTGTCTTAAAAAATAAAGTAATCAATGCCAAAGTCGATGAAGCTTCTTTTTCGAATTAGTAGTATTGTAATCTTTTTATTTGCATCATGTGCCAGTAATAAAGTAGTAAAGGATTACAAAACTGTCCCTTTAGAAACAAGCGTTTTTGAAGTTCCATATTTTTCAAATCAAGCAATAGATTATGTGTATAAAGCCAATATTTCGATTTATGGTAATGAATTAACCGGCATTTTTATTGCAAAAAAAATAAGCGATACCACGCATAGAGTTGTTTTTACTACTGAATTTGGCAATAAACTACTCGATTTTGAAATTTCTGAATCAGATTATAAAATCAATTTTATTCTGGAAGAATTGGATAGAAAATTATTGATAAATACTTTGGTAACTGATTTTAGATTGCTTTTGCGAAGTCATTATACCACAAGCAGTCAATTTGATAACAGCGAGGAACGAATTTATGAAGCTTTGGATAAAAATAAAATGAATTATCTTTTTGTTTCAAAAGCTACAAATAAATTAAGTAAAATTGTACATAGTACTAAAAGAAAAGCAATAATTAGCCTCTATTATACTTCTAAAAATGATATTTTTGCCGAAAGGATTATCATCGAACATCAAAATATAAAATTAAAAATTGAACTAAATTATTTTAACCAATAAGTGAAATTATGAATAAGAAAAATCAAATTAACAAAGGTATACTGGTTTTACTCTTTATTTTTTTTGGAATGTATAATGCTCAATCTCAGGTAAGTTTTCGGCCTGGATTTAGAGGAGGAGCTAATTTTTCTCACTTTACAAAGGGAGATTACTATTATTATAGTGATCCTACGGATACTAGGCGTGATGATAATTATTCTTCAATAACAAATTTTTATATTGGTTTTTATGGTGCTTTGAAATTAACGAAACATTATACTTTACAGCCTGAGATTAATTATTCAGCTCAAGGTTCTGATTACAGATCAGCAACAGTTTACAAGAACTTCAAAGTTGATTATTTGTGTTTTCAGATGATAAATAAATTCACATTTTCGGATAAATTTAATGTACATTTGGGACCAACACTTGAATTTGTTGTAGATAAAAACTTTGATGTAGATGCTGATGTCGATTTGGCGTTTGTACTTGGTACAGGGATTAATATAACTCGTAATTTAGGAATTGAATTAAGAGTCAAAAAAGGAATTGTGCCAGTAATTGATTATAATGAGAGTCATACCAATGTGGTTTTTTCGGTGGGAGGGACTTATACTTTTGATGTAAAATAAAGCTATGTTGTTAAAAGATTTTTATACAGTAAACGTGTTGGAAAACACCGTTGATTCTAAATATAATGCACAAATCACAATCAATGAGAAGCATGATGTTTTTCAAGGACATTTTCCAGGAAATCCTATTATGCCAGGTGTTTGTATGATGCAGATTATAAAAGAGTTAACGGAACAGATTACTGCATGCTCTTTATTTATGGAATCTTTGAGCAATGTTAAATTTATGGCTTTAATTAATCCATTTGCAAATCCAGACCTGCTTTTAGAATTAGATATTATTACAACAGATGATAATTTGGTTAAGGTTAAAAATGTTAGTTATTTTGACCAAACGGTTGCTTTGAAATTAAGTTGTATTTATAAGAAAGTATAATTAAAATACTGTAAATAATTTTAATTTGAATGTTATGAAAACTACCTTTCTTTTTATTTTCTTTTTTTTCGCTAATCCTTCTCTGACAGAAATCAGAAAGTTATATATGACTGCCTCTACAACTGAGAGCGTTGCAAAAGAGATGGCTGCAAAACTAATGGACATTACTAAAGAGGACAATAATAAAGTTTTAGTTGCCTATAAAGGAGCGTCAATAATTATTCTTTCCAAACTGGAAAAAAAAGTAGGAGACAAGTCTAAAAAATTCAAAGAAGGAGCAGCCTTATTGGAATATGCTGTAACTGCAGAACCCAACTCGGCGGAGATACGGATGATTCGCTTGAGCATCCAGGAAAATGTACCCAAAGTAGTGAATTATAGAGGGAATAAGAAAGAAGATAAAAAGTTTTTATTAGATCATTATAAAGAACAAACAGGAGCTTTAAAAGCTTATATAGGTGAATTTATAGCACAATCCAATAGTTTTACTGCTATTGAAAAACAATTGGTTGAATAGTTTAAGAATTTAAAAATGAATACTAGTTTTTCAGAAGCAAAACGTATGGATCAACATAAAGTTTGTGTTATTATCCCAACATATAATAATCATAAAACTTTAAAACGTGTTATAGATTCGGTTTTGCAATATACTTCTGCTATTATTATTGTAAATGATGGTTCTACAGATAGTACTATTCAAATCCTGAAAGAATATTCTAACTTGATTCAAATTCACCATTCTAAAAATTCAGGAAAAGGATTAGCCCTTCGCAATGGTTTTAAAAAAGCGTTAGCATTAAACTATAATTACGCCATTACAATTGATTCTGATGGACAGCATTTTGCCTCTGATATTCCAGCTTTTTTAACGGCTTTAGATATGAACTCAGATACGCTTTTGATAGGAAGCCGCAATATGGTTCAGGAAAATGTACCTAAAAAAAGCAGTTTTGGAAATAAGTTTTCAAATTTTTGGTTTTGGTTCGAAACTGGAAATAAATTGGATGACACACAGTCAGGTTTTAGATTATATCCTTTACGAAAAATTCCAGTTCATTATTTTACAACCAAGTTTGAGTTCGAAATTGAAGTTATTGTTCGTTCGGCTTGGAAAAATATACCAGTAAAAAACATTCCTATTCAGGTTTTGTACGATCCAAAAGAGCGGGTTTCCCATTTTAGACCCTTCAAAGATTTTACCCGAATTAGTATTCTTAATACTGTTTTGGTTATTATTGCTTTGATTTATATTAAACCGAGAGATTTTTTTAGGAAACTAAAAAAAAAAGGACTTAAACAATTTTTTCTAGAAAATGTGCTTGAAAGTAATGATTCGAATACTCGAAAAGCGGTTTCAATTGCATTAGGAGTTTTTATCGGAATTTGTCCTTTTTGGGGATTTCAAACCATTTTGGTATTGTTTTTGGCTGTTTTGCTAAAGCTTAATAAAGCCATTGCTTTCGCATTTTCTAATATAAGTTTCCCCCCTTTTATTCCGTTTATTATTTATGGTTCACTCAAAATAGGAAGCTATTTTATTACCAGTAGCAAACTATTGATATTAAACACGAACATGACATTTGCGGATATTCAAAAAAATATTGTCCAATACCTTGTTGGAAGTTTTATTTTAGCGACTTTTATGGCTGTACTTTTTGGACTTACAAGTTATTTGCTATTGACTTTGGTTGATAATTTAAAACATAAAAAATAGCTGCATGCAAAAAAAACTATTCGATTTATATACATTTATAACTTCCAGAAAACTCCTTTCGCTTGGTATAGCGGTTGCTATGGTGTTATTTTTAGGGTTCTTAGCTTTTAGAATCTCTTTTCAGGAAAATATAAATCAATTAATACCTTCTAACGACCAGTCTGGAATAACTTCAAAAGTATTAGATCAGGTTAATTTTGCTGATAAAATTACAATTATAATTTCCACTAAAGAAAATGGCTCGTCAGAGAATCTGACTGATTATGCCAATGTTTTTTTAGATAGTCTAGAATCTTGCAAACCCTTTATTTCCAAAGTGCAAGGCAAGATTGAAGAAGAAAATATTCAGGAAACTTTTGATTTTGTATATGATAACCTGCCGCTTTTTTTGGATCAAAAGGATTATGGACATATTCAGGAAAAACTGCACAAAGACAGCATTGCCAGTAGTGTTGCGACCGATTATAAATCCATAGTTTCTCCTGCTGGACTGGTATCTAAAGATTTTATTCTTAAAGATCCGCTTGGTATTTCTTTTATTGCTTTAAAAAAAATGGAGCAGCTAAGTGTAGGTGATGACTTTGCTATCGAAAACGGATTTGTTTTAACTAAAGACAAAAATAATTTATTGCTTTTTATTACTCCCAAATTAGCGACGAATGAAACAGACAAAAACACGTTTTTTATAAGTAATCTGGATAAAATCAAAGCGAATTTAAATCAACAGTTTAAAGGTAAAGCAGAGATGACTTATTTTGGAGCTACGCCTGTGGCTGTTGCCAATGCTACGCAAATTAAATCAGATGTTCAAAGCACTTCTGTATTTGCGGGAGTTACCTTGATTTTAATACTTGCTTTTTTTTACAGAAGTATTACTACTCCAATAATTATTTTTATCCCTTCTTTGCTGGGAGCTTTGTTTGCTTTGGCTGTTTTGTATATCTGTAAAGGGAGCATATCGGCTATTTCTTTAGGAATAAGTTCTATTTTATTGGGAGAAACTACTGATTATTCGATATATGTTTTAACTCATTTGAGAAATAACAAAAATGTTAAATTGCTTTTCAAAGACATTACAAGACCATTGTTGCTTTGTGGGATAACTACATCAATTACGTTTTTATGTTTGTTTTTTATCAAGTCTGAAGCGTTACAGGATTTGGGTATTTTTGCAGGATTGAGTGTAGTTTCTACTTCTGTTTTTTCTTTAATTTTAATTCCGGTTTTGTACAATTTTAACTCCAAAGTTCTTATTCAAAAACCAAATGTGATTGACAATTTGGGTGCTTATTCGTACCATAAAAGTAAATTTTTGGTAGGTTTGGCGTTGGCATTATTTATAGTCTCACTTTTTACGTATTCAAAAGTTACTTTTAATAATGATCTTTCGGATTTGAATTTCATGACTCCAGAATTGAAGCTGAATGAGAAGAAATTAGATAAAATTGCAAATAACAATGATTCTAAATCTATTTATTTAGCTGCTTACGGTAAAAGTTATAATGAGGTTGTAGCGAATAACAATACTCTTTTTAAAGTATTGGAAAAGGATAAAGCTGGTAAGAATATTTTAAATTTCAGTTCCATTGGCGGAATTGTTTTTTCTGCAGAGATTCAAAATCAAAAAATCAAGGAGTGGAATTCTTTTTGGAATTCACAGAAAAAAGCAAATTTGAATCAGACTTTAATTAGCGAAGGAAATCGCTATGGTTTTAAAGCTGATGCTTTTTCTGGTTTTTTTGATTTGCTTGATAAGAACTTTAAGCTAGTAACTATTGATGACTATTTTAAAGTGAAATCTTTTTATCTTGATGAATTTGTAGCGCAAAAAAAAGGATTTTTCACTATTTCGACTTTAGTAAAAGTTGCCAATGAAAAAAGGGATGTTTTTGTAAAACAAATAAAAAAACAGTCCCATTTGGTTGTAATTGACAGGCAAGAAACTAATGAGACTTTTTTAGGAACATTAAAAATGAATTTCGAAGACCTTGTTGATTATTCTTTTATTGCAGTCTTTTTAGTCCTAATATTAGCTTTCAGAAAAATTGAATTGGCTATTATCAGCATTATTCCAATCCTTATAAGTTGGATTTTTACAACTGGACTTATGGGACTTTTTGGACTGCAGTTTAACGTAGTTAACATCATAGTTTGTACTTTGATTTTTGGAATTGGAGTTGATTATAGCATTTTTATGACTACAGCGTTACAAAAAGAGTTTACATACGGGAAAGTTCAATTGCCAAGTTACAGAACTTCAATTATACTATCGGTAGCTACAACAATTTTAGGAATGGGGGTACTTGTTTTTGCCAAACATCCTGCACTAAAATCTATATCATTAATTGCTATTATAGGGATATTTTCGGCACTGATGATAACATTTATTATTCAGCCGTTAGTTTTTCATTTTTTTATAACTAATAGAGTGAAAAAAGGAAAAGCTCCTTATGAAATTAAGAGATTATTACATTCAGTTGTTTCGTTTACTTATTTTGGGCTAGGGTGTATAGTATTCTCGTTAGGAAGTGCAATTTTGATGGTAATTTTGCCTTTTTCAAAAAAAACAAAACTAAGAGGATTCCATTTTTTAATGTCAAAGTTTATGCATTCGGTTTTGATAAGTTATCCTTCCATAAAAAGAAAAATAAATAATATTCCACAAGAAACCTTTGATAAACCTGCCGTAATTATAGCCAATCATAGTTCATTCCTCGATATTTTGGCTATTGGAATGTTGAATCCAAAGATTATTTTCTTAGTTAGCGATTGGGTGTATAATTCTCCAGTTTTTGGAAAAGGAGTTCGTTTAGCTGGATTTTACCCGGTTTCAAGCGGTATGGATAAAGGTGTAGAACATTTGCGTTCCAAAGTGGAGGAAGGTTTTTCCATAATGGTTTTTCCAGAGGGAACACGATCTGAGGATAATGTGATTAAACGATTTCATAAAGGCGCTTTTTATTTGGCAGAGCAATTGCAATTGGATATAATTCCAGTTTTTATTCATGGATATTCTGAAGCTTTGCCCAAAGGAGATTTTGTTATCAATGGAGGAAATACGACAGTGACAATTCTAGACAGAATTTTGAATGATGATACTTCTTTTGGCAGTAACGCATCAGAAAGAACTAAAAAAATAAGTAGTTTCTTTAAACTGCAATATAAAAAGCTGCGTTTAGATTTAGAAGGTGTCGATTATTTTAAAGCTAAGCTTATGAATAGCTATGCTTTCAAGGAAATACAGATATTAAATGCAATAAAAGTTAATGTAGAGCAAAATCTGCAGCTATATTATGATTTGAATAAATGGATAGATTCTAAAGCTAGAATACTTCATTTTGGGAGCGATTATGGGCAATTGGATATATTATTGGCATTACAAGAACCACAAAGAAAAATTGATTCGGTTATTTTTTTAGAAGAAAATAGAGCGATTGCCAAAAGCAATTATTTACTAAAGAAAAGAAAGATTCATTATTTGGATCAAAATGAACTGAATACTTTAAAAAAGTATGATGTAGTATTAATTTCGGATGAAGATGGAGTAAGCAGTTTGAGTGAAGTATGTAATTTGGCAAACACTGTAATTGTATTGAAAAATAAAAAATTAAAAGAAACAATAGCGTCATTTGGTTTTCAAACTGAGCATGAAACAGAAGAAATGATTGTATTAAAGAAAGCGATATGATGAAGGAGCATTATGATGTTGTTGTAATTGGAAGCGGACTAGGCGGATTAGTTTCGTCTATAATTTTAGCCAAAGAAGGCTATAGCGTTTGTGTGCTGGAAAAGAACAATCAGTTTGGAGGCAATTTGCAAACGTTTGTTCGTGATAAAATAATTTTCGACACGGGAATTCATTACATTGGAGGATTGAGTGAAGGTCAAAATCTATATAGATATTTCAAATACATTGGGATTATGGACAGTTTGAACCTTAAGAAATTGGATGAGGATGGATTCGATATAATTTCTTTTGAAGATGTGGATACGGAATTTCCACATGCTCAAGGGTATGATAATTTTGTGAATCAACTGGTTAAATTTTTTCCTGAGGAAAGAGAAGCTATAAGCAAATATTGTGAAGTAATTATTAGCACCTGTGATACATTTCCCCTTTATAATTTAAGAGCAGAGGGACGATATGACAACGATATTCTATCTGTAAATGCAAAAGATTTTATTGCAGGATTGACTGATAATAAAATACTGCAGGCTGTTTTTGCAGGAAGCAATTTTTTATATGCAGGAAGCGGAGCTAAATCCCCTTTTTATGTACATGCGCTCACGGTTAATACTTATATGCAAAGTGCATGGCGTTGTATAAATGGTGGCAGCCAAATTACAAAACAGTTAATTAAACAGCTTAAAAAATATGGAGGAGTTGTTTTTAAGTATAAAGATGTTAATCAGTTAATTACTGAAAATAATATTGTTTCTAAGGCCAAAATGAAAGACGGCACGAGTGTTTCTGGAAAATATTTTATATCAAATATAGATCCTAAAGTTACTTTGAAATTAGTGGGAGAAAACCATTTTAGGAAAGCCTTTGTAAACAGAATTTCGAGTTTAGAGGGAAGTATTTCCGCTTTTAGTTTATATATAGTTTTCAAACCAAAAACGTTTAGGTATTTAAATAAGAATTATTACCATTGTAAAAATAGTAGTGAAGTATGGGAAGCTCAAAATTATAATGAGGAAACTTGGCCAAAAGCATTTATGGCATCCATGAATGCTTCTAAAAAAGATGATGGTTGGGCAGAAGGAATGACTTTCATTACTTATATGAAGTATTCTGATTTAGAACCATGGGAAGATACTTTCAATACTGTGGCCGATGTTAATAATAGAGGCGAAAGCTATGAGGATTTTAAAGCTCGTAAAACTAGTCGTTTTCTAGAAGCAGTAGAAAAAAAATTTCCTGGAATAAAAGACTGTATTAAATCGGTACACACTTCTACACCATTGTCGTACAGAGACTATATTGGAGGTTATAATGGAAATATGTATGGTTATGAGAAAGATTCTGATAATCCAATGAAGACATTTATTCCTTCAAAAACAAAGTTAGATAATTTATACTTAACAGGTCAAAGCGTCAATATGCATGGCGTTTTAGGCGTTACCATTGGAGCAGTTGTTACTTGTTCCGAAATTTTAGGGAAAGATTATTTAATAAACAAAATTAATCAGACAGCTTAGTGAAAATAAACGGAGCATTACTATAATGTTTATATAACAATAGAAAATTATGAATGGTTGCATATGAAAAAACAGATTTTATATATTTTTTTCTTTGTTTTATTCTTTGCCTCTTGCGGTACCTCAAAATCGATGCGTCATCAACCGGGAATAGCAGCGTATAATAATGCAATACCTGTTATTAAAAAACAATCGGATACCATCTTTTATACTGGAAATAATTTTTTACTTAAAAATAAACAGCATTTATGGGAACTATATGCCGAAGGTGATCCATTGGAAAGAGGATTAGCTATTGGCAGTTTGACAGACTCTTTACTAAAAAAACAAGAACATATTCTATTTGATAAAGTAAATGAATTGATTCCTTCGGATTTTAAGAGATTAGTACTTCGAAATTTCCTGAAATGGTTCAATAGGAAATTATATCTCAATGTTGATAATGAGTTTCAAACTGAAATTTATGGAGTTTCTCAATATGCACCAAAGGATTTAAGCTATATAGCGCCCTCTTTTTTGAGAGACTTATATTTGCATGGTGCTCATGATATAGGTCATGCAGTTCAAGATTTAGCAATTGTAGGATGTACGTCATTTGCAGTTTGGGGCAATAAATCGGATGACGGAAATTTGATTTTAGGCAGAAATTTTGATTTTTATGCAGGTGATGATTTTGCAAAAGAAAAAATAGTAGCCTTTATTAACCCAAAAGACGGCTATTCATTTATGATGGTAACCTGGCCAGGAATGATAGGTGTTTGTTCAGGGATGAATGCCGAAGGATTGACAGTAACTATAAATGCGGGTAAATCTAAAATTCCATTAATTGCCAAAACGCCAATTTCTATTGTAACTCGTGAAATTTTGCAGTATGCCAGCACTATTGATGAAGCTATTGCAATCGCAAAAAAAAGAAAAGTATTTGTTTCCGAATCGATTATGGTTGGCAGTGCCAATGATAATAAAGCTGTTTTGATTGAAATTGCACCAGACAATTTAGATGTTTTTGAAGCCCCCAACGGTAATGAATTAATTTGTTCCAATCACTTTCAAAGTGAGGCTTTAAAAGATAATAAAAGAAATTTGAATCAAATAAAGAATAGTCATTCCCAATATCGTTTTGACCGGATGTCACAATTACTTAATGAAAATCAAAAAATAACTCCGCAAATTGCTGTGGATATCCTTAGGAATAAAGATGGAATTGATAATGTGCCATTGGGGTATGGTAATGAAAAATCCATTAATCAACTATTAGCCCATCACGGAATTGTTTTTAAGCCAGCTCAGCGGCTGGTTTGGGTATCTGCAAGTCCTTATCAATTAGGGGAGTTTGTCTGTTACGATTTGAATGCAATTTTTAAAAACAAAAAAGAGAATACTGCCAGTTTTGCTTCATTAGAAAATGAAACAATGAATATTCCGCCCGATCCGTTTTTAAAATCAGCGGCTTATCAAAACTATACTCAATTTCGCATCGAAGATAAAAAGATGGATGCTGTTTTATCGAATAAAACCAATTTGCCTTTGGGAGATTATATTGGTTATTATCAATCTTTAAATCCTGATTATTGGGTTGTTTATTATAAAGCAGGATTGTACTTTTATCAAAATAAAAAATATGATTTAGCTCAAGATCAATTCGAGAAAGCATTGACTAAAGAAGTTACTTCACTTATTGAAAGAGAAAAGATTAGCAATTACTTAAAAAAAATAAAAAGAAAACGATAATGATTCCAAAAATAGAATTAGATGCTAAAGCCGAAATACAATCGTTTCAGGAACAAAAGCTGCAGGAAGTGTTACATTATGTAAATACAAATTCACCCTTTTATAGTTCCTTCTTTGCTAAAAATAATATTGATATTGCCAGTATAAAAACAATTGAGGATTTAGCTTTATTACCTGTTACATCAAAGGAAGATTTACAAAAGCATAATGATGATTTTTTATGTGTTCCAAAGAATAAAATCATTGATTATGCCACTACATCGGGCACTTTGGGAGAACCGGTTACATTTGGGCTGACAGATAATGATTTAGATCGTTTGGCTTATAATGAAGCCATTTCATTTGATTGTGCAGGAATAAAAGAAGGTGATGTTGTGCAATTAATGACTACAATAGACCGTCGTTTCATGGCGGGATTGGCCTATTTTTTGGGGCTTCGAAAAATGAAAGTAGGAGTGATTCGTGTAGGCGCAGGAATTCCCGAATTACAATGGGATTCAATTATGAAGTACAAACCAACGTATTTAATTACTGTTCCATCTTTTTTATTAAAAATGATTGAATATGCTGAACAGCACAATATTGATATTAATAATTCGGGTGTAAAAGGCGCTATTTGTATTGGAGAGCCTATTCGAAATCAAGATTTTACTAGTAATGCTTTGTGTAAAAAAATAACGGATAAATGGAAAATTAAATTGTTTTCCACTTATGCTTCGACCGAAATGAGTACTGCTTTTACCGAATGCAGCCATGGAGTAGGAGGGCATCATCATCCGGAATTAATTATTGTCGAAGTATTGGATGAAAATAATAATCCTGTTTCAAATGGCGAATCAGGAGAATTGACCTTCACTACATTGGGAATAGAAGCGATGCCCTTAATTCGCTTTAAAACTGGTGATGTTGTGCAGCTACATACTGATCCTTGTTTATGCGGGCGAAATACATTGCGTGTCGGACCAGTAATTGGAAGGAAACAGCACATGATTAAATATAAAGGAACCACATTGTATCCGCCGGCGATGAATGATGTTCTAAATGATTTTACAGCTATCGAAAACTATATTATCGAAATTACGACCAATGATTTGGGTACCGATGAGATTTTGATAAAAATTGCAACTCAAAATCCAACAGCCGTGTTTTTGCAAGAATTGAAAGATCATTTTAGAGCCAAATTGCGTGTTACTCCAAAAATTGAATTTACTGCCAATGAAGTCTTAATTCCATTAATTTTTAATCCAAACAGCAGAAAGCCAATTCGGTTTTATGATAATAGAAAAAATATACTTTAAACAGAAATTCAATTTAAATCACTATTTTATTGCAGTTGTCCGGAATGATTTTTAAGCTTTTAAATAAATTTCAATATGTTAAACATTGGATTAATCATAGATGAAAAAGTTGCTAATATAGGTAGCTTTCTTGTTGGTAGGTTGTCTTTTTGTGAAAAATGAGCAGTTGGACCTTTTGTGTTTTTAGATTATATGTACCAGTAAAACTCAAAGATTATCCAATTTAAAATCGCATTTTTTATTACAAAATATTTTTATTGTTTCATGATATCCTGCCGAATAGGGTAACAAAGACAAGTTTTTAAATAATATTTTGATTCAAATATAAAATGCAGAATTAATTCAGAATTGTATTCGTACTTTGTGTTGATTTTAAAATAGTTATAATGAAATGTTTCCGCATATTTGTTGTATTGCTGTCAACCCATTTTTTGACAGCACAAAACAGTGTTACAGCTACTCTTGTGGTAAAAGACACTGTGCAGAATTTAAAGTTCAACTATAAACAGTTAATTATTCCCAGCGTATTAATTGGTTATGGTTTTATAGGTCTAAATAGTGATCAGCTTAAGAGTTTTAATTCTGAGATTCAGGAAGAAGTGAATGAGCATATTGACGAAAAGCTTACGATTGACGATTTTGCGCAATACGCGCCAGCAGCTTCGGTTTATGTTTTGAACGCATTTGGAGATAAAGGAAAAAATAATCTCAAAGACCGATCGATTATTTTGGCCAGTTCCTATCTTATGATGAGCGTTACGGTTCTTGCTTTAAAAGACATAACAAAAGAAGAAAGACCTGATGGTTCTTCCAATAATTCATTTCCTTCGGGGCATACTGCAACTGCTTTTGCCGGAGCGGAGTTTCTTTGGCAGGAATACAAAGATAAGTCCATTTGGTACGGAATAAGCGGTTATATTGTCGCTACTGGAACAGGTGTTTTTAGAATTGTCAATAACAGGCACTGGCTTACCGATGTTGTGGCGGGAGCAGGGATTGGAATATTAAGCACTAAGATTGCGTATTGGATTTATCCCTATGTAAACAATAAAATTTTTACTCATAAAGAAAAGAAAGTTTCGTCTATGTTTCTTCCTTATTACAACGGAAAACAATTGGGTTGCGGTTTAGTGATGCAATTCTAAATTTTTAGAAACTCTATAAAATCTAAAATGACTGTATTATTTTGAGCATTGGCATTAAAAAACAGTAATGCGAAGAATAGTAGTATGATTATTTTAAATCTCATTTTGCTTTGGTACTATTTTAATTTAAAAGAACAGTACAAATTTCAAAATCGATTCTATAGGAAGTTTGAATTTTTAAAATTTAATGCTAAAGCTGTGTAATTGGTTCTGAAAAGTGTAATTGATTTCCCATTGATTGATTTCGGTTATTTTTTTTATGATGGCCAAACCAAGACCATTTCCTTGTGAGGAAGGATTTATTTTGGAAAAACGATTAAATAATTTTTCAATTGCCAATGGTGTTGATTGTCCAGTATTAGAGAATGTCAATTGGTTGTCTTGTATGCGAATGATTATTTTTCCGTTTTTTTCATTGTGGCGAATGGCATTCAAAAACAAATTATTGATTAATACTTCTGTTAAGGCTGGATTTCCTTTGATAGAAAGCATAGTCGTGAACTCGGTTATAATGCTGAGGTTTTTCGCTTCGGCTTGTTCGGTAAAAAAATCAAGATGTTTTTCGATGTAGTCATTTAAAACAACAGTGCTTTTCTCAAGGTAGCTTTCGTTATCAATTTTAGAAAGCAACAAAAGATTTTTGTTAAGTCTGTTAAGTCTGGAAACATCATTATTCAGCGAGCTGACAACAGAAAGCTGTTCTTTATTGAGTTCAAGCTGAAGTAAAGTGTCAATTTTGGTTTGGAACAAAGCCAGTGGTGTTTGTAATTCGTGAGTAGCATTTTCTACAAATTCTCTTTGGTTTTTATAGATAGCTGTATTTTTTTCGATAAGCTGTTCCAGACTTTTGTTTAGCTGGTTGAATTCATCTATATCTGTAGGGATAAAATGCGGAGGCTTATTTTTATCGATTTCAAAATCATGTATTTGATGGAGAGTGTTGTAAAAAGGCTTCCATATTTTTGCAGCAGCTATTTTTGATATCCAAATGATTCCGATAAGCAGCATAATGATAATGAATAGAAACATGGCAGCAATATTTATTACCATTCCTTCCATTTCTACAAGACTAATTTTTTCTGTGTATGTATATTTTTTTCCGTTTATGGTGACTGGAGCATAAATGACACGGAAGGGTTCTTTTTCATTAGCAATAGAATCAAATGACATTTTGCCAACAATGGAATCTTTGGTTACTCTCATATCGGCAGCAATCATTACATTACGGTTATATTTGTTCCAAACCGCAATGTCTTTTTCTGTGAAATTTTTATGGCTTTCCTTTACAAATGCGCCTTTATGAAAATGTAAAACTTCATCAGTTTCATAAATGTAAAGCCACTCACTAATGTAATAAAACACGGGAGCTGACACTAACAATATGATAATGGCAAACGTAAGAAAGCTGCTGGTGGTTTTATATAATAATTTTTTACTCATTTTCCCATTTGTATCCTAAACCGTAAATTGTTTTGATGTAATCACCGCTTCCTGCCGCGTGGAGTTTCTTTTTTAAATTTTTTATATGGGCGTAGATGAAATCGTGATTGTCGAGCATATCGGCCATATCTCCAGAGAGGTGTTCTGCAATTGCTCCCTTGGACAAGACTTTATTATTATTGCCAATTAAAAACAGCAGTAAATCTATTTCTTTTTTGGTTAAGTCCAGTTTACTGTTATTGACAGTTACTGTTTTGGATAAAATATCAATAGTGATTTCATTGAAAACAATACTGTTGTTGCCTTGAAAATTCTTGCGGCGAATGAGTGCCTGCATACGAACTAACAATTCTGAAAGATGGAATGGTTTGGTCAGAAAATCATCTGCGCCGAGATTAAATCCTTCAATACGGGTGTCTAAATTTTCTTTTGCAGATATAATGATAACGCCTTCGGATTTGTTTTTGTTTTTTAATTCTCTTAAAATGTCAAATCCATCGCCATCAGGAAGCATCAAATCCAATAATATGCAATCGTAATCATAATTGTCAATTTTGGTAAGTGCCAATGCATAATTATCAGCCGTTTCGCATTGAATGCTATTGGTCTTAAAATAATTTACAATACTTTGGGCAATTTCCTGCTCGTCTTCTATAATTAAAATTTTCATATATGTAAAATTTATCTGCCAGCGATATGGTATGCTTTGCCGATTTGTAATTGCTCAGGTTGCCTTTTAATTTATTTATGTTTGCTTGCACTCTTTAATTGGCGATTTCATAACGCAATTTACAAATCAATTTTGAAGAAAAACTGAATGCTGGCATAAATGAAATTCTTTGTTTAAGTGTTTTTTTAATACAAATTCAGAAAGAATTCAAAATTGAAATGGTACTTTTGCCGAAATTATAAAATCTTGCTAGGCATATCTCAAATATGAAAAAAATCCAGTTCTCGAAACCTCTCATTAATTTCCTTTTAATTGGTTTAATAATTCTTACAGTTAGCCGTTTCGTATTGTTTTTGCTTTTTAGGAGCCGTATTGTTGAAACCCCAGATTACGGTTGGATTTTTCCTATCGGATTACGAATGGATCTCATCGTTTTGTGCTACCTTCTTTTTTTGCCTTTAGCTTTAATTGCTTTAGTGCCTGATTCTTTTCTGAAAAAAATTCAAAGTTTTTTGACCATATATTTCATTTTATTTTTGACGCTGATTCTGTTTATGGAATTATCGACGCTTGATTTTATTAATGAGTATGATACCAGACCCAATAAACTGTTTATTGATTATCTGATTTATCCTAAGGAAGTTGTAGGGACTTTGCTGAAAAGCTATCTTTTGTCCATTTTCGTAACTGTGATTATTTTAGCAGGATTTGTATATGTCCTAATTCGTTACAGAAAACAGCTTTTTGAAATCAGAATGACCAATTATAAAACGAAGTTATTATTCTTTCCTGTAGTTGCTTTTTTTGTGTTTTTCGGTGCAAGATCAAGTGTGACTTCTAAAAGGCCTATTAATGCCAGTAATGCAATTTTTTCTACAGATCATCTTACCAATTCGCTTGGGCTTGATTCATTTTACACAGTTGCCTTTGCTTTATATTCAATGAAAAATGAAAGCAACCCAGAGAAAATGTATGGAAGCATGGATTATGCCGAAGCCATTTCGAGGGTAAAAAAATATATGGATGTAAAGCCAAATGCTTTTTTAGACGATTCTATTCCGTTACTGCATATTCAAAAAACGGACAGTGTTATCAAAAGACCTTACAATATTGTGATTATTCTGGAAGAAAGCTTGGGTGCCGAATATGTGGGGTCACTTGGAGGATTGCCATTAACCCCTGAATTTGATAAACTGACGAAAGAAGGAACATTATTTACCAATTTATATTCAACGGGAACCCGAAGCGTACGCGGAATTGAGGCTGTGGTTACTGGTTTTCTGCCGTCTCCGTCAGAAAGTGTAGTGAAACTGAATAATTCGCAAACTAATTTCTACACCATTGCATCGTTATTGAAACAAAAAGGATATGACACTAGTTTTATTTATGGCGGGATGGCCAATTTTGATAATATGGGGGCTTTTTTTAGCGGCAATGGGTTTGACAAAATTATTGATGAGGATGATTTTGATTCCAAGAAAGCTGCTTTTCACGGCACTTGGGGCTGGTCTGATGAAGATGTAATGGCAAAAGCCAATACTTATTTTAAAAGCCTTGGCAATAAACCTTTTGTTTCATTAGTATTTTCTTCTTCCAATCACGAGCCTTTTGAATTTCCCGACGGAAGAATTACCCTTTATAATAAGGAAAAGAATTCAGTGGACAATGCAATGAAATATGCTGATTATTCGATCGGTCAATTTTTTAAACAAGCCAAAAAGGAAGAATATTATAAGAACACTATTTTTCTTGTGATTGCAGATCATAATACCAGAACTTATGGAAAACACCTTGTGCCTATAAACAAATTTCATATCCCAGCTCTGATTATTGGTCCGGGTGTTGCAAAAGGGGAAAAATACAATAAATTATGCAGTCAGATTGATATTCAGCCTACTGTGTTGGGCAAAATTGGATTGGATACCGAAGTTCCAATGGCAGGAAGAAATTTATTTAATTTGCCTGATTCGTTTCAGGGCCGCGCGATGATGCAGTTTAATGATATCAATGCTTTCCGAGTAGGAAACGAAGTTGTCATTATGCAGCCCAATAAGGAACCTTTGCAGTTTCATGTTCAAAATGACACCATCTTTACTCCAGAAAAGCTTAATAAAAATTTAGCCAAAGATGCGCTGGCTCATGTAATATGCCCTTTCTATTTATACAATCAGCAAAAGTATAGGATTAAATAGCGGAGTAAATACTAGACGGAATGGAACCTAAACATGTTAAGTGTTTAGGTTTTTTTTATGTCTTAAAAAAAAAAATGTAAAAACATTTGCGAAACTGATTGGTTGCATGTATATTTGCAACCAAATGGTTTCGTAATTTTGAAAAATGAGAAGAGATATATTTCAGGCAATAGCAGATCCAACAAGAAGATCCATTATTACGCTCATTGCTTTGCAGGCTATGACGCCTAATGCCATTGCAGAACATTTTGACACCACACGACAGGCAGTTTCAAAACATTTGAAAATATTGGCAGAATGTGAGTTAGTTAAACAAGAACAGCAGGGAAGGGAAATTTATTACAGTCTTGAAATTGACAAAATGAAAGAAATTGACAAATGGCTGGAGCAGTTTAAAAAGATTTGGGAAACCCGTTTTAACCAATTGGATGATTTATTATTAACAATTAAAAATACAAAAAAATGATGAACAGCAATTTGCAATTTGACTTCCTTGTAGACAAGGAAAAGAATACCATTACAGTAAGAAGAGAATTCCTTGGCAATCAGCAATTGGTTTGGGACTGTTATACAAAAAAGGAATTATTAGACCAATGGTTTGCACCAAAACCGCTAACGACTAAGACCAAATCAATGGATTTTAGTAAAGGCGGCCATTGGCATTATGCAATGGTAGAGCCTAATGGAACTGAATATTGGGGATGGACAACATTTCTGGAAATAAAACCTATTGATTATTACACCTCTACCGATGCTTTTAGTGATGAAGACGGCAACATAAATACCGATTTGCCACAAGCAGTATGGCTGGTTAATTTTACAAGCAAAGAGGAGAATGCAGTTGTAGAAACGATTGTTACTTATAACTCCCTTGAAGATCTGGAAGCAGTAATTCAAATGGGAATGAAAGACGGATTGACTTCAACATTAGAAAGATTAGATGAATTGTTAGTAACGCTAAAATGATAGCCATGAATAATAATCTGACATTCGATTTTACTGTGAACAAAGAAACGAACACAGTACATGTAAAAAAAGAATTCGCTGCTGAATTGGCATTGGTTTGGGATGCTTACACCATGCCTGAATTACTCGATCAGTGGTGGGGACCAAAACCGTGGTTTGCCAAAACTAAATCAATGGAGTTTAAAGAGGGCGGACGAAGATTATATTCCATGTGTGGTCCAGAAGGGGAGGAACATTGGGCATTGGCAGACTTTACTTCCATTTCGCCTAAAACTAATTTTAAGTTTTTGAGTGGCTTTTGCAATATAGATGGGAATATAAATACCGAAATGCCGCGCTCTGTATGGAATATAGATTTTGTCGATAAAGGAAATACAACCCTTGTAGATATTGCTATTAAACATGAAACATTAGCCAATTTGGAAAAACTGCTGGCTATGAATTTTAAAGAAGGATTTACCATTGCCTTAAATGGTTTGGACGAACTATTTGCTAACGCTAAAATTAATTAATAATGAAAAATAAAATCATATTCGTTTTAAGTCTTTTATTTGGTTTGATGTTTATCAACGCAGGCCTGAACAAGTTTTTTTATTATATGCCAATGCCTGATAATCTGCCCGAAAAAATGCAGAAAGCCATGAACGCTTTTACCGAAATTGGCTGGATCATGCCACTTGTAGGCGCAGTCGAGGTTTTGGGAGGTGTGTTGATCATCCTGCCAAGATTTAGAGCATTAGGAGCTTTAATCATTTTGCCTGTTATGGTTGGAATTGTCCTGACAAATATTGTCCAAGATACCAGCGGATTGCTTTTTGCTTTAGTTTTAAGCGCGATTTTGATTTCGATAATGTTTCAAAACAAGGAAAAGTATTTAATGCTGTTTAAATAAATCTTAGATAGATACAGGGAAGCTCTAAATATTGAAAGATGTTTGGAGCTTTTTTTATGGAGTGATTTTAATTAATGAGAACATGAAATGTATACTATACATCCGATCTTGTAAGGGTAGAATATGATAAAGCCAAAGATTAATTCTAAAGTTATATGTCATTTATGCCTTTTGATACCCCTTCCATTAAACGGAATAAATGAAAAACGCTGTAAAACCGAGATTTTACAGCGTCATCAAATTAAATAATAAAAAAAGGGTATTTTTAGTCAGCTCCCATTAAGATGCTGAACAATTCACTTGCCTGTAAAATTTATTCTAATATCAATTCGCTCAAAGCTTCTTTACTGAATCCTATAAGCTGATCAGTTTTTCCGGATTTTATTTTTGCAGTCCAATTTGGGTCAGACAGTAAAGGTCTTCCAACGGCTACCAGATCAAAATCACCTCTGTCAAAACGTCTTGTCAGTTCATCCAAAGAGGCAGGCTGTGAACTTTCGCCTGCAAAAGCACCAAAGAAATCACTTGAAAGGCCAACAGAACCAACGGTAATGGTTGGAGCTCCGGTTACTTTTTTGGCCCATCCTGCAAAATTGAGATCCGATTTTTCAAATTCTGGTTCCCAGAAACGGCGTTGTGAACAATGCAGAATATCAACTCCAGCATCAACAAGAGGCGTAAGCCAAGCGTCTAATTCTTGAGGTGTTTTTGCTAGTTTATAATTATAATCAGAAGGTTTAAACTGAGAGAAACGCATAATCACGGCAAAGTCATTTCCCACTTGTTGTCTGATTTCTTTCACCACTTCAATGGCAAACCGATTGCGCTCCTTCAATGTTTTTCCGCCGTAAATATCAGTGCGTAAATTAGTTTCAGGATTGAAAAACTGGTCAATTAAATAACCATGCGCACCGTGAATTTCGATAGTATCATAGCCTAATCTTTTGGCATCAGCAGCTGCTTTTCCGAAAGCAAGAATGGTATCTTCAATAGCTGCTTCAGACATTGTATTGCCGTTATTGAACCCCGGACGGTTTAATCCCGAAGGACCTTCAAAAGGAACTGGAGGAACCCAGCCCGAATGATGGTTATCCATAATTCCCATGTGCCAGATTTGCGGTCCCATTTGGCCACCCGCTGCGTGAACTTCGTTGATTATTTTTTCCCATCCTTTTAGTGCCTGATCGCCATAAAAGTGAGGCACATTTCCATCATTGGATGAGGAAGGTCTGTCGATAACAGTCCCTTCAGATAATATTAAACCCACTTCACCCTCGGCTCTTTTTTGATAGTAAGCGGCAACTTCATCAGTTGGGATTCCGTTTGGAGAAAAAGAGCGCGTCATTGGCGCCATTACGATTCTGTTTTTAAGATTTAGCGATTTCAGGCTGAAAGGCGAAAATAAATTAGTTGTACTCATAACTATTTATAATTTAGATTGTTAATTTGTTTCGTTTTGTAAATTAATTTTAGATTTTAACCTGTTGTGTGTAATAATGTTTAAATAAAAATGAACCACATAGACACATAGATTTATAACTATAATTTAAGAATAAATAAGAAATAGCACTATTTTTCACATAGATTGACTATGTGTAAAGTAAAACGTCTATCAAGCTCTTTTTAAACACTATAAATTCTATGTTTCTATGTGTTTAAAAATAATTTTACTCCTAAACAGGTTTTGATTTTATCTCCAGCCTCCGCCCAATGCGCGGTACAATTCCGTATTGGCCGTAAGTTGTTCTCTTTTTATGTTGGCAAGTTCTAATTCGCTTTGCAATAAATTCGCCTGCGCAGAAAGTACTTCAAGATATTCCGCCATTCCGTTTTGGAATAACATTTTAGCATTTTTAATGGCTAGTTGCAAAGTTTTTACACGTTCCTGTAAAAACGATTCCTGTTGTTGCAGTTTCTCAACTTTCACCAAAGCATCTGATACTTCACTAACAGCGATTAATACGGATTGTCTGAAATTTAAAACCGCTTTTTCCCTTTCGGCTACGGCGATATTATATTGTGTTTTTAGCCTTTTGTTATTCAGCAGAGGCTGTGTCAAACCACCAGCAACAGTTCCGAACAATGAAGCTGGAATAGTAAACCAGTTACTGCTTTCGAATGAATTTAGTCCGCCTTGAGCAGTAATTCTAAGTGCTGGATACAAATCGGCTTTTGTGATTCCGACATTGGCATTCGCAGTTTTCAGAATCAATTCTGCGCTTTTTACATCAGGTCTTCTGCTTACTATTGAGGACGGAATTCCGATTAAAGCATTATTTTTCACTTCAACAGCACTAAGAACAATGCTTCTTTTTTTCGAATTGGGGAATGAACCCGTCAATACGCTCAGGGCATTTTCTTGAATCGCGATGTTTTGTTCCAATAAAGGAACCAATTGTGCCGCATTTAATTTTTGTGCTTCCGATTGCTGAATGGCTAATGAAGTTACTTGTCCGGCATCAAATTTCAATTTGATGAAAGTGGTGGTGCTGTCAATTAACTGTACATTTTTCTTAGCAATTTCTAATTGTGCGTCCAGCATCAAAAGATTGTAATAACCGCTTGAAACATTGGCAACAATAGTAGTCTGCAATGCTTTTTTTACTTCTTCCGATTGAAGATAACTGGCAAAAGCTCCTTTTTTCTGGCTTTTGATTTTTCCCCAAATATCTGCTTCCCACGAAAGTGAAACCCCGGCAGAATAATCCTCAATATGTTTAACACCCAATGCTTGATTCAGGTTCATTCCCGTAAAACTATTGTCTGACGGATTGCTGGTACTGGCATTCACAAATAAATTGGCCTGAGGCACATTTCCCCACTTGGATTGTGTGAATCTGTATTGCGCAATTTCAATGTTTTTAGCCGCAATTTGTAAATCGTTATTTCTGACCACGGCACTATCAATCAGCTGAATAATGTCTTTTTCTGTAAAGAAATTTTTCCACTCCAAATCACCAATGCTTGCCGTATCCTTTGAAACTGATGTATTCCTGAAATTCCCAGGGAATGCATCTTTTGGAGTTTCAATATCCTTCGAAACGGTACAGGATATTATTGTGGTGATCAAAATGACGATCATCACGGTTTTGGTTATATACTTTTTCATTTTACTTTTTCGTAATTAAATTTCTGGACAGGTGTCTTTTTTGCTTTCAAGATCTTTGGACACTTTATACGCTATGTACGTGAGGCTGATGATTATTGTCACCAGAATTGCTGTGATATAATTTTCCATTTTTATTTTCGTGGTTATGAGTTACAGCGACTGGTTTTCCAGTAACTTTTTCTTGTAAATATTGGAATACTATGAATAAAACAGGGATGATTAACAGCCCTAGAATTACTCCCGAAACCATTCCGCCCGCAGCACCAATACTGATAGAGTGGTTACCCTGAGCAGATGGCCCTTTGGCACTCATCATCGGAATTAATCCAACTACGAAAGCCAGTGACGTCATGATAATTGGACGTAAGCGCAGTTTGGCCGCATCTATAGAAGCTTTGACCAATGCCTGACCGGATTTTCTTTTTTGGGATGCAAATTCTACAATCAGAATCGCATTCTTGGCGAGCAGTCCTATAAGCATTACCAAGGCAACCTGCACGTAAATGTTATTTTCGATTCCGGTCAATCCAATGGCTACAAATACTCCAAAGATTCCGGCTGGGATCGAGAAGATTACCGCCAAAGGCAAAATGTAACTTTCGTACTGTGCTGCAAGCAGGAAGTAAATGAATATCAAACACAATAAGAAAATTGTTGTTGATTGTCCTCCCGAAGAAATCTCTTCACGGGTTTGTCCTGAGAATTCATAACTGTAACCTGCAGGCAATTGCTGCGCTGCAACTTCCTCAATTGCTTTGATGGCATCTCCAGAACTAAATCCGGGTTTCGGAATCGCATTTACCGAAATAGAATTAAACAAATTGTATCTCGAAGCTGTTTCAGAACCATAAATACGGCTTAGTTTTACCAAAGTATTGATTGGAACCATTTCGCCGTTTTTATTTTTTACAAATACACGGTCAATAGCTGACGGATCTGCTCTGTCGGCAATATCTGCCTGAACAACCACTCGGTAATATTTTCCAAATCGGTTAAAGTCGGAGGCTTGTGCGCTTCCAAAATATGCCTGCATAGTCTGCAGAATGTCTTTGACTTTTACGCCTAATTGATCGGCTTTCTCGTCATTAATATCCAATTGCAATTGAGGATAATCGGCTTTGAAACTAGTAAAAGCAACAGCTATTTCTGGGCGTTTCATTAATTCTCCAATGAAGGTTTGTGAAATACCGCTAAATTTATCCAGTTTGCCTCCCGTTTTGTCCTGTAATACTAAGTCTAAAGCTTCAACATTACTAAAACCGGGTACAGTTGGGAAACTAAATACGAAGAAACTACCGTCTGAAATCGCACCCAATTTGCCACGAACCTGATTCATTATTTCATCAATATTTTTAATGCTGCCGCGCTCTTCATTTGGTTTAAGCAATACAAAAACCACTGCCGATGACGGGCTTGTAGAATTCGTCAATAAGTTGAAACCTGAAATGGCGGTTACAAATCTTGAAGATTCCAAACCTCTTAACGTATTTTCGGCTTTAGTCATTACTTTTTGAGTTCCATCAAGAGAAGTCCCCGAAGGAGTGTTAACCGCAATAGCAATAAATCCTTGATCTTCTGTTGGAATAAATCCTGATGGTGTCGTTTTTACCATTACAATAGTCGCAATAGTAATTAAAGCCAAACCTCCCAAACTAACCCATTTGTTGCGGATTAAGAATTTTAGCCCGCCAACGTAACGGTTGGTTAAGGATTCAAAACTATTATTGAATCCGGTAAAGAATTTTTCTTTAAATCCTCGTTTAACGTATGAAGTCTGTCCGTTATGTGCAGCGTGATTATCTTTCAAAAATAAAGCGGCTAGGGCAGGACTCAACGTCAAAGCGTTCACAGCTGAAATTACGATAGCAATTGCCATAGTGAAAGCAAACTGGCGATAGAAAACCCCTGTTGAACCTTCCATGAAACCAACTGGCAAAAATACTGCTGCCATTACCAGCGTAATCGAAATAATCGCTCCGGTAATTTCGTGCATGGCTTCGTGCGTGGCTACTTTTGGAGACAGATGTTTGTGTTCCATTTTAGCATGCACGGCTTCGACGACGACAATCGCATCATCGACGACAATACCAATGGCTAAGATTAAAGCGAAAAGCGTTAAAAGGTTTATCGAAAATCCGAATAACTGCATGAAAAAGAACGTTCCTAAAATTGCTACAGGCACAGCAATAGCAGGAATTAAAGTTGATCTAAAATCCTGAAGGAAGAGAAAAACAACTATAAATACCAGTATAAAAGCTTCAAGCAAAGTATGCTCCA
Organism: Flavobacterium sp. P3_A6; assembly: GCF_056403035.1. Lineage (NCBI taxonomy): Bacteria > Pseudomonadati > Bacteroidota > Flavobacteriia > Flavobacteriales > Flavobacteriaceae > Flavobacterium > Flavobacterium sp. P3_A6. The sequence goes on along the minus strand of NZ_JBFUGG010000022.1, from coordinate 7,808 downwards.
CCTGTTCAATAGACTGATCCAGAGAAACTTTTGTGCTGTAGAAAATATTGTGTTTTATTCCGGCGGGGAAATCTTTGGATGCTTTAACCATCAATTTGTTAATCGCAATCTGAATATCATTAGAGTTAGAACCCGCCAATTGAATTACTCCGATTACAATTCCTTTTTTACCATTCAAACGTGTTAAACTGTTGTAGGAGTAGGCACCAAGTTCCACTCTTGCTACATCTTTTAATCGAAGTATAGAACCGTCAGCATTGGAACGAATGGCAATATTTTGATAATCTTCGGGTTTGGTTAATTTTCCTTTGTATTTAATTACATATTCGAAAACTTCGGTACTTCTTTCCCCAAATTTACCCGGAGCAGCTTCCAGACTTTTGTCCTGAATCGCTGCCATAACTTCATTTGGCGTTACATTATGCGTTGACATTTGTGTTGGATTCAGCCAAACACGCATAGAGTAATCTTTTATACCGCCAAAAATATTGGCAGCACCAACTCCCGGAATACGTTTGATTTCAGGGATAATATTGATCTGCGCATAATTGGCAACAAAGGTTTGATCGTATTTGGACTCATCCTCGGTATACATACCGATTGCCATGATAAAACTGTTTTGCTGTTTGGCAGTGATAACCCCTTGCTGTACTACTTCTGCAGGCAACTGACTGGTAGCTTGTGCAACTCTGTTCTGCACGTTCACTGCAGCTTGGTCAGCGTCAGTTCCTAATTTAAAGAAAACAGTAATTGCTAATGTACCGTCATTACTCGCAGTCGAGCTCATGTAAGTCATATTCTCCACACCATTTATAGATTCTTCCAGAGATGGCGCAACAGAACGCAAAACCGTTTCTGCATTGGCTCCTGGATAAACTGCCGTCACCAAAACCGAGGGAGGCGCAATATCAGGAAACTGTTGTAAAGGCAATTTCGTAAGTCCAAGTACTCCTAATATCACCAGCAAAATGGAGATAACGGTTGCCAGTACGGGCCTTTGTATAAATATTTTGAACATCTGTAAAAATTATTTTTTGTTAATGATTTGGGCAATTTTTGCTGCTGATTTTTCAGGCTGAATTACTTGTCCTTCCTGAAGTTTGTCGATACCGCTTAATACAATTTGGTCACCCGTTTTTACACCGTCTTTGATAAGGTAGTTAGCACCGCTTTTACCGACAACTGTAATAGGCATTTTGGCAACCTTGTTTTCTTTGCTTACCGTAAAGACAAAAACTTTATCCTGCATTTCTATTGTAGCCGACTGTGGTACCAAAATCGCATCGTCATGCTGCAGTGCTAAACGGATTCTTCCGGTATTTCCTGAACGTAAAGTTTTGTTTGGATTGGAGAATTTAGCTCTTACGGTAATAGCTCCGGTGGTTTTATCAAATTGCCCATCGACCATGTCTATTTTTCCCGTTTGCGGATAAGCACTGTTATCTGCTAATATCAAAGTCACAGGAGGTAGTTTTTTAATCTTGTCGCCAATGCTGTTTCCTGCATATTTTGATTTAAATTGAATGAAATCCGTTTCACTCAAGGAAAAATAAGCATATACTTCGTGAACATCTGAAAGAGTTGTCAGTGCGTCAATATCGGTTGCAGCAACTAAACTTCCTTGTTTTTTAGGCAATCTTCCTATGTAGCCATTTACCGAAGCCGTAATATTGGTATATCCTAAATTGATTTTTGCTGATGCCGCTATTGCTTTGGCCTGTTCGATATTAGCAGCAGCAATTTTCTGGGAAGCTTTAGCCGATTTCAGCTGATAATCAGAAACCACTTTGTTTTGAACCAAAGGAGTAAGTTTATCAACTTCAAGCTGTGCGTTGATATAAGATGCTTCGGCCGCATGAAGACTGGCCAAAGCATTGTTTAACTGCTCACGGTAGGGACGTTCGTTTATTTTGAACAAAGACTGCCCTTTAGTAACATAAGCGCCTTCATCGACCAAAACGCGGTCTAAATTTCCGCTTACCTGCGGACGGATTTCCACATCTACAGTTCCCTGTATAGCAGCAGGGTATTCAGCATCGGTAGTAGTGTTTTCTGTAGTTATTGCCATAACAGGCAGGAGCGGAGCGGGTGCAGTGGCAGGTGCCTGAGATTTATCTGCACAACTGATTAAAAATACAGCCATTAAGCTTAAAATTGTAAATTTTTTCATGATTGGAATTGTATTAAATTTAGTCTTAGATAGTGTCTTATTTGGAATAATCGTTTCAGAATTCATGCTGTTTTTAATTTAAAGATTAATAATTTAGTATAGCGATAATTCTGGAATAAACGTTTCAGAATCAATGCTGTAATTTAAAAAATGCGTATGCTTATTGTGTATTGTTATCTGAAATAAACGTTTCAGAATTTAGGTAAAAAAAAGGGATTATTTAAAAATATTTTTAATCAGAAATTCTGACATTTTTTTGATTTTGATCGGGTTTCCATGAAGTATATACGATTGCTTCCATCCTGTAAAAGAAGTGGCAATGTATTCAGCCATTAATGCTGCATCTTCGGTATCATCCATTTCGCCGTCATCCATTACTTTTTGAACTATGGAAGCCATATATTCAATGAAAACATCATTGTTTTTGCTCATTACGTTTCGGACAATGCAGTCATCTGGAGCAATTTCGAAAATAGTTTTCATCCCTAAGCATCCTTTGTCGCAGGATATAATCCAATCCGCTTTATCGCTAATAACTTTAATCAATGCAGCTTTGGCGGATGTTTCCTTGGCTACTTTTTCTTTTATTTCCTGCATCGCATTATCAAAATAATTGCCAATGCATTTCATAAATAATTGATGCTTGTCGCCAATGGTGTTGTATAAACTGCTTCTGTTGATCTGCATGGCATCCACTAAGTCCTGCATAGAAGTAGCATTATATCCTTTTTCCCAAAAGACATTCATTGCTTTTTCAATTTTTTCGACCTCGTTAAATTCTACACAGCGAGCCATAACATTTCATTTTCACTTTGCAAATGTAAAACTATTTTTGAAACAAGCGTTTCAGAATTGATATTTTTTTCATTTATTTTTTCAAAGTACAATAAAAAATAATTCAATGTGTTTATTTTTAGTTGCTTATGTTTTTTTTTGAATTAATAGGAGCAGGGCAGTTTCGTTAGCAATGACAGTTGTTCCGCTGTTCATTATATGCTTTTACTTAGAAAAAATTTCATAATTTTTAAGTTAAAACTATTAGTTTTTTTTAGTATACTGATACAGAGCAGAATATATCAATGTTGGTTTACCATTTACGCAGTCAACTCCAGATGGCGGTAATATCATGTCGCAGGTTGAGATAATTCCCCATTTTTTATTGTATGCTTCTTGTGCTTTGGTATAATTCTCTACTTTTTTTAGAAATTCGGTAACATTAATTTTCAAGGAGTACGCAATAAAACCAAAAGAACCTCCACATGATTTTGAGCCAATGGCTGTAAAAGACCATTCTGCGGGGTTAGTGCATGGAGTAGTATTGACCATGGAAGCTGTAATAATTTCAGTGTACATTTTGGATAGATTTTGATCTTCTGATTTTTGTGAAGAAGAATCGTCATTATTGCAACTGAAAATGAAGAGATTAAATGCAATAAATAAGAATTTTATATTTTTCATAGGAGGTGTTTAATAAATAGATGGCCTTATTAAAGAAAGGTTGCGTTTGTTAGAAAAAACTAGAGGTTTTTATTTATCCCTCTGTGTTCGTTTGCAACGAGTGCTTACTTACTTTTATGAACTAATTTAGGTAGATACTCGTCACAGAAGAACACCAAAGAACGTTGACAAACGAGTGCCATAGGGGAAAAGAGGATATAAAACTTCTTAAATACCTTCTGATATATTTTTGAATCCATGCAGTTACGGATTCTCAGCGGTTTCGTTTAACTGGAGGTTCATTGTTTGTGCTGTGCATTCAACGAAACTTTTACTGTTACCAGCAGTGTTTTTATTACTGTCTTTCGTTACTCTATTATTGTAATCCCTGTCAAATTCGCTTGATTATTTTTCAAAAAAGCAAAAGTTATACTGTCCACTTTACAGTTTACAAATTGAACTTTTTTAAATCTTTCATTATATTTGAAAAAGGTGTTTAGAATAGTTGCATTTTCAAATTTAACTCCATAAAATGCACAGTGTTCAAAATGACAGTCTTCAAAGGTTCCTGTGAAAGTAATATTACTAATGTTTGTTTTTTTCAATTTCGTAAATTTCCAAACAACATCTTCTACAATATTATTCTCTAAATTTACTTCCAGAATTTCTGCACCCGAAAAGTCCGCTTCAGTGAAATTGCATTTTTCAATATTACTTTTAAAAATTTCAGCATCAATAAAATAACATTTATTGAACTGATTTTTTAAGAGGTTTGAGAATTGGATTTTGCTGTCTCTGATGTCGGAACCTGAAAAATCGCAGAGGTCAATATTGTTTTTTCTAAGAATAACTCCTGATAAATCAGAGTTCATAAACTTACAGTTCTTCATATTTGAAGAACTAAACTTTTCCTTTAAGTTTTTTAAACCTGAAAAATCAGCATCACTCCAGTTACCTTGAGACATGTCCCAATTCCAGCCAAATTTTTTTCTTGGATTTGTTCTATCGATTTCTACTGTTTGCTGGCTGAGTTTTTCAATTAATGTTGTTGCAGCTTTTTCGTTCTGAAAATTGTCAGAGAAGTAATTAAGGTCAACTCCAAGAATTTCTGCAAGTCGGTTTAATGTGGAAATGTCAGGCATAGATTCGCCACGCTCCCATTTACCAACTGCTTGAGGACTGATTGAAACTTGTTGCGCAAGTTCGGCTTGCGAAAGATTAATTTTCTTTCTCGCTGTGGCAATTTTATTACCAATTGATTTTGAATTTAGCATCATCTTACTTGTTTTTGTGATGCCACAAAGTTATTTGATCTCATTGACGTGATGTTAATATAGTCCGCTATCATTAGTTGTTTTCATACTACTTTCTGTTGCATTTCGACAACTATTGGTTGTATTTATGTCTTTTTGCCAATTTCTGTTTCAATTTGTCCTTAACTGTCAGGTTTATGGCTGCCCCAACATTGCTGGTAACATTTTGCCGCTACAGGAAGTTGGCGGTTTCGAAGCACAAAATTGTTTGCCACCACTGAACCGCTAATTTCTTGTAGGTACTGTTATAGGCTGCATTTGTTTTTTTGTATTTTTAAGATATTCTTGAAATTTTTATTTTTCACAAAGTTCTTTCAGCTTATCGAGTGCTTTTGGGTAGGTCTGGTTCATATAATCTAAAAAATCTTCGGTGGTGTCTAAGTCAACAGTAACGGTTGTAGTTCCATTGTTTTCTTCGAAGGTATAGTTTTCAAATCCGTTTGCCCATTTTTCCACTTCTGGTCCTTCTGTAATTTCCTTGTCAGCTTTAAAAAGACCATAATGTTGAATCGAAACAAATCGGTAGGGAATGTTTTCAGCTATCTTGGAAACCATACCTCCCTTTTCTCCTTTCTCATCTACTCCGATAAATAGAATTTTATTTCCCTTGTCCCAACTTCCTTCATAGGTCGATGTCGGGTTAAACAAAGAAGTCCATTGCTCATAAGTTGATTTACTGTTGATGCCAAGCATAAAATCATAAATCTTGGTCACCGGTGCATTGATGCTTACTATGAATTGTAACTTTTTCATAATATTACTATTTGTTTAAATTAACCTTTCGAGTTGTTATTTTCCGTCATATTTAGCAGTCGCCTAAGATAGTCTATAACGTTTAGCAGCTTGGCGATGTGGCGGATTAGGAAAGCCTAAACTTTCGGTTAAACATTAATTTTCCAAGTACAAAACCATCTTTAAATTAAGCCCAATATTAGGATTTGCCAAATCATCCCAAATACAAAACCAACTTTCCGTTGAGCCTATTGCCCAAATCCGTTGTAGCTGTTGGCAGTAGCCATTTTCATTCGCTTAAATGATTTTTTCTGTAATAAAAGCAAATGCCTGTAATTGCAATTCCCATTACAAATATGAATGCTAATAATCCAATATCTTCAACTTTTGATTCATATCCTTTCTCAACGATAGCTTCCCATATACCTGGTTTGCTTTTAAATCCAAATGTCCATTGTCCAAAATTCCAAGCACTATGAAGTCCAAATGAAAGCGCAAGACCTTTAGTTTTTAATGCCGACACGCCAAATAAAATTGCTCCGATTCCAGAACCTAATATTGCCATTTTCCATGTCATTCCACCAGCAACGTGTTCAAGAATGAAAATGATTGTTATTATTGTTAACGCTAAAAGAGAACCTATTGAAATATTCAGGCTTCTCAAAGGATAAGCGCGAAAAGCCAATTCTTCTCTGCAAGCAACAAGCAAATATAAAATGAACGGTAAGAGTATATCAATTAATGAAATTTGTGAGACAAATTTTAACTGAAAATGTCCAAAAGCTATAACTATTAATGCTTGTGAGATAGCCATACAAAAACCAATTGCATAGCCACTTAAAAATCTAAAAATACTGTGTTTATCGGGAATGATTCCGATGTCATTTAGTTTCAGTTTCTCCCATTTTACAAATAACAATGTTAATATAAATGTTAGAACTGTTGCGGATAAAATAGATATATGATCCGAAATATTTGCTGAAATATTTTGAGTCATACTCGAGCATAATATTAAAATTACAGCACAACTCCCGCAAAAAAGCAAAACTCGCCAAAAGGTATAATACCATTTTAAAGTTGTTTTTGAATTATGCTGTATAGTCATGCTATTTCGTTTAATATTCTTTTATTAAGTTCTCGAGAGAAGGTTACTGCCAATGTTCTGGTACTACAGCGGGTTTGGGACTAAATTAAGCCCTATTTTCGGATTTGCCAAATCATCCCAAATACAAAACCATCTTTCCATTAAGCCAATTGCCTAAATCCGGTAGCTGTTAGCGGCTGTTTTTTTTCTCTCTATTAGTTTGTTCACTTAATTGTCCACCAATAAAAAAGTTTATTATTATTATTATTTATTTTTTGTTAAGTAGAAAAATTCCCTTTCTAATTCATATTTAAGTCTTTTTACACTACGTCTCATCATAAAATATGGCATTGAAAACATTAACGTTCCATGTAAAAGCAAAAATGGTATAGCAAAGAATTCTACATTGTTGTCTGAACTACTAAAACTAAAAATAAATATTGAATAAAAAATGATTAAGAAAACGTAGAATATAATAAAGAAATTATTGAACCCATTTATTTCTGTTTCAACGGTCAATTGACCATTGTTTTCGGATAGTGTACCATTAGCAACAGCTATATTTATATTTGTGTCAAAAAAACGTGTTCTTCTTTTTAGTTTAAACCCATCATAATTTACTTGCCCTTTAAATTCGTTTTTACTAGAAGAGAATGCATCAAATGTATCTGAAAAGATTCCTGTATTTCCTTCGTCAGTGATTGAAGATAGTCGTTGTACGAATTCAGTTTTACCGATTTGTAGGTTCGTTGTTAAATAGTCAATAAGTTTCAATTTTTTTAAAAAGTCTTCCATCGTTGTTGTTGTCTGATATAGTTACCACTAACGTCAGTCTGTGAAAAAACCTTCGTTTGAGTTGCCTCAAATATAACAAAAAAGTTGTGGCAAAACAGGAATTTTCGTATTTTTAGGAATGCAACATATCACAGGGATTTCCCGCCACCAAATGCGTATTTTTAGTTTAGAAGAGGCTATAGCTCCCAATAATCAAGTACGATTTATAGATGCTTTTGTAGCGTTTGTAGATCTTGCGAAGCTTGGTTTTTCTGTGCAGACCATCAAAAGTGAAGGC